>DATARK010000027.1:0-76848 GCA_036264175.1 Solirubrobacteraceae bacterium
GCAGCTCAGCCGAGCGCGCCGCAGCGCTACCCGGCTGGCTGAGCCACTACAACTTCAGGCGACCACACGGCTCGCTCAGCCACAGGCCGCCCGGTGCTCGCCTACGCGACCTGACGAACGTGGCTGGGAACTACACCTAGCCGCCATGGTTCGCGGCGAGGTCTTCCGGCTGCCCTCCCCGCGCCAGGCACGTGGTCGTGAGCAGCGCGGACCCCGCTACGCCGTGATCGTCCAGGCCGATGAGTTCCTGGGGCTGAGCACCGTGCTCGTCTCACCTACCTCTACCGCCGCTCGAGCGGCGAGCTTCAGACCGGTGATCTCGCTCAAAAACACACCCACGAGCGTGCTGGTAGAGCAAACCACCGTCGTCGACCCCGAGCGCTTGGGGAACTCAGCAGGGCGTCTCGACGCGAGCGAGTTGCGGGCGGTCGATGACGCGCTCGCGCTCGTCCTCGGGGTATAGAGCTTCCGCGGAGGCTCCTCTCAACTTCATGCGACCGGCGCCTGTTGCCGGGCGAAGAATGGAGCTAGCCGGACTCGAACCGGCGACCTCCTGGGTGCGATCCAGGCGCTCTCCCAACTGAGCTATAGCCCCACGCACGCGATCACGTGGCTAGTGCGTGCACGCAAGTCTAGCCCGCGGGCACTGTCGCGATACGCGACCGTGCCGGCTAGGTATCGTTTGCATGCGCATGGGATTGCTCGACGACGCCATCCGCGAGCATCTGGAGCTCAAGCGCCGCCGAGGCGCCGATCCAGGAGAGGTCGCGCGCGAGCAGCGCGAGGCACTCGACGTGGATGAGAACGCCACGACAGGCGAGGCCGCCAGCTCCGCGGCCGATACAGCTGTCGTGGCCGCTCCGCCAGCCGCCACCGACTCCAACGAGGCGGACCAGGAGCCGGCGGGCACGGCGGGCGAGCCTGCCGCGCCTCAGCCCGCTCAGGCCGGTGCGCTGGGCGAGACGGCCGAGTTGGACATGACCAGCGTGCTCGGTGATGAGCAGACGAAGGTCGCCGCCGATGAGGACTCGCTGGAATGGGAGGTTCCGGGCGAGGGCGTCGAGGCCGAGCCCGAGCCCGAGGAGGACGTGCTGGAGGAGACTCCTGACTTCCTGCGAGACACGCCCGAGCAGGATCGCCTGTGGTTCGAGCAGCGCCCCCCGCGCGACTTCGACTTCGACAAGTAGCCAGCCGGGCAACGCGTTTGCCCGCGATCGAGTCGCGCCCCTTACACTCGGGTTGGTCAGGGGCCATAGCTCAGCTGGGAGAGCGCCTGCTTTGCAAGCAGGAGGTCACCGGTTCGATCCCGGTTGGCTCCATAAGTGGCTTATTTGCAGGGCTTTTCTGTCTTGCCATAGCTACTAGCGATTGCCGACAGCCCAGTCGTGACGAGCTGAAGCCGCCGGTTTGCAGGGCTTTTGTACCCCTCATAGGCGCTTGGCGTCGGAGAAAGCGGTCATCAAGCCTGAGGATCGCAAATACCCTGCAAATCCGCGTGTTCTGCCGCGTCAATACCTGGTGGAAGCGTTAAGAGAGAGTGCTTCATTTCAGGCACTTAAAGCCATCAAGTGCCTGAAACGGGCTGATCCCCCTCGCTCGCAGGGGCGCTGTGCGGCTTGCGCGCGATCTGACCGGCGTCCTAGATCGATCCCGAGACGGGGAGCGGCGCACCGCCAAGCAATACGCAGCCGGGCGTCCGATACCCCGCAGCCCTTCGATACTCGACGTGGGGGAGGCCGGCACGCTAAGCCTCCAGACACACGAAGTCCTGGGCCGTATTAGTGTCGAGCGGCCTGCGACATCGCATAGCTTCATCGCGCAGTTCAAGTCCAACGTGGTCGGCGACTGGGTCTTCGCGACCCGTAACGGCACCGCGCTAAACCAGAGCAAAGTGCAGCGAAGCGCGCTCTCCCGCGCCGGACACGTGGCAGGTCTGGACCGAGAAGGCGCGCGACCTCGCTTCCATGACCTGCGCCACGCGTTCGCCACGCACCTCTTTGCGGACTTGGCCTCTCTCAGCCGCGGGACAGAATGTCAACTATTGCGCTATAGTTGACGAACCGTCAGAAAGGAACGCCATGCGGATATATGTCCACACAGAAGAGAAGCTCGATCCAGACCTCGTCGAGGCGCTTGCCGAGAGCGCGCTCGGCGCGGCTGTCGAGTTGCAGGACGGGGAGCATGTTCTGCTCGAGGACAGCGAGGAGCCTCTCGACTCGAGCGCCAGCCTGGAGGGATTGGGCGTGCAGGACCGCGCACATGTCTTCCGCGGGCGTAGGCACAGGCTTCTCGTCACGGTCGAATTCAACAACGAGTCATACAGCCGCGAGTTCGGCGCCGCTGCTCGCGTCGAGCGCGTGTTTCGCTGGGCCGTCGGCAAGCACGCGTTCGATCTTGACCCGCAGGATGCCGCCGAACATACGCTCGCCCTACCTGACGAATCGATCCCTCCTGAGGACGTCCACATCGGCTCGCTGTCCGAGCCAGAAGAGGGGCGGCTGCGCTTTCTGCTCGTCCCGAAGCATCGCTTCGAGGGCTGATAGCGGATGTCCTCACCAGGACCGCAAGGAACGGACCACTCGCATGCGTTGTTCATTGCCGACCTCGCTGGTGGCGCGTACGCGTCCGGCGTCGATCGGGGCTGGTGGCGCACGGGGCCGATCACGTGGCCGCTTGCGGTGATCGAGCTTGCGCTGCCGCCACGGCCTGGCGCGAATGATTGGCTCGCGCTGCGTTTTCAACTCGAGGGGTATCCGGAGGCTCCCACCGCCCAGCCTTGGGACTCTGGAGCTGGCGGACCGCTCGCGATCGCGCGCTGGCCGGGTGGCAACGTGCGCATCACGATGGCCTTCAACCCGGGCTGGCGTCAGGACGCGCTGTACATTCCGATGGACCGGGAGGCACTCGCCGGACACCCCGATCGGCGCACGAAGTACGCGTGTCATGTCTGGGACCCCAGCAAGGACATCAGCCAGTACTTGCGTCTCGTGCGAAGCCTGCTCAACGACAAGGGGTACACCGGTGCGCGAGGAGAGTGAGGCCCGGCTAACCATTCCGCGACTGCGGTGGAGGCGGCTCGTGAAAGAGCTTGCGCGGCGCGGCGAAGGCCGACGCGAGAGCGGTGCGTTCCTGCTTGCGCGCACCCACCGACGACCGCGACGCATTGCCGCCGTCGTGTATTTCGACGACATCGACCCCGAGGCGCTCAACGGCGCGATCTCCATCCGTGGGCACACCTTCACCAAGCTCTGGTCGATCTGCTCGCGGCGGGGTATGCGCGTTATCGGCGACGTCCACACACATCCGGGCTCAGGCGTGGGCCAAAGCTCGATCGACGCCGCGAACCCGATGATCGCGCAGCGCGGGCACATTGCCGTGATCGTCCCGCACTTCGCCCAGCGCGACGCCGTACCCCGACATGTTGGCGTGCACATCTACGAGGGCGCACGGCGGTGGCGCACCCATTTTGGCGACGACGCGGCGCGAGCGCTGAGGCGGAGCTGGCTCTAAGGTGGCTCAGCTCGATCCCGACAGCGTGGATAGGGTGGTCAAGCTCGTGCTCGACGCCGGCGACGCGGACAGTCTGGAGCAGGCTCAGGACTTGCTCCTCACCTACCGCATGCAGGTGCTCGCTGGCGCTGATGCCTGCAGCGAGCCGGACGGTCAGGCCGCCTTGTTGACGGCGGTCAATACCGGGGTTCGAGCACTACACGGCGGTGTCGGCGTGCAACTCGCACAGGACTCCGAATGCAAGGTGCCGTTGATGCGCGGCCAGCGTCTGTCCGAGGCGGTGACGGACCTCGGCGGGGATCTGATTGAGCATGTTGACGTCAACGTGCCGTCGATCGTGCTCGGCGCGCCTGCCCTGCCCAGTGGTGCAGGCGGGGCGCCGCAGGTGTGAGCTTCTGCGCGTGGCTGGATCGCGACCGTGAGCCCGCGCGCACCCGAGGGCGGAGGCCTTGCTGCCGAGACCCCAGCGGCCGTGCTCGCCGCAAGTCTCGCTGTGTCCGAGATCTTCCAATGGTTTCGAGGGCTAGCCGTGGCGGGGGACCGGGAGATCTCGATCTCGCTTTGGGACCCGGGGCGGGACGCCACCGGTGAAGATGCGCAAGGGCCGCCGATCGCGCTCCTGCCCTCATCGTTGTGGCTGCTTGGACTCGGGCATCTCGGCCAGGCCTATGGCTGGCTGCTTGGCATGCTTCCGTACCCGCCGGCCGCGGGGACGCTCGTGCTACAGGACAGCGACCGAGTCAGCGAGGCTAACCGTGCGACGTCGATGCTGTACCGAGCGGAGCAGCTCGGCACCCCGAAGGCGCGTGTCGTGGCTGGCGCGCTCGAGCGTGGTGGCTGGCAGACACAGCTAATCGAGCGCCGCCACCTCGGCGGTCGGCTGCGCGAGTCGCAAGATCCGCTCGTGTTGCTTGGCGGGGTTGATAACCCGGATACGCGGCGCTCCTACGACGAAAGCGGTTTTCCCGTGATCTACGATGCCGGCCTCGGCGCGGGCCCTGACGGGTATCTCGGCATAACGGTCCGGCGCCTGCCCGCCCGCAAGTCCTCGGCCGAGCTGTGGCGGCAGGCGCCAGCTCACCGTGGGCCGCTCGCGCCGCGCGCAGCCGCCGCTTACGCCGCGCTGGAGCGTGCCAGTGGCGACCGATGCGGAGTCGAGATGCTCGCTGGCCGCACCGTTGCGACGGCGTTCGTCGGCGTCAGCGCTGCGTGCTTTCTGATCGGCGGCCTCTTGCGCGAGCTCCACGGTGGCCGTCGGCTCGAGCTGGTCGACCTGACGATGCGCGACCCACGGCGAATCGAGGCAATCGCCTCCTCGCAGGACGGGCCCGCGCGCATCGGCAGTGTCGCTCGCACGACGTAATGCTGCACTCAGCCGGGCCGCACGGTGCCGTCACGCAGCAACGTGAAACACGCCACCTCCGCCGGATCGGTGCTTCGCTCGATCATTGCCTCCTGACCGTGAGCCAGCAGCAACGCCGTGCCTCCTGGCATTCCCGTGATCTCCGACATGACCAGGCTATTCGCCACTACTACCACCGTTCCGGTCTCACGAACGTGTACCGCTGCGCCAGTCTGCTCCCACCGCCGCTCTCGCAGCGGTCGGGAGAACACAGGCGTCAGCAGGTGCGAAACGCCAAGGTCACGAAGGAGCAGCCCACGTCAAGCGGGCGCGCCACGTCCTCGCAGACCGCAATAGCGATCCGCATCGCGCCCGCGTCAATCACTGCGAGGCTCCGGCCGTGCACCAGGTCCTCGGCCGCCGGCTCGCTCCCGAGACGGTCCTCGAGGTGCCAGCGCCGCAACTCCTGAGTGGAGAAGTCGAACGGAAACATCTTTCCTTGCCTCGCAATCACTGCGCCTGTGCGGCCATCCAGCAGAACCGCCGTGTTCGACGCACGACCCAGGCCGGGACCGGTGCCCGCGAGCACCATACGAAGCCGCGTAGAACCCCGCTCCGGAGCGCGCAGCGCTTGAACCCATGCGTCGAGCAGCGCGCTGGAAAGGGTGAGCTCGGGAGCGAGCGCGAGCACCACGCCCGCCTCGTCAAGCTCCCGCACGATCTGCGGGATGCGCCGGATCGTGACCGCGCGGTCAGCCGGAAAGATCCTGTAGCGGCGGTGCCCACTCGGGCCGCCGACGTCGAAGCGAAGCTCGGCCGGGTCGGCGATGACTGGCACACAACCTACGCGCAGTCCGGCCGAGAGCTCGTGTTGAAGGATCGCTGTGCCTTCTCCTGGGCGGACGAGCTCACAGCGCTCCCAGGTTTGGGCAGGCACCCGCACGACACTTGTCAGCAGGTCGCGCTTGCTGGTGACGCTGTCGTGGGTTGTCGAGCGACGAACGACTCGCACCAACAGGGCGCCGCTGACCTCACCCGAGTCAAGCCGGCCAGTCGCGTCGAGCCGTGCCTGAAGCTCCACCAGCGGCTCCGGAAGCCGCTCGTCGCGCTGGCGCAACGCGGGGTTCAGATGCGCGAAGGCCCGGTCGAGTCCTACCAGGCATGCCAGCCTGCGGCGGTCCAGCAGATCGCCCCCGACTTGCAGCGGCTGGGCCGTCGGCCAATTGTCAATCCGCGTGCGTATTGCCTCGGAGGTGCGGCCTTTCAGGACATCCGCCAGGAACGATTTCGCGAGGCTGTCGAAGCTGTCGTCGTGCAGCCATTCGTAGGCGTGCTCGCGCGCCTCGTCCTCGTCCAGGGTGTCGTAGAGCTCGCAGAAGAGGTCGGCGTAGTCCTGCAATGATTGGCCTAGACTTGACACTTGAGCCGACAATCAAGGAGGATGCCGAAATGAGCGCCGCGCAGAGGACCGCGGGAGGCACCGTGGCGGCGCGCGCGCACTCAGCTGCTGAATGGCTTCGGCGGCTCGATCCCAACGCAGCCGACTGGGAGTCTCAGCTGTCCGTGGTCACATCGACGGTCGCTGACGCGCTCGTGCACGGTGACAGCCAGGCGCTGCACGAGATTCTTGACCCAGTGCGCGACGAGCTCGCGCGGCTGTTCGACACGCGCGGGCACTCCCGCGAGATGCGCGGCTACCTGCTCGCCGTGCTCGCCACGACGCGGGCGGGTCTCGAGCGGCTTCCGGAGCCATTCGCCGTGCAGATTCCGACCGATAGCCACGCCGCAGCAATGCTGCAAGCACTCTCGACCGAGCGTCCGCTCTCCAGTCAGGAGCTTCGCGACCAGCTTGGCACAAGCCCCTCCCAGATCAGTCGCGTCGGGCGGCAGCTCCTCTCGAGCGGACTCGTAGTGCAGCGCCGGACTGGACGCACCGCGAGCTTGGAGATCACGCCGCGCGGTCTCGAGACCGCGCGGGCCAGCAAACGTCAGGGTCGTAACAGGCGCGCGCGATGAAACCTGGCGATCTCTGCCGGCGGCGAAATCGGTCGCAGCTGTTTTCAAGTTGTACCTCCACCAAGCCGGACCCAAGCCCGCCCGCTGTCACGAGCACATGGACGTAGGTTGTGAGTCAATGATCGGCCCGCTGCCGGACGGACTGATGTCCGCCGGAGCAGATGGGAGGATCCGGCCTGCCGCCTTGCGGCGCTGCTGCTTCCAAACCAAGCCATCGTAAGGCGGCCCGGGCTGTCACCCGGGCCGCCGCTTACTCGGTCCAGGTTCGCTGACAATCGTTCAGGCACTTATCGCCAGAAGTGCCTGAAACCGCGGTAGTCGCTGCTGTAGCGGTGCCCCTCGAGGGCCGCCATGATCACACGGTCTCCGCCGTCGGGTATGAGTCCGAGGCGGATGCCCTCCGAGGTCAGGCGATCGAGGAGTTCATGCCAAAGCGGAAGGCGCTGCGCCGGCTCGCCGTACGCGCTGATACCGGCGCCCACGAAGGGACAACGCGCGCGTCGGATTCGAGCACGCGTGCGAGGAGGTCCTGGTAGGTGGGGTCCTGCGTGTCGAAGGCCATGCACGCGAGACTGATAGTCCCTAGTTATCGTCGCCGTTGGTCATTGACCGGAATCGTACGGGATTGCCGAACCCTACGCCTGCGGCACGGATGATCGCCGCTGGCACCATGCTTCCTCTTGCGCCAGACTCTGGCGTCGCGGCATTTCAGCGATTCGCCTGCCATCGCTAATGGCGATCGCCGCCCACCAGGAGTCCCAGTCGTCAAGCTCTTGACTGCGTCGGGCAGATCGGATAGATCCCTAATGTGGCCGAGGCGCTCGATCAGACTCGGGTAATGCTCGATACCTCTGTCGTCTTCACGGACGAGGGCCTCGACTGGATCTCTGATCCCGAGCTGCGCCCGTTCTTGGTCGTCTCCGCCGCGCTCTACAGGCTTCTCGACGACCCCGGCGCGCCATTTCTGTTCGCATCATATGGCGAGCCGACACCCCGCCGAATCGACGAGGTGCGCAAAGCGGTACAGAGGAACGAGCTCCGCCTTTACTCCTACGAGGAGTCTCTCGCGCGCACTGACCTTCCGGCGGAGAATCGCAACACGCTCGCGGTGCTCCTTGCCAACGAGGAAGAGCCTCTAGCGGCCGTCTTGGCCGACGAGTGGGCATTTGTGACTACGGAATCGCTCATCTCGTTGAGAGACCTGCGAAGAGTAGTGGAGGCTTTCACTCATGCTGGCGCAAAGGTCTACGAGGCTAGTCGCGATGAGATGGAACGAGCCCTCGGTGCAGTGCGCGACCGGATCCCCGAGCCGGTGCTACGCAAGATGAAGGACTTCGACAAAGCGGTGCCAGTGCGCTTCCTGGCAATCGGAGGCACGATCGCCGCGATCGTTGTCCCGGTGCTCTCGATTCCAGGTGGCGTTGCAGCTGCGGTCCTGGAAATGAATGGCCTCATCGCAGGAGATCCGTGAGACAAGCGGTCGAAGACTTGAGCCTCACGGGAATCCCGCGAGTCGGTTTGTCGATCAGTTAGAGAGCGATCGCCGCGGGCCCGATGTCAGCAGAGCGCCGGGAGCCCTTGCCTGCCGCCGCTGGTTGCTGAGCTCTCGGATCGAGCTCGTTGCATGGCGAACGCCTTACCGGTGGCGGATTAGCCTGCCGACGCTACTCGGCGAGAGCCTCGCGCGCGGCCTCCTCGAACGCGACGCGTGGCTCATCCATGAGTTGCTGATAGACGAGCTCGCAGAGCAGGTCAGTGATGAAGGTCTGAGGCGTGTCGGAGGTCGCAAAGATCGCCTCCGGGTTTCGATCAAACGTGAGCTCCTCGTTGGAACGCATGACGTCCGCGAGGATCGCCACCTGGGCGTCCACCGACAGTCGACCGTAGACTTCGACGGTCACGACGCGCGCCGAGTTGATCTGCTCGTACCCATTGCCGACGTCGCGAGGAGCTCGCAGGAAGAACTCGTTGCGTACTTGCTGCACTAGACGCAGAAGATGCTCTCCCTGAAGGTGATTTGGACCGTCAGGGTTCATCGGAGTCTCCGAGGTCGCAGGGCTGGCTCACGAGATCGCGGCAAGATATCCCACTGCCTCGGAGTATGTGCCTTGGGACGGCGGAAGGGCCGCGTCAGTCGGTGGCCGTGGCGGCGCGCACCGCGTGCTCGTCTTCGATCAAGATCGCTGCGAGAGCCTTCAAGGCCCGTGGCTCGTGGTGCTGGCGGATTGTGTCCGCCTCCACGGGATCGCCGTCTTCCTCATCCGGCCGAAACAGCTGACCGGCCTTCGCACGACGTGCCTTCGCCTTCTGGCGCCTCCATTCCTTTGCGCTCCACTCTTCGTCACCGACGCCGAGAACGATTTCAAGGATTGTTCGGTACGCGCCTGATTCGACTCGAGGCACGGCGACCTCGAGGTAAGCGCGCAGCGCGAGGGCGTATTCCTTCTCAGCGGTGCCGTCGCCAGGTAGGTGCGCGCGAACGCAATCGAGTCCAAGCAGCGCTCGCCCGCCCTTTGGATCAAGGATCCAGTAGTTCCTCAGTGCGTGCGTGCAGAGCCGCGCCAGTCCTCTCTCGACGTCCTCTTGAGTAGGTAGCTGATTGAGGCGGATCGGCAGCGCCATCTTGAGAGAGTACCAGTCACTACCACTTGTGTTCACGCCCACCCAGACCTTCACGAGGGCCACGGGAACTACCGTGTGCTGCGTGGTGGAAGGCCCGTCTGAGGTGGGCGTCCCAGCGGTGGCTGAACACCCTCGGAGTGCACCGTGGCAGGACAACGACACACCCGCATAAACCCGGATTTTGCAGGCTCTTTTTGTGGCCTGACGATGGTCTCCCCGCCATCCATCTCACAAGGAGACCCATTGACCTCCGTTGGATCCTCATACTCCTCTCACGGCGCGAGTCCACCTGTCTCCGGGGAGAGCCGCGCGCCAGTTCGTGGACTCATCAGGTCGCTCGTAGCGCCCCGACCCCGTCGACGCCCGGTGGCGCCGGATGAACTCCGCACGTCTGAAGGGCTGCGACCTTGCCGTCACCAGCGAGACCCTGCCACGTGCGTTCTGTGCGTGGACTGGACGAGCGTGCAGACAGGGGGCCCTATCTACCGATAGCCAAGACGCTAGGTCCGGCACCGGGGCGTCGCATTGAAACCCGCGACAGTTCAGCCTTAGAGGGCTTCGGTCGCGGCGCCACGGAGGATGCGAGCGAGTGGCGAGGCACTCGCCGCCGAAAGTGCCTGAAACGACGAAAATCGCCGGTAATCCGAGGGCATCCGCTTCGATCTTTGATTTCGAACGGTCGTGTCAAGTCCCTGCAAATCGTCAACTTCCGGAGAGGGTTCAGGTAGGGGAGCGGGCGTTTTGCAAGCAGGAGGTCACCGGTTCGATCCCGGTTGGCTCCATAAGGCCCCCGTTTGCAGGGCTTTTCTGCTCGGGGGTGTTTCTGACGGTGGGGCGCTGCACAAAACTAGGCCGGTGCGGAAATCGCCATTTGCAGGGATTTTGTCGTCGCGATGACCGCCTGGCCCTGAGGAAAAAGGTAACCAAGCGAGCAACACAAATGTCCTGGAAATTAACGTCTTTTGGCAGCGCCAAGACTTCCCGTTGACGCCGGTCGCGAGTGCCTCAAACTCAGGCACTTAAGCTCGAAAGTGCCCGAAACGCACGCGCTCACGGCTATCGAGAGCGCCGGCAGCTCGCCGACACACACACGGACCTCACTCCGGACGGGCGTCGAGGAACACTCGCGCTGGGTGCTGTTGAGTGGCGACCATGGGGGCCGGCATTGAGGCTCTCGGCGTGTGGAACTCCATGTGGGGACGCGAGGCGCTAGGGCGCGTGAGCATCGCCCAGCTTGACGATGCCGCTCTCGTAGGCGAGCACGACCGCTTGGACGCGGTCTCGCAGGCCGAGCTTGGAGAGCACACGTGCTACGTGCGTCTTGACGGTCGTGCTCGACACGACGAGTTGCTCGGCTATCTCAGCGTTTGAAAGACCGCGGGCGACGAGGCCGAGGATCTCAAGCTCGCGTGCGGTCAGCTCTGCGAGCTCGGGCACAGGGCGAGCTGCTCGCGGATGGTCGCGGACGAAGGACTCGATCAGTCGTCGGGTGATCGATGGCGAAAGCAGCGAATCGCCTGCGGCGACGATCCGGATTCCAGCTACGAGTTGCTCTGGCGGAACGTCCTTGAGCAGGAAGCCGCTTGCGCCAGCTTGCAGCGCATCGAAGACGTACTCATCGAGGTCGAAAGTCGTCAGCATCAGCACGCGCGGCGGGCGATCGGCGGCTGAGACGATCAGCCGTGTCGCCTCCAAGCCGTCCATCGTCGGCATGCGGATGTCCATCAACACGATCTCCGGGTGCGTGCGCCGCGTGGCCTCGACTGCTTCCACGCCGTCCTTGGCCTCGGCGACCACGCGCATGTCCTCCGCCCCTTCGAGGATCATGCGAAAGCCGGCCCGCACGAGCGCCTGGTCGTCGGCGATCATGATGGAGATGCTCATGTGGGCACCGCTGCCCGCAGCGGCAGCAGGGCATGCAACACGAACCCGTCATCGCCCCCGTCCAGCGCTCGCAGGCTGCCGTCATACAGTGCGACGCGCTCCTCAAGGCCCGGCAACTCGGCGTCGAGGTCGCTCATCGTGGTGTCGCCGCGAATCTCGAGCTCGAGCTGCTTTGGCAGGTAGCGAACGATCACGCCGGCGCGGCGACTGTGGTGCCGGGCGGCGCTGGCGAGCGCAGCCTCGACTACGCGGTAGCCGACGAGGTCGATGCCTGGAGTCAGGTCGATCGGCTGGCCCTCGCACCGCAGATCGCACTCGACGCCGGCGTCGCGGGTTGCGCGCAGGAGCATCGCAAGCTGGTCGAGCCCGGGTTGCGGAGCCAGTGCACGCGCGTCGTCGTCCTTGCGCAGCATGCCGAGCAGGCGGCGCAGGTCGGCGAGAGCCTCGCGGCCGGTCTCCTCCACGGCGAGGATCGAGTCGCGTGCCCGTGCGGGTTCACTGCGCAGCATCAGTCGCGCGCCGCCTGCCTGGATCACCATTGCGCTGACGCTGTGGGCGATGATGTCCTGCAACTCGCGCCCGATGCGCGCACGCTCAAGCGCGATCGCGGCACGCTCGCTCTCGTCGTGCTGGGCCGCAGCCTGCACGGCCAACCCGGCGAACGCGGCTGCCCGGCGACTACGCTCGGCCACCAGGCGACCAACGAACCAGGGGGTGGCGCACAGCACGCAGGCGAAGACCAAGTCGTCGACGATTTTGCCAGGCGAGCTGAGGTTCGGTTCTGAGGCAAGCACGAAGCCACCGAACGCGCCCGCTGCGAAGATCGTCGCGACCAAGCCGCGTCGCAGATCGAGCCATGCGCCGACGGAGTAGGCAAGCACGATCGGAGCAAGCAGAACGCCGTTCGCGGTGAGGCTTCCGCCCAACAGCGCCTGAGTGAGAGCGACCGTCGAGCAGCACAGCAACGCGGCTGCGGGCCAGCGTCGCCGGACCGCGATCGGAGCCGCGTACAGGACTGCCACGAGAGTCGCGGCCAGCCGGTGCGACTGCGAGATCCCGTGACCCAGCCACGTCTCAAGCTCGATCTCAGCTATGAGCGCGAGGGCGAGGATCGCATCGAGGTGCCTGGCATCGAGACCGGCGACGCGGTTGCGCAGGTCTTTCACGAGAGCAGCTCCGGTGTGAGCGGTAGTCGCGCCCGCACGGCAAATCCGCCGTCACTGCCGGCACCCGCTACGAGCTCTCCGCCGTGCAGGCCGGTGCGTTCGCGCATGCCGGCGATGCCGTGTCCACCGGACGTCGAGTTGACCGCAGCTGGGCCTCGCCCGTCGTCTGAGATATGCAGTTCAAGCGCGTCGCGCGTCCAGTTCAGCCGCACTGTGACCCGCGCCGGTCCGGCGTGCTTTATTGCGTTGGTCAGCGCCTCCTGAACGATCCGATAGGCGCACAGGTCAAGCGTCGGCGAGACGATCGTCGGCTCGCCCTCGATGCGCATGATGGTGTGCAGGCCCGCGGTCCGGGTGCGCGCGAGGAGCGCGTCGATGTCCGCGAGCCCGGGCTGTGGCGCTAGGGCGCGAGCGTCCTCGCCGCTGTCGAGCACGCCCAGCAGCCGACGCATCTCCGCGAGCGCGTCACGGCCGGCGCGCTCGACCGATCGCAAGGAGGCTTCCGAACGCTCTGGATCTGTGTCCATCACCATGCGCGCACCGCCGGCCTGGATCACCATCACCGAGACGCTGTGCGCAATCACGTCGTGCAGCTCGCGAGCGATTCGCGCACGCTCGTTGAAGGCCGCCGCGATGGCGCGCTGCTCGCGCTCGGCGTCTAGCTGCTCGGCGCTTTCCCGCGAGGCGTTCTCGCGAGCGCCCCGCTCGCGCAGTATCCGCCCGACCGTCCACGGCAGCAGACCGAGCACCAGCCCCGTGAAGAAGAATTCCGCGAACGTCGGGGTAGTGATGAGGACGTCGATCCACAGCACCGTCACGCCTGTTCCGAGCGCCACTCGAGCGCGCCGGGGTGAAAGGAAGGCGCCCGCACCGTAGAAGACCAGGATGCCCGCCGGGATTGCCCCGATCGCATGCTCAGTGAGGCGCCCGCCGAACGCGGCTTGGAGCGCCACCGCGCCGACTCCGACGAGCAAGGCCGCCAACGGCCAGCGACGGCGCACTGCCACCACCGCCGACAGAGCGACGCCGCCGAGTGCCGCCGGCAGCCGATGCTGGAAATTGGGGCTCAACCACACCTGCAGCTCGATCTCGATGAGCAGCAGCAACCCGACCAGCTCGTCCAGCCGCACCCAATCGAAGGCGCCGATCCGAGCGGGCACACTTCGCGCGGGGAACAGCATGCCCGCAAACTAGCGCCACGAGGCCGCCGTCGGCGTCCTCATTGGCGACGATTCAGCCTCATCCTCGAGGAGGATGCGACGGGCCTCTAGATCGTCCTCGCGACCGAGCCAGAATCGGCCGCGAGACCGATGACACGACGCGCCGGCCCACTTACGGTTGCCGGCTATGTACGTACATCTCGCCGTCAGAAAGGGCTAATCCGTGCTCGACCGCCTTCCTCTCAAGTACCCCTTGGCAAGCACCGCCGCCCATCGGCCCTGGCGGCCGCTAGGACTCGCCGCGGTCGTCGCGACGTTGGTCCTCGGGCTGGCCGCGGTCGGTTGCGGCAGCAGTAGCAAGAGCTCGACGACCAGCTCGACCGCTACCCCCATCTCGCTCTCAAAGCCACAGTTCCTCGCAAAGGGCAATGCGATCTGCGAGCAGGGCAACCGCAGACTTGCCAGTGCCGAGAAAGCCCTCGGCAGCAAACCCACGAAGACGCAGATCGCGAGCTTCGTGGCAGCGACGTTTGCACCGGAGATCCAGAGTCAGATCGACGGACTGCGTGCGCTTGGCGCACCGTCTGGTGAACAGCCTGCTGTCTCGAACATGCTCGCTGCCGCCCAAACGGACCTCACCAGGATCAAGCGGAACCCGTCGTTGCTAGCCGGTGGTGCCGGCTTCGCAGACTTCGTACCGCTGGCCCACCCCTACGGTCTGACCGCCTGCGCATCGGGCGGTTAACCGCATCGTGTGCGCCAGCTCTTCTTTCACTCAACGCAATCAAATTCGAGGAGGAGCAGATGACAAATCGCTGGAGTCGGCGCGCACCACTCATGGGGATAGCCTTCGTAGTGCTTTTCATCGCGAGCGTCACCGTCAGCACGGCACCCAGCAACACTGCGTCTGACAGAGAGTGGCTGGCGGCGTACGCGTCACACGGAGAGCAGGCGCGGCACCTCGCGACGGGCGTGCTCTTGGTGTTGGCGGCCCTGGCGCTGATGACGTTCCTGACCCATCTCTGGACGAGGATCGTCGCAGCCAGCGACCGTCGGCTCAGCCCACTTCCCGTCGTTGCCGCCGGCGTGGCGTCGGCGTGCATCGCTTGCGGGGGCGTCGTGATGGCCAGTACCGCGGGAAGTTCGTTGCTCTACTCACAGCCAATTCCAAGTGCCGATGTGCTGCGTCTCGGAAACGACCTCGGATTCGCCATGGTGGGCATCGCCGGCATGTTCGCCGCCTCTGTGAGCATCGTAAGCGTGAGCGCTCAAGCGCGCTCAGCTGGTGTCTTCGGCGTGGGGATGTTGCGCCTGAGTTGGGCCGTCGCCGTCGTCCTGCTCGGATCGATCGCGTTCGTGCCGATCCTCGCTCTCTTGATCTGGCTGGTCGCCGTGGCCGTCGTGCTCATTCAAAGTGGCATTCCCGTGGAGCAGGCAAACCCGCGGACGTCGAGCGCCACCATCCGTGCGGCCCTGGAGTAGGAGCAGCGGCGCGTTGCTCAGCGCATCAGAAAGAACGCGGCGGTGCTCCCCAAAGGGCTCCGAGCAACGGCTCTACCGACGCGTCAACCAAAGACGAGTATTGCGCGAACCCTCTGGAAGCGATTGAGTATTACAAGCAGCGCTGGCGTCACCACGAATAGCGAAATCGATGCGGGCAACGACGGGTCGGTTCTTCCGTGCGGTGTGGACGTTCGTGCCGTGGCCGCTGAGGCACGCGTTGAGATCGCCCGGTCGTAGAGCCGTATAGGAGGTAGCGGCGTCGGCCGGAGCGCCGTGCCGCCGATTCGACTGGCCGGTCCCCGTGCTAGCTCTGCGCTCAGGCATTCATCGTCAGAAGTTCCTGCAACCCGGTTAGCTCCACTGAACGAAGTCAACCCCAACCACGGCGCAGAGCCCGTGGTTGGGATGAGAGCACCTCTCAGCCCGCTCCGCCTCGCAGTGTGGTCAGCACCTCGATGTCGTGTCCGTCGCTCATCGCCAGGATGCTCGCATCGAAGGTGACCAGGCGCATGCCGCTGCGGCGGGCGAGTGTCAGCAGGTGTGCGTCGGTGACCTGCCGGTAGCCGGTGATTGCGGGCACGTCGCTGTCGTTCGCCGAAACATCATCGGTAAGGAAGCCATGGCCGGGGCTCGCGCGGAGTCCCGAGAGCACCCCCCGCGCTGCTGCGACGCCGATCACGCTCGGCAGCGCCTTCGGGTTAGAAGACACACGCACGAAACCGCTCTCTGTGATCGGACAGGTCGCCCATCCCGCTGCGCTGTTGGCAGCGAACCAGGCGCGCATCTGCGCGTGATGCACGTGCGAGTCCCACGCCAGCGCCACGAGCGCGTTGACGTCCAGCAGTGCCATGGAGGAACGTCAGTCCTCGTCGAGTGCTCGCCGAACCATCTCCGGCGTGATTGGCGGCGTACCTGCCGGCACGCGGATCACCGGCAGCCCGTCGTCGGCCTCGACCCGAGCGGGCGTCAGCCCTCGGCGGGCGAGCTCGGAGATCACAGAGCCGAGCGAACGGTGCTCGCCGGCGGCGAGCTCACGCGCAGCTGAGACTACGTCCTCATCGATGTTCAAGGTTGTCCGCATTTGCGCATGATGCTAGTGCATCAGCGCATCAATAAGTCCGTGACGCCAGACGCATCGAGCCCTCCGATCTAGCCACTCCGAGCATTGGGGCGCCCGAGGAAGGCGGAGTCGATTAGTTTCGAGACGCGCGCAGGTCCAATGGAGATACCCCTGTCACGTGAGGAGGGAGCATGCGATGAGCACACCGACGACAGAACTGGACAGCCGCTTCAGCGAACCGGACGCGTCTCCGATCGGTTGGGAGGACACGCGCCGTGCGCTCGAGGCCGCCGAGCTGTTCTGGATCTCGACCGTTCGCACCGATGGGCGCCCGCATGTCACGCCGCTGGTCGCCGTGTGGCTCGACGACGTGCTGTATTTCTGCACCGGGCCGACCGAGCAGAAGGCGCACAACGTCGCGTCCAACCCGCAAGTCGTGCTGACGACTGGCGCCAACGACTGGCAAGACGGCGTGGACATCGTGGTCGAGGGCCGCGCACAGCCGGTGAGCGACGAACGCCGCCTGCACGAGCTCGCGGACGCATGGGCGCGGAAGTGGGACGGCCGTTGGAAGTACGAAGTCGGCGAAGACGGATTCCACCATGACCACGGCGTCGCGCTCGTGTACGCCGTCGCGCCCGCGAAGGTGCTCGCGTTCGGCAAGGGAACGTTCAGTCAAACTCGCCATCACTTCCACTGACGAGCTGCCTGTCGTCGCGGCGCCAGTCATGCGCGTGCGGAGCAGTCCGCGACAATCAACCTGCACGCAGTGGCGCAGCGGGTCCGTCGCAGCTAGCCTCCGCCTTAGTGGTCGGAATCGAGACTCGCGCTGCCCGCGCGGTTGACGCCGAAGCCATCGCACGCGTGCATGTGGAATCGTGGCGGGTCGGCTACCGGGGGCTGCTTGCCGACAACCTGATTGCCGACCTGTCGATCTCCAAACGCGAGCAAATGTGGCGCGAAAGACTGCTCGGCGGAGATAACGAAGCTCAGCGGCGCGTGTATGTCGCGGTTGAGCGCGAGACGATCGTGGGCTTCGTCAGCGCGGGACCCAGCCGTGATGAGCAAGCTTCGGCTGGCGACGGCGAGATCTACGCGATCTACGTGCGCCCCGATCGATGGTCTGCCGGCGTGGGCCGCGCCTTGATGCGCTCGGCGGTCGACTTCCTCGTGGCGATCGAGGTCACCGCGGCGGTGCTTTGGGTGCTCGCGAGCAATGAGCGGGCACGTCGTTTCTATGAACTCTTGGGATGGACGTGCGATGGCCGAACGAGGACCAGATCGCTCACGGGGCCTACCGATGACGTCCAGGTCGCCTACGAGGTAGAGGAGGCGTGCTTTCGACGCTCCATCTAGAGCGCGAGCAACCTCCCAGGCCCAGGACTAGGAAAGCGTGAAGCTATGCACTTCGCCCCGACCGTCCTCACTGCATCCTTCCCCGCGGTACTCGGCGGTGCAACTAGAGCCCTCGAAGTCGAGGACCACGTGTCCGAACTGTTCCCAACGAAGACGCTGCGGGTCCACCGATGGCTTCTTCGGCTTCCAGCTCACCTTCGGCGGCGGCATTTTCCACCGAACCGGGTTGACGATCCTCACGAGGTTGCCGATCACGCGGGCCACGTCATCCTTCAGCGCGAGCAGCGTGAAGTCGGGCGAGAGCAGTTCCGGCACACCGCCGTTGCCTAGGCAGAAGGGCACCTGCACACCCTTGTAGGGCTCGAAGTGAAAGCAGCGGTGCTCGTGGCCCCAGAACCACGCAGCGATGGGGTACTTGCTCCCTTGTGTTGGTTCGCGCACTTTCTGCGTTTGTTCGAAGATGCCTCGGCTGACGTGTCGCTGCTCGCGGGAGCTGCCGAGTTGGTGGTGAGATAGCAAGATCGTCCTGAGATTCGGGTTTTTGGTGACCCACTGGTTGAGCATGTGCTGCTGGCCCGGCGCCAGATCGTTGTCCACGTACGCCGTGTCCAAGCCGATGATCTGCCAGTGATCGTTGTATAGGCGAAAGAAGCTCGCGCCAAGCTGGTGGGAGAAACCTGCGGCTCTCACACCCAGGCTGGGATTGCCGCTAACGAGCGCGAAGTAGCCGTGCCCACCCGAGTACATGTCGTGATTGCCATTGAGGTTCCACGAGTAGACGGCGTTATCGACCGCGTCGGCCGCACCCGGCGCCGGCGCGGCGGGTTCGCCGACTGGCCAGTAGTTGAGAAACCGACGCACGTACTCATCGGGCAGGCCCGAGTAATAGACATCGCCTAGGTGGATGACGTGGCGCTGGCGACCAGTCGCCTCTTGCAGAGCCCCTTCGATCCGGCCGCTGAGCGCCCGGGCTCGAGGCAGTCCCGTCGCCCAATCGCCGAACAGCACCAGGCGCGCATCGTTCGCGATCTTCTTTTCGGCCGGCTTCGGGTTAAACGGGTGCTTTCCCTCGATCCGCGTGATCAAGCCCTGCACCACCGTGCTCAGCCAGTCGAGGTCGTTGGGGCCAAACGCGGCATAGAGTTCGTCGCCGCCTGTCGCGCCGTTTTCGAGGCTCTTTCCGGCGAGTCCGGCCTCCAGCGAGGACTGAACCTGCGCCATGTACCGGTCGTGCGGAAGGAACAGCGCGCGGCCGGCGCCGAGCCACAGAGCTCCGAAGCGGTAGTAGAGGCGCCGCGCCCCCCCGCGCCCAGCGAGGGCCTGTCTGCGCGTCCCGCGGTCCAGACGCTTCCACACCTGGCGCGCCGCGCGGCGGGCGATGCGGGGGTCCGTGGCGCGGTCGATCGGGAGCGGCTGTGCGGCGCTGGGCGGCGTGACCGGCGCACGAGGCACGTTCGGGTCGGTGACGGCGAGGACGATCGCTTCGCCTACCTCCGTCTCCCACAGGGGCTGCCACACCGTTTCGGCGACGTTCTTGAGGGTCGGCGTCGCCGTCTTCCACGTGATGCCGAGGCTGGTGGCGATGCTTGCGATGCCACCGAAGAGGCTCGCGGTCGAGCCACCCCCGGCGAAGAGCGCGACGAGCCCCCCGGCTAGCAGCAGTACCGCGAGGAGCATGACCAGCCAAAAGCGCTTTACGAACCCCGCCGCCACACGCGCGGCGTCTTCGATCAGCGCCTCGCCGGCCTTCACATAGGTGGTCGCCGTGAGCAGATCCACGGCACGCTTCTCACCCGTCAGGAGCGCTCTCCAGCGCTCGCCTTGCCTGTGAAGGTCTTTCTGGAAGTCCGCGCCGTCTGGCGCCGTCCACGGCCGCTCGCGCGCCCAGCTCCGCCACCGCCGTAGAGAATCGCCCACAGCTTTCCCCGCATGGTCCGGAAGGACTGACTTGAGGTCATAGCACCACGCCACCAGGCCGTTGAGATGCTTCTCGCTGAGGTGCGCTTCGAGTTCGGTGACGTCCTGGTTAGCCCTCGTCAGCTCGTAGAGGGTGCGGCCTAGGCTGTACCCCTTGCCAAATCGAAAATCGCTGACCGTCAGAAGCCTCAGCAGCTCTTCGTGGGTGGCGCGGACGCCGTCGGGAGCAAAGTCGAAGCTGGCGCCGTCGATCTGCCCGGTGAGATCCGCCGCGAGCTTCTCGAGTGCGTCGTCGCTGCCCAGGCTGGCGATCTTCGAGAGCCCCCGGGCGATCTGCTCACCGCGCAGCTGCTGTACGGCGGCAATCGGGAGCGAAGCGACCCCTGGCAGGTCCCGAAGGCCAGCGGCCCCCGGGCTCGCGCCTCTACGGGGCGCGTCGCGCTCGTGATAGAGCTCGGCCACCTGCCAACCGAGTGCGACCGCGGCGCAGACAGCTTCGATCGCGCCTTCGTCCGTCCCCTTATTCAACTCGCAACCCCAAGCGGCGATATCTGCAGATCCCGCTACTGCCTCGGCAAGCCGACGAGAAGCTGGAAACTTGACGCCCTGCCATCGGCGGCGCGATTCGCAACATCGAGATTTGGATATTACTTGGATCTAACTGATGCCGGCGAGAGAGCTACACGGAGAATCGGGATACTGGCCTCGGTGATAGTTGACGCCTCGGTCCAAGTCGATAGCGGTATCCGCCTTCAGGGTCTGGGCAAGACCTTCTCCTCGCCCCGTGGACCGATTCACGCAGTGCGTGGCATCGACACGTTCATCGCTGCCGGAGAGACCGCAGCTCTGCTCGGCCCAAATGGAGCGGGCAAGTCCACGACGATCGACATGATGCTCGGTCTCTCCACGCCCGACCGCGGCAGCGCGACGGTCTTTGGCCGCTCCCCGCGGGACGCTGTCGATGCAGGCATGGTCGGCGCGATGCTCCAGACCGGTGAGCTGATCCGCGACCTCTCCGTGCGGGAGCTCGTGGCGATGATGGCCGCGCTGTACCCCGACCCGATGGACGTTGATCAGACACTCGATCTCACCGGACTCAGGGATATCGCCAGCCAGCGCACGCACAAGCTCTCCGGCGGACAGACCCAGCGCGTCCGTTTCGCCGTGGCAATCGTCTGCAACCCCGACCTGCTCATCCTCGACGAGCCGACGGTGGCGATGGATGTGGAGGGCCGCCGCGAGTTCTGGAGCATCATGCGCGAGTTTGCTTCCCGCGGTAAGACGGTGCTGTTCGCCACGCACTACCTCGAGGAGGCAGACGCCAACGCCGACCGCGCGATCCTGATGGCGCATGGACGGATTGTCGCCGACGGTCCGACAACCGAGATCAAGGCGCGAGTGGGTAGACGGACCCTCCGCGCGACCCTGTCAGGCATAGACCCAGTGGAGCTCGCCGAACTCCCCGGCGTCGTCTCGGCCGAGCGCCACGGCGACGCGGTGCGCCTCAGCTGCTCGGATTCCGATCAAGCGATTCGGGTGCTGCTCGAGCGCCATCCACAGGCCAAGGACATCGAGATCGTCGGAGCCGGGCTGGAGGCCGCGTTCCTGGAGTTGACTGGCGAGCCGGACGTCGAGGAGTCGGAGATGCTGCCACCGTGAGCGGACTTCTCTATGCCCGCTACGAGCTGCTGAGAACGTTCCGCAACCGTCGCTTCTGGTTCTTCTCGCTCGGGTTTCCGCTGATCTTCTTCTGGCTGATCGCGTCGCCGCAGCACAACAAGATCATCCAAGGCACCGGGCTCACCTACGCCGCGTATTACATGGTCTCGCTCGCGTCGTTCGGGACGATGATGTCGATGATCTCCACCGGAGCGCGCATCGCCGGCGAGCGCCAGGTCGGCTGGACGCGGCAGCTGCGCATCAGCCCGCTGTCCGCCCGCGCCTACTTCCGCGCCAAGGTGCTCACCGGCTACACGATGGCGCTGCTCAGCCTGCTCCTGCTCTACATATCGGGCGCCATGCTGGGCGTCCACCTGCCGGCCGGGCGCTGGCTGGCGATGACCGGTCTGATCGTGGTTGGGCTGCTGCCATTCGCCGCGCTCGGCGTCCTCGTCGGCCATCTCGTCAACACCGACGCCGTGGGCCCATTGATCGGCGGCCTGGTGTCCGTTCTCGCCTTCCTAAGCGGTACCTGGTTCGCGATCACCAGCGGCTTCCTCCATACGTTCGGTCAGTTCCTCCCCTCCTGGTGGCTCGTTCAGGCACGCAACGTCGCGCTCGACGGCCAAGGTTGGAGCGCGCGCGGCTGGATCACCTTGGCCGCCTGGACCGTGATCCTCACGACCGCTGCCGTCTGGGCCTACCGACGGGACACCGGTCGGGTTTAGCCGCCAGAGGGACGCGATGAAGAACTGACGCCTTCGCGTTGTGCTGGTGGGCGGCCTTGCAGCAAGGACCGGGAGGCGGCGGGTCACACCGTCCGCAGCGCTTCGGTGGGGTGAGAGCCGCGCAGCTCGCAGCGCGGGAAGGATCCACCGGAGTGCCCGGTGCTCGAGCTGGAGCGCATCGACCTGGAGTGAGCACGGGCGCGCGCCGTCCGAAGGCCGTGCTCAGCCGGTCAAGTTGCGCTCGGGGAGTGTCGATACTCAGCGATGTCCTCGGTAGCTCTGCGACGGATCACGGGCGTCACCCGCCACACACCCGCCGACGCGCAGGACCGACCGATTCCGTATACGACGACCGAGACGGTTCTCGTTCTCGCGGCCGCGCTGGTGTTCGTCGGCGGGCTGATCCACGTTGGAGCGGCCGTCGATCACTTCGCGGAGTTCCCGCTGTACACGCTGGTGTTCTGCTCGCTGGCGGCCGCACAGTTCGCCTGGGCGGCGCTGCTCCTGCGCAAGCCGTCGAGAAGGGTGATGCTGCTCGGCTGTGGCTTCGAGCTGGCGATCGTCGCGCTGTGGGTTGTCTCGCGAACCGCCGGTGTTCCAATCGCACCGACCGCCTGGGTTCCGGAGGAGATCGGGTCGGCCGATCTCGTGGAGACGATCGGCGAGTGCGTCGCGGTGATCGCCGTGCTGAGCGTCGTCTTCTCGGCACGTGCGTCGCTCACGCGAGCACTCGTCGCAAGGATGGCGCCGATCCTGCTCGCCCTCATCGTCGTCAGCGCTCTGTTTGGAACGGCTGCGCATGCCGGCTGACGGGTCACATGCCACCGTCGCTCCCCTCCGACGGGCCGAGGAGGCTCATCCCCTGACGGCACGCAGCGCAGTTTTGGCCGTGCGCAAGTGGTTGCCGCGGGGTGGCTCGCTGCCGTCTGAGGAGTGGGCGCCACGCCACGCCGGCATCATGGCCCTGCTGTGGATCAACGTGCTGCTGGTCCCGATCTTCTCGATCGCCGGGGGACACACGACGGTCGTTCACTCCGTCGATGCGGGCTTCGGCATCGGCGTGCTCGCGGCGCTCGGCGCGGCGCCGCGGCTCTCGCGAAAGCTGCGCATGGCGTCCGCGTCGCTGGGTCTGCTCAGCGCCGCGGCGCTGTTCATCCACGCGTCTGGCGGCTTGATCGAGATGCACTTCTACTTCTTCGTCCTGATCATCGTGCTGACGCTGTACGAGGACTGGATGCCGTTTCTGCTGGCGATCGTGTTCGTGCTGATTCACCACGGCGTCGTGGGCACGGTGCAGCCACGCGCGGTGTTCGATCGCCCGGTGGAATGGGAACACCCCTGGACGTGGGCATCGATCCACGCCGCCTACGTCGCCGCCGCTGGCGTCGCCGCGATCGCGGCCTGGCGTCTGAACGAGGATGTGCGCGCCAAGATGCGCGCCGCGCACGAACAACTCGAGGTGGCGTCCGAGACGGACAGCCTCACGAGCCTTGGCAATCGCCGCAAGCTGATGGCGGACCTGCAGGCGATCGCCGAGAACGGCAGGCCGGCGATTTTCGTGATTCTCGACCTCGACGGCTTCAAGGACTACAACGACACGTTCGGGCACCCCGCCGGCGACTCCCTGCTGGCGAGGCTCGGAGGGCGCTTGCAGGAGGCCGTTGGCGGCGACGGCACCGCTTACCGACTCGGCGGCGATGAGTTCTGCGCGATCTGGCGCGTCGCCCCGGCCGCCGGCGCGAACGCCGCGGCCGTGTGCTCCGCCGCGCTGTCAGAGCGCGGCGACGGATTTTCGATCACGGCGGCCTGTGGCGCGGTCGCTCTGCCGAGCGAGGCGTCCACGGCCGAGTCGGCTCTGCAGACGGCGGACATGCGCATGTATGGCGTCAAGCAGGGCTCACGCGCGTCGACGAGCATTCAAAGTCGCGACGTGCTCCTGCAGGCGCTCGCCGAGCTGCGCCCGCACCTTGGCGAGCACGTCGACGCCGTCACCGTCCTCGCGAAGAACGTGGCAACGCGCCTCGAACTCGGTCTGCGCGTCGCAGAGCAGGTGGCCCACGCCGCCCAGCTCCACGACATCGGCAAGATCGCGATCCCCGACGCCATCCTCAACAAGCCCGGACCGCTCGACGAGCAGGAGTGGACGTACATGCGCCGCCACACGCTGATCGGCCAGCGCATCGTCAGCGCGGCGCCGGCACTGATGGAGGTCGGCGAGCTCGTGCGCTCCAGCCACGAGCGCCACGACGGCGCCGGCTATCCAGATGGCCTCGCCGGCGACGCGATCCCGATCGGCGCGCGCATCATCTCCGTCTGTGACGCCTTCGATGCGATGACGTCGGATCGTGCCTATCGCTCGGCGCTGGCCCCGGCAGATGCGCTCGCCGAGCTTCGCCGCTGCTCGGGCACGCAGTTCGACCCGGCCGTCGTGGCCGCGTTCGAAGCCACGCTTGGCGACCCCGGTGACCGCAGCGAGGTCGGCGAGGCCGAACCCAAGGAGCCGGCCGTCACGCGTCGCGTAGGACAGACGGTCAAGCGATAGACAGCTGAGCCGCTCGAGCGGCCGATGAGTTGTCGAGCCGGCGCGAGTCTGAGCAGCATGGGCTGCTGCTCAAGTTGCGAGCGCACGGGCTCGCCGGTCGCGATGCGGCCGCTGCTCGCGCTCGCCGGCTCGGTGACGCTCCTGCTGGTCGTGTTCGCCGGCGGCTACGGCTATCACCGCGACGAGCTCTACTTCTTGGCGGCCGGAGAACATCTCGCATGGGCCTATCCGGATCAGGGCCCGGTGATCCCGCTGCTGGCACACGCGATGCACGCCATCGCTCCGGACTCGCTGACAGTCCTGCGTATTCCCTCGGCGCTGATGGCTGGTGGCACCGTCCTTGTCAGCGGACTGATCTGTCACGAGTTCGAGGGGACTCGGCGCGCGCAGCTGCTCGCAGCCGGCTGCACGGCCGTCGCTTCGATCGTTCTGGTCACCGGCCACCTCTTGAGCACGTCGACCCTGGATCTGCTCGCGTGGTCGATCTTGACTTGGCTGCTGGCCCGGGCGATCCGCACCGAACGCCAGCACTTGTGGGCTGTTGCAGGCGCCGTCGTCGGGATCGACCTGCTCAACAAGCCGCTCATCGCATTTCTCGTCTTCGGCCTTGGCATCGGCCTTCTCCTCGCCGGCCCCCGCCGGCTCCTGCGCGGACGCTGGCCGTGGGTTGGGCTTCTCATCGCTCTCGTGCTCTGGTCTCCGTGGCTTCTTTGGCAAGCGGCGCACGGGTGGCCACAGCTCGAAGTCTCATCCTCGATCGCCAGCGGGGGCTCGGCCAGCTCACAGCCGCGGTGGGCGCTGCTGCCGTTTCAGCTGCTGCTCGTCAGCCCGGTTCTCGCGCCGGTGTGGATAGCCGGCTTCGTGGCGCTCGCGCGCGAGCGCCGTCTTCGACGATTTCGGCTCTTCGCGGTGGCTTGGCTGGTGCTCGCCGCCACGTTCCTCGTGACCAGCGGCAAGCCCTACTACCTCGCGGGCCTGTTCCCGGTGCTGCTGGCGGCCGGAGCGATCCAGACAGATGCGTGGCTGGCGCGTGGAGCCAGAAGGGCCCGCAGGACTGTGCTGGCGGCAGCGCTCGGGCTCAGTGCCTTGGTCTCCACGATCATCGCGCTCCCGGTGCTTCCCGAACGGAGCCTGGGCCCCGTCATCGCTGTGAACGGCGACGTCGGTGAGACGATCGGCTGGTCTGAGCTCGTCCAAACGGTCGCGCACGTCTACCGCGCCCAGCGCCACCCGACAGTGATCTTCACCGCCAACTACGGCGAGGCGGGGGCGATCGATCGCTTCGGCGGTGCGCTGGGACTGCCCAGCGCCTACAGCGGCCACAACGGATTTGCCGAATGGGGGCCGCCCCTCGACAGGGCCGGGCCGGTCCTCGTCGTCGGCTCGAGCTCGGCGGCGCTCGTCGACGATTTCGAGCACTGCCGTGTGGCTGCCCGCATCGCCAACGCGGCCGGCGTCGACAACGACGAGCACGGCGAACCGGTCGCCGTCTGCCGCGGTACGCGCGCTCCCTGGTCGCAGATCTGGAGTCGCCTGCGCCATCTCGACTAGCGCACCGACACCGCAGCCGGCCCAGTCACCCGGGCAGGCTGCGGTCACTCACTTCAGGAACCGTTGTTCACGAACGCCTGGTAGGGGCGGCAGGGCTCGTTGCGCAGGCTCGGGCATGCCGGGAGCGCGGTCGGCACGCTGACGCCAGGCACGATCGGCAAGGTCACGCTCGACGGCATGCTCGAGGAGAACGCGACCGACTCCGCGGCCGTCGTGCCCGCGGGCTGTGTGTGCGAGAACGACCAGATCGGCTGCGTTCCGTTGGGCGCCGCGATCGTGACCCTGATGCGCGAGCCCGAGCGGTAGGCGTGGCCCTGGAAGTAGAGCGGAATCGTGACCGGCACGAACTGGCCTGCCGGCATCGGTTCCACATCGGACGCGAGCATCGTCGGGATCGGTTGCAGCACCGTCGGTTTCTGCTTGAGGATGTTGTCGCCGGTCGTCGCGAGCTTGCGCTCACTCGCCCGCTCCCAGCCGTCCTGCACGAACGTCTCGTTGCCGTCGGAACGTACTTCGCTGATCGTCGCCTGCAGGTCGACGTCGGGAGTCGACGACTTGACCCACAGTTGCACGGCGCCTCCGCCGATCGCGGTGGTGTCTTTCGTCAGCGGCGCCGACACGTAAGAGACCGCAGAGCCGGCCGGGTTCTGCACCCAGTTGTATTCCCACTTCGACTCGGTGCTCCACAGGCCGCCTCCACCGGTGTTCGATCCGTAATCGGTCAGCGGCGTGGCGTTGGCGTCGGAGGTGTAGGTGTCGACGCCTTCGGAGCTGGCCGGTTTTTCGTTGAGCGTGCCACCGGCGCCGAGGTACCACGTCTGGGCCTTCGTGCCCGGGATCGGGAACTTGGAGAAGGTCTTTTCGAACCCCGGGTACGGGTTGCCGGCTGCATTGGTGCCGCCAAGAGGCGCTTCGCCGGCGCCGTTGTCGAACAGCACGCGGATCGGAGGGAGCGCTTCGAATGCCGCCAGCGCCCCTTCATAGGTCGGCTGTTCCTGGATCGGATCCGGCGGCAGTGTCACCAAGTCGCCTTCGGGCAGGCCCATCGCTTCCTTGTAGATGACCGGAGCCGAGGCTTTCACCGGCAGCGAGTTTTCGATCGGCGCCTTTTTGGCGACATACAGCTCCAGGAAGTCGTAAAGCCGGTCGTAGGTCCACGGATCGAGTGAATCGATGTGCGCTCCGTTTGTGAACGTCAACCATTTGTGGCTCGTGCCCGTGAGGTGCTGAGCCAGATCGAGGCAATGCCCACCGGTCTGCTCGTCCTCGAACTGGCACGCCATGAACGTCGGCACGGTGATTTTCTTGACGAACGTCACCGGGTCCAGAGGATCGGCGACGGACTTGTTGTACGTCGAGTTGGCTTCGATCTTTTCCATCAGGTTCGCCGCCTCGCCGTGCAGGTCCTGGTTGGCCTTGCACGTTTCGTCTCCTTCTTCGATCCGCTTCTGTGCCCACGGCTGGCCGCCAGGTGCCGGTTCGGCGTTCTGCTGGCGCTCTGCGGCCCAGGCCACTGCGAAGCCGTCGTTGCGGATGCCGCCCGGGTAGAGGGTCGTGGCCGTCGCGTCGATCACCGACAACGGAGCGATCGCCTCGAGGTCCGGCGGTTTGGTCTGCGCGGTGAACAGCTGGCTGATGCCCCCGTAGGAGATGCCGAGCATGCCCACCTTGTTGCCAAGCACCCACGGCTGGTGGGCGATCGTCTCGATCACGTCGTAGCCGTCGAGGTTCTGCAGCTTTTCGAAGAAGTCAAATGCGCCGCCCGAGCAGCCGGTGCCGCGCATGTTCACGTCGACGACGGCGAAGCCCATCAGGTTGGCCAGCACGGCGATGCCGTTTTCCGGACCGGCCGGATTGGCATACCCGTAGCCCGAGTACTCGATGATCGTCGGGTAGGGGGGAGCGTAGCTGGGCGTCGGCACACCGGCGATCGGCAGCGTCGGAAAGTGGAACATCGACGGCACGCCGGGCTCGCCCGCGGGGCTGCTCGGTGGGTGGACGTCGATCGACAATTCGGTGCCGTCGCGCGTCTTCAGGTACGTGTAGCCGTTGTCGGCGATCGACTGGCTGTAGATGCTCGGGTCCCACGGCCCTGAGGCGCCGTTGTGGACGGTGATCGGTTCCGACGTTTCGCTCGTGGAGGGGACGCTGACGCGGTAGCCACTGCCCGGTTTCACGCTGCGGAACAGCAGGCCGCCGAGCGAGTCCGCGTTCTGCGTAGCCACGGGCGTGTGCCCTTTCAGCAGCGACACTTCGGCGTTCGGCGCCAGGCCGGTCACGTCGACCTGTTCGACGCTCCCCTGTGTGGTGAAGGCAGACGCACTGGCGACCGCTACGAGGCAGACGGCGAGTGCCACCAGCGTAGAGATGACACCAAACCGTGCACGACGTCCCGCACGGCTCTCGACCCGACTGTCTCCGCCCACCCGACTGCTAAGCATTCTCTGACCCCATCCCGCGCACACGCGCACTAACCCGGCTCATTGCTCCGGCCTGGTCCCCTCGGACCCGACTGGCTGAATGCGCGCTTATTACCCGCGCGCGCGCGTTCCAAACTGACACACCGCGCGCAGGCGGCGCTGAGAACTGAATTAGGCTGCCGGCGTGAGCGAGCGTCCCAGCCCCCCTCGCCCGAGGCGACTTGCAGGCGCCGCCAGGCGACTGAACCGAGACCCCAGCCTGCTGAAGGCCGCGCGCAGGGCCCGCGAGTGGGCGCTGGGCGAGCAGCGCATCGACCATGGCCTGACGAGCGTTCGCGGTCGCCCCGCAGATGTCGCGTTCCGCCAGCTCGCCGCGCTGCGCGCAGATGAGCCCGGCGTCGCGGGGGAGCTCGGCGCCGCAGTTCTCCAGAGCTGGCAGCGACTCGCCGAGGCTCAAGGTCGAGGCCGCGGCGAAGTGGACGTCGCGATCCTCTTCACGGACCTCGTCGGCTTCTCCGAATGGGCGCTGGCGGCTGGAGACGAGCTCACGGTCACGCTGCTGCGTGAGGTCGGCGAAGCGATCGAGCCGCCGATCCTCACGCGCCAGGGCACCGTGGTCAAGCGGCTCGGCGATGGGCTGATGGCGGTCTTCGCCGATGCGGCCAGTGCTACGGAGGCGGCGTTCGAGGCCGGCGATCGGGTGGCCATGGTCGAGGTGGAGGGTCATCGCCCGCGCCTGCGCACCGGCATCCACCTCGGTCGCCCGCGCAAGGTCGGCCGTGACTATCTGGGCGTCGACGTGAACATCGCGGCGCGCTTGGCCGAGTCGGCCCAGCCCGAGGAGGTGCTCGTCTCAGAGCACACGCTCGATGCGCTCGAGCCGGGCGCCGTCAGCGCGACGGCGCGAGAGTTCAACGCGCGCGGCGCGCCGGCCGACCTCGTCGCGCACGCCGTTCGGCGCGCTTGACAGCGAGCACGGCCTCGGGCCATGCGCTCGGCAGACGCGTGCTGGTAGCTTGCGGCGGGCGTGCACATCGATCCGACTCCCGAGCAGGCGCAGGCATTCGGCGCGCAAGCCGACGCCACAGAGCCCGTGTTCATGCTCAACCTCCTGCGCTTCAAGGAGCGCGCCGACGGAATCGACGCCGACGAGGGACTGTCGGGGATCGAGGCCTACCAGCGCTACGCGGCGGCCACCGCGGGTCATCTGCAGCGCGTCGGCGGCGAGCTGCTGTGGGCCGGCGTGTGCGGTGCCGCGCTGATCGGGCCCAGCGACGTCGAGTGGGATGTCGCCGCCGTCGTCCGCTACCCCTCGCGCAGCGCCTTCCTGGAGATGGTCAGCGACGCCGACTACCAGGCGACGACGGCGCACCGCTCGGCCGGCCTTGCCGACTCGCGCCTGATTCCCTGCGCCGGCGCACCGTTTGCCGGCTGAGCTCGCTCGCCGACGCTAGCCGTCGGCGTTGACGCGCTCGACGAGCTCGTCGAGCACCTGCTGTGCCGCCTCGTTGCTGACCTGGCAGGTGCCCGCCGCGTCGTGGCCGCCGCCGCCGTAGCTCAGCATCAACCCACCGACGTTCGTGCGGCTCGATCGATCGATGATCGACTTGCCCATCGCCAGCACCGTGTTCTGTCGCTTGAGCCCCCACAGCACATGGATCGACAGGTTGCACTCGGGGTGCAGCGCGTAGATCATGAAGCGGTTGGTCGGGTGAATCACCTTGTCCTCGCGCAGATCGACGACGACCGCGTTGCCGTGCACAGCCGACCTCGCCAGCAGCTGCTCGCGCGCGGCATCGGCGTGCTCTGAGTAGAGGTTGACCCGCTCGGCCACATCGGGCATCTGCAGAATCTGCTCGACGTCCTTGTCCAGGCACTCGTCGATCAGCATCATCATCAGCTGGTAGTTGGACACGCGAAAGTCGCGAAAGCGCCCGAGCCCGGTGCGCGGGTCCATCAGGAAGCTGAGCAGGATCCAGCCGCTCGGCGCCTGGATCTCCGCGCGCGAGAACAGCGCACTGTCGGCCTTATCGACGGCCTCCATCAGCGTCTGCGGCACGCGCGCAAAGCGCTCGGCGCCGCCGAAGTAGTCATAGACGACGCGCGCGGCCGAGAGGGCGCCAGGAAGGATCACGTGGTTGTCGGGGCTGTCGGTGACGCGCAGCGTCTCGCTCTCGTGATGGTCGAAGGCCAGCCGTACGCCCGGCACGAACGGCAGGTTGGTCGTGATGTCGCGATCGGTGATCTCCACGAGCCCGTCCTGCACGTCCTTGGGGTGCACGAACTTGATCTCGTCGAGCATGCCCAGCTCTTTGAGCAGCGCGGCACACACCAGCCCGTCGAAGTCGCTGCGGGTGACGAGGCGGCACTTCTCGACAGTCGGTGTTGCCATGGGGCTTGATACTCCTCTCGCGGGGCGTTTACACAGAGATCGGCAGCTGGGCCCGATTCCTGAAGCCCGGCGAACGTCTACCGTGACGCGCGGTGTCACTCTGGCCGGCAACCGTGGAGCGGCGTCTGGTGCTGGTGATCAGCGCCGTCGTGTTCGTCGACACGATGTTCTACGCGGTCATCGCACCGCTGCTGCCGACGCTCGCGCGCGAACTGCACCTGTCCAAGCTGTCCGCCGGCGTGATGACGGCGAGCTACCCCGTCGGCACGCTGCTTGGCTCCTTGCCGGGAGGCGTCGTGGCCGCACGCGTCGGGCCGAAGCCGACGGTGGCTGCCGGGCTGGCCCTGCTCGCCGGTTCGACCGTCGCCTTCGCGCTGCTGCACGACGCCGTGTCGCTGGACTGCGCGCGCTTCGTCGAGGGCGTCGGAGGCGCCTTCTCGTGGGCCGGCGGTCTGGCATGGATCGTCGCCGAGACGCGGTCCGAGCGCCGCGGCGCGTTGATCGGGCAGGCGCTCGGCGCGGCGATCGGCGGCGCGCTGTTCGGTCCGGTCATCGGCACGCTCGCCAACGCGATCGGCAGACGCGCGGCGTTCAGCGTGGTCGTGGCGATCGCCCTGCTGCTGATCGCCGCCACGCGTCGCCTGCCAAGCAGTCACGTGCGCTCGGCGCAGGGCATGCGCACGCTTTTGCCGGCGCTCGGCGGAAGCGGCGTGGCGCTCGCGATGTGGCTGGTCGCGCTGCCGGCCGTCGCGGCCGGTGCGCTCGACGTGCTCGCTCCGCTGCGCCTGCATCGCTTCGGCGCGAGCGTCGGCGCTGTCGGCGCGACGTTCCTGCTGGCCGCGCTCGCCGAGGGCGCCGTCAGCCCGGCGGCCGGCCGGCTGTCTGACCTGCGCGGCCGGCTGCTGCCGCTGCGCCTGGGCCTCGCCGCAGCCGGCGCGCTGCTGCTGTGCTTCAGCCTGCCCGGCCGGTCGTTCGCGCTGGCGGTCGTCGTCGTCGCGATCGCCGGCGCGCTGGGCGGGTTCTGGGCGCCGGCGATGGCGCTGCTGTCAGACGCCGCCGAGCGCCAGGGCCTCGACTACGGCCTGGCGGCGGCGCTGATGAACCTGGCCTGGGCCTCGGGTCAGATAGTCGGATCTGGGGCTGGCGGCGCGGTGGCCAACGTCGCCGGCGACGGTCTGGCGATGACGATCGTCGCTGGGCTGTGTGCCGGCACGCTGCTGCTGATCAGGGCGCCACTGCTCCCGGCCGCAGCACGTCTGGATCGTGTCCGGGCCGCACCGTGAGGCCCGCTTCGCGCGTCGCCAGCAGGCGATCGGCCGAACGTCCCTGGCGCTCGTGGTCGTCGGCGAACATCGGAAAGCGGCGGTCATCGAGGCCCGACGCGAAGTGCGTCACGTCGCCGCCCAGCACGAGGTCGCCGACGCGCACCGACTGGTGCCCGGGGGTGTGCCCGGGCGTCAGCAGCAGCTCCACGCTGCCGTCTCCCAGCAGGTCGTGATCTCCGTCGACGAGCGTGACCTCGCGGCCGCTGTAGTCCTGCGCCAGCAGCATGTTGCGCTTGATCGCGGCATCGTCGTGGCCCGCCTGCCATTCGGCGCGCTGGATCACGACGGGCACCGACGGTGGAATCAGTCGCAGGCCGCCGACGTGGTCCCAGTGCAGGTGCGTCAGCACGACGCGCGTCAGCGTGCTCACGTCGATCTGCTCGACGACGCTCTGCCGCTGCTCCAGCGCGAACACTGCAAAGAGGTCAGGCCGCGAGTAGTAGGTGGCCGGCTCCGCGATCGCCCCCGGATTGAGGCCCGTGTCGACGAGAATTCGCTCCGTCGCCGTCTCGATCACATACGCCGGCACCGGAAAGCGCATCGTGCGGTCCATCTCCTCGCCTGCGCGAAAGACTCCCGCCGGAGCCGTGAACCAGCCGACGTCGAGCATCTCGATCTTCACAGCCGTCTCCTTTCGCTCGTCATGCCAGCGCGCGATCGAGCACCCGCTCGAACGCCGTCCGCGCGCGCGCCAGCGCTTGGTCGTCGGCGAGCAGCCGACGCTGCCAGTTCGTCGCCAGGCCGATCGCGTTGAGCTCGAATGCGACCTGTGCGGGGTCCTCGCCGGCGGCGAGCTGCGAGCGCCGCGCCAGCTCGCCAAGCCACGTCAGCCAGCGTGTCATCGCCTCGAGCACGCGCTCGCGCACGGCGCCCGGCCGGTCGTCGAACTCCAGCGAGGCGGCCTGAAAGAAGCAGCCGCCCGGAAATACGTCGCGGCGGAAGTAGTCCAGCCACGCGGCGAGCGTCGCACGCAGCCGCTCGACGCCCTCCGGCGCCTGCAGCCCCGGCTCGATTACGGCCTCGGCGAAGATCGCCGAGGCCGCGTCGATCGTCGCCAGCTGCACCTCCTGCTTGCTGCCGAAGTGCGCGAACAGACCGCTCTTGCTGACACCCGCGCGTGCCGCCAGGCCGCCGATCGTCAGTGCTTCCAGCCCCTCACGCGAGCCGATGTCGACGGCCGTCGCGAGAATCTCCCGGTGAGTGCGCTCGCCGCGCACGCGCCTGCCGTCGGACTCGATCGCACTACCGGAGGAGCTCATCGGCAAACTTATAGCACGATCGTACTAATAGGGGCCGCCAGGAGCTCTGGGCGCGAACCTAGTATTGGTTCGGTGGTGGAGTCAGCGAACAGCTCGGGCGGCTCGACGACTGACGCGCCGGCAATCGAGGTGCGCGGACTGGTCAAGTGCTTCGGCGATGTGCGCGCGCTGGACGGCGTCGATCTGGTCGCGAGCAAGGGTCAGGTGCTCGGGCTGCTCGGCCCCAACGGTGCGGGCAAGACAACGCTCGTTCGCGTGCTGGCGACGCTGCTGAAGGCAGATGAGGGCAGCGCGCAGGTGCTCGGGCTCGACGTTCGTCGCGATGCGGCCGCGCTGCGCGAGCGCATCGGCTTGGCCGGCCAGTACGCCGCTGTCGACGAAAACCTCACGGGGCTCGAGAACCTCACGATGGTCGGTCGCCTCTACGGCGCCGACCGCGCGACCGCCAAGGCGCGTGGTCGCGAGCTGCTCGACCGCTTCGACCTCGCCGAGGCCGCCGGGCGTCCCACCAAGACCTACTCCGGCGGCATGCGCCGCCGCCTCGACCTCGCCGCCGCGCTCGTCGCCGAGCCGCCGGTGCTGTTCCTCGACGAGCCGACCACCGGCTTGGACCCACGCAGCCGCCTGAGCATGTGGTCGGTTATCGAAGGCCTGGTCGCCGGGGGCACCACGGTGCTGCTGACGACGCAGTACCTCGATGAGGCCGACCGTCTTGCCGACATGATCGCTGTGATCGACCACGGCAGGTTGATCGCCGAGGGCACGTCTGACCAGCTCAAGGATCGACTCGGCGGCGAGCGCCTGGAGGTGCGCCTAGAGCCGGGCGGCGACCCGCAGGTGGCGGTACGTGCGCTTGCGCCGATGTCCGACGAGGCTCCGACGGCCGAGGGGCACCTGGTGAGGGTCGGTGTGCGCGAGCGCACCGGCGCGATCGTCGAGGCGGTGCGCCGGCTCTCAGACGCCGGCGTCGGCGTCGACGACCTCGCGCTGCGCCGCCCGACGCTCGACGACGTTTTTCTCTCGCTCACCGGACACGCTGCCGAGGAGCCCTCCGACGAGCAGGAGCGCGAGCAAGAGCAGGAGCGGGTCGCGTGAGGCGCCTGGTCACCGACACGCTGGTCATCGCCGAGCGCAACCTGATGCGCCTGCCGCGCGCGCCGGAACTGCTGATCGGTTTCACGCTGCAGCCGATCATGTTCGTGCTGCTCTTTCGCTACGTGTTCGGCGGCGCGATCAGGACGCCGGGCTACAGCTACGTCGACTTCCTGATCCCCGGCATCATCGTCCAGAACACGGCCTTCGGCGGCTTCGCCACGGCGCTCGGCCTCAACGAGGACGTGCAGAAGGGGTTGATCGACCGCTTTCGCTCGCTGCCGATGTCGCGCGCGGCGGTGCTCGCCGGCCGCACGCTCGCCGACGTGGCTACGAACGCGCTGTCGATCACGATCCTGCTGGTCACGGGCGTGATCATCGGCTTCAGCTTCCAGACGGGCTTCGTGGAATCTGCGGCAGGCATCGCGCTGCTGCTGCTGTTCGGCTATGCCTTCTCCTGGTTTCTGGCGTTCATCGGCCTGCTCGTCAAATCGCCCGAATCGGTCAACTCGGTCGGTTTCATCTCGGTCTTCCCGCTGACCTTCATCTCCTCGGCCTTCGTGCCGGTCGCCTCGATGCCCGACGGGCTGCGCCAGTTCGCCGAAGTCAACCCGTTCACGATCATCGTCGACGCGATGCGCCACCTGTGGCTTGGCGCGCCGGCCAACAACAGCGTCTGGGGCGCCGTCGTGTGGTCGGTGGTGATCGTCGCCGTGTTCGCGCCGCTGGCGGTCTCGCGCTACAGGCGCGCAGCCGGCAGCTGACGCAGCGCTGGCGCCGCGCGACGGTCAGGAGCCGGCGTGCGCCGGGGCCGGGCTGCGGAGCGGAAGCTCGTCGAGCACGCCGGCGAGCTCGAACAGGCGCAGCACCTGGGAGCCGCCACCGACCAGCTCCATGGCGCAGCCGTGCTGCTCGCAAAGCCGGCAGGCGGCGATGATCGCGTGCAGGCCGGTCGAGTCGATGAACTCGATGCCGTCGATGTCGAGCACGACCACCGTTGCCTTGTGGTCGACCACGGAGCGAATGAACTCGTCGAGCAGCGGTCGCGAAGCCAGATCCAGCTCGCCCGTCAGCACGAGCGTGTGCGCCGTGCCCGCCACTTCCTCTCGCACCGACAGGTGCGAAGCGCGCCCGCGCAGGCGCAGTGTGCTCGCGGTGGCACGATGGCCTGCATCGGGTGAGGACAAGGATCGAACCTCCGCTTCCTGGCCGGTACGTGGCGGTCCAGTTGTGGCGCTGTTCCAACACCACCAGTTCCGCCGCTTCGGCGGCGCCCGCTCCGTTCAGAGGCGCGACGTCTTGACCAGGCTAGCGAAACCGACGATTGCCCGAGCATGCGAATCGCACTAAGTTTGTCCCGTGGTCGCAGGCTCCTCGCGCAGCAGCGCCGCGCTCGGCCAGAGCAGCTCGCCGGCGGAGCGGGCGGCGCGCGGACGCGCCCTGCGAAAGCAGGCGCCGCGCTCCAGCCACGGCGATCTGCGCCTGCCGGCCGATCGCGCCGATCCGGTTGAGTTGCTGGAGCGCCAGGCCCCCACGCGCGTGCCCGAGCTCGTGCCGATTCGCTACGGGCGCATGCTCGTGTCGCCGTTCACGTTCTACCGCGGCGCCGCGCTGATCATGGCCGCGGACCTCGCGAGGTCGACCCCTCGCTCCGGCCTCGGCGTCCAGTGCTGCGGCGACGCGCACCTGTCGAACTTCGGCGTGTTCGCGTCGCCCGAGCGGCGTCTGGTGTTCGATATCAACGACTTCGACGAGACGCTCGCCGGGCCGTGGGAGTGGGATGTCAAGCGTCTCGCGGCGAGCATGATGATCGCCGCGCAGGACCGTGGCTTCTCATCGGCCGACTGTGAGCAGACGGTGCTGGAGACCGTGCGCGAGTACCGCACGGCGATGATCGGCTTTGCCGCCATGAACAACCTCGACGTCTGGTACGCGCATCTGGACGTCGACGAAACGATGCGGCTGATCGGCGGTCAGCTGACGCCGAAGGGGCGCAAGCGCACGGCCAAGGCGCTGGCCAAGGCGCGCACGCGCGACAGCATGTCGGCCTTCTCCAAGCTCACGCGCATCGTCGACGGCGAGCCGCGCTTTGTCCCTGACCCGCCGTTGATCGTGCCGATCGCCGATCTGCAGGACGAGGGCCACGGGCAGACCTTCGAGGGACTCGGAGAGCACCTGCGCTCCTACCGCGCCTCGCTGCCGCAGGAGCGGCGCGTGCTGCTCGAGCAGTTTCGCCTGACCGACTTCGCGCGCAAGGTCGTCGGCGTCGGCAGCGTCGGCACGCGCGCGTGGATCGCGCTGCTTTTCGGCGCCGACCGCCGCGACCCGCTGCTGCTGCAGATGAAGGAGGCCGAGCGTTCGGTGTTCGAGCAGTTTCTGCCGCGCAGCAGGTTCGCCAACTGCGGGCGCCGGGTTGTCACCGGTCAACGCCTGATGCAGGCCAGCAGCGACATCTTCCTCGGCTGGCTGCGCCTCGACGCCGGAGTGGACGGCCACGCGCGCGACTTCTACGTGCGCCAGCTGAAGGATTGGAAGGGCTCGGCCGAGATTGAGCAGATGGCGCCGAAGGGCATGGTCACCTACGGGCGCATGTGCGGCTGGACGCTCGCGCGGGCGCACGCGCGCAGCGGCGACCGCGTGGCGATAGCCGCTTACCTCGGCCGTGGCGCGAGCTTCGAGCGGGCGCTCGTGCAGTTCTCTCATGCCTACGCCGAGCAGAACCGGCGCGACTACGAGGCGCTGTCGGCGGCGGTCGCATCGGGCAGGGTCGTCGCCGAGACAGGCCTCTGAGCACCACCGGCTTGCCAATAGGGCACGCTGGCGCTTAGTGTCTAGGGCCGGCCGGCCGAGGGACCCTCCGTGCGGAGGGACGTGGTCGTTTCTAAAGGGGGACGGGGATGGCAAGGATGAAGACCGCTGGCATGGCGCTTGTCGCGATCGTCGCCGTCGCGATTGCCGCGTGCGCCCTCAGCGCTTCGGCCTGGGCCCGGCCCGCGAGCTCGCCGGGGGCGAGCCCTACGGCAGAAACGAACAAAGCTCCGCACGTCAGCAAACAGCCCACGCCCATGACCGTGGTGGACGGGCAGAGCGCGAGCTTCACCGCCGCCGCGACGGGCGTTCCGACGCCGACCGTGCAATGGGAACGCTCGACCAACGGCGGCGCGTCCTGGACCGCGATCGAAGGCGCCGCCGCCACGACGTTGACGATCGCCCCCGCGATGTTCAGCGAAAACGGCAACCTGTTCCGCGCCACGTTCAAGAACGTCGTGGGCGAAGAAGCCACCCGAGGGGTGGCTTTGACCGTGCAGAAGGCTCCGACGATCACCAAGCAGCCGCTGAGCATCACGGTCGAAGAAGGTGAAAACGCGACGTTCGAAGCGACCGCCTCGGGCTCTCCCACGCCGACGATCAAATGGGAAACCTCGGCAAACGCAGGAAAAACCTGGACGCAGGTGTCCGGGGGAACGTCCAGCCAGCTGACGCTCGTCGCGCCGAAAACGACGCTCAGCGGTCACGAATATCGAGCGAACTTCAGGAACTCACTCGGGGAAGTCACCAGCCAGGTCGCCACGCTGACCGTGCAGATGGTGCCGACGCTCACCCATCAGCCGACAGGCCTCAGCGTCAACGAAGGCCAGAGCGCCACGTTTGAAGCGACCGCCAGCGGCTTTCCGACGCCGACCGTGCAATGGCAGGTCTCGACCGATGAAGGAGCGACATGGAGCGAAGTCGCCGGTGCGACCGCCAGCCAGCTGGTCATCGCCAGCGCCAATCGCACTGAAAACGGATACGAGTATCGAGCGGTGTTCACGAACTCGGCGGGCAGCGCCACCAGCCAGGCCGCGACGCTGAGCGTTCATGCCGTTCCGGTGGTAACCCAGCAGCCGCTCGGCGTGACGGTCGAAGTGGGCGAAGATGCAACCTTCGAAGCGACCGCCACGGGCTTTCCCACGCCGACTGGGCAATGGGAAATCTCGACCGACGAAGGCAAAACCTGGACGCCGGTCTCCGGGGCGATGGGCGCGCAGCTGACGATCGCCAACGCTCAGGCTGCCGAAAACGGGCATCAGTATCGCGACGTGTTCACCAACTCGGTCGGCAAAACCGCCAGCAACGCGGCGACGCTGACCGTCGCCACGAGTCACTTCAGCGCGCTCGCCTGGGGGGACAACACCTATCTGCAGCTCGGCACGGGCACGCCGGGGGCGAGCGACGTGCCGGCGCCCGTCAGCGGCCTGCGGTTCGTCACCGCCGTGGCGGCCGGAGGGCGCCACAGTCTGGCGCTGCTGGCCAACGGCACGGTCGTCGCCTGGGGCGCCAACGGCCTCGGTCAGCTCGGCGACGGCGAAACGACCGCCAGCGCCGTGCCGGTCGCCGTCCACGGCCTGTCAGGAGTGCGCGCGATCGCCGCCGGGGGCAGTCACAGCTTGGCGCTGTTGAACAACGGCACGGTGATGGCCTGGGGAGACAACGAAGCCGGCCAGCTCGGCAGCGGCACCTCTGTCGAAGACTCGCTCGTGCCGGTCGCCGTGCAGGGCCTCAGCGGCGTGCGCGCGATAGCCGCCGGCACGAGCTTCAGCCTCGCCCTGCTGACCAACGGCACGCTCGTGTCGTGGGGTGAAAACGAAAGTGGGCAGCTGGGCAGCGGCTCCATCCGCTCGACCAGCTCGCCGGTGGCGGTCAAACGCATCACGAACGCGTCGGCGATCTCCGCCGGCGCCGAATTCGCGCTGGCACTGCTCGCCAACGGAACGGTTCAGTCTTGGGGTAACAACGAATGGGGTCAGCTGGGCAACGGCGAAGTCGAAGAAGGCCCGAACACTCTGGCCACGCCGGTGCCGGGGCTCTCCGGCGTGACCTCCGTCGCCGCTGGCGGCACTCACGCCCTGGCTTTGCTCAGCGACGGGACCGTTGACGCATGGGGCGCGGGCAGCTCTGGTCAGCTTGGCGGCGGCACGATGCAGACGCGCCAGCTGACCCCGGTGCCCGTCACTGGACTGTCGGACGTGGCGGCGATCTCCGCCGGGGCGCAGGACAGCGCCGGACTGCTGAGCACGGGAAAGGTGATGACCTGGGGCAGCAGCTCAGCCGGCGTCCTCGGTGACGGCATGCCCAACGGCGTAAGCGACGTGCCGGTGACCGTCGCCGGCCTGTCCAAGGCCGCGAGCATCTCGGTCGGGCGCTCGCACATGCTGGCCTTCGGCGAACCGATTCCGACGGTCACGTCGGTCAGCCCCGCCCTGGGACCGGCCGGCGGTGGCACCACGGTGACGATCGCCGGCGACAACTTCGAAGAAGCGACGTCGGTGCGCTTCGGCACGGCGCAGGCGGCGAGCTTCACGGTCGACTCGCCGACGTCGATCACCGCAACCGCTCCGCCCGGGCACGGCGCCGTCGACGTGACCGTCACGACGCCTTCGGGCACGAGCCCGCCGAGCGCGGCCGATCGTTTCACATTCCAGCTCGCGCCGACCGTCGTGAAGCTGTCGCTCAAAGCCGGGCCGGCGAGCGGCGGCAGCAAAGTCACGTTGACGGGCAGCGAATTCACGGGAGCGACAGCCGTCAAGTTCGGCGGTGTCGACGCTACGGAATACACGGTTGTCTCCGCGACGTCGATCACGGCGGTCGTGTCACCGCACATCGGCGGCACGGTCGACGTCACGGTGAGCAACGTGGGCGGCAGCAGCGCGTTGAGCAGCAAAGACCACTTCCGCTTCCAGCCGATCGTCGAAGCGGTGACCCCGAACACCGGCTCGATCAGCGGCGGCGCAAGCGTGACGGTGACGGGGCAGGGCTTCGCCGTGGGCACGACCGCGACGAGCTTCAAGTTCGGCAAGACGAAGTCCAAATCGGTTTCATGCGCCAGCGAAACGATGTGCACCGTGCTCGTGCCCGCCCATGTGGCGGGCAGCGTGGACGTCACGGCGAGCGTCAACAAAGCCGCCAGCCTGGTGAACTCGCCGGCCGACCAGTTCACCTACGGCTGACCGCCGCCGGCGACCTCACAATGGGGCGATGCCCGACTACGGCAGGCCGCTGCGTGAGCGCGACGTGCGCGCGGACCCCTTTGCGCAGTTCGCCGCATGGTTCGACGAGGCCGCGCAGGCCGGCCTGCGCATGCCAGAGGCGGCCGCGCTGGCAACCGCCTCGACCGACGGCGCGCCGTCGGTGCGCATGGTGCTCGTCAAGGGCTTCGGCGCCAACGGCTTTCAGTTCTTCTCCAACTACTCGAGCCAGAAGGGGCAAGAGCTCGCCGCGAACCCACGCGCGGCGCTGCTGTTTCACTGGGACGCGCTGGGCAGGCAGGTGCGCGTCGTCGGGCCGGTGGTGCGGATCAGCGAGCAGGAGACCGCTGCCTACGTTCGCAGCCGCCCGCGCAAGAGCCAGCTCAGCGCGCTTGCTTCGCCGCAGAGCCGCCCTGTCGCCGACCGCGAGGAGCTCGAGCGACGCGTGGACGAGCTCGAGCGCCGCTACGGCGACGGCGAGCTGCCGCTGCCCGACGGCTGGGGCGGCTATCGCCTGGCCGCCGAGACGTTCGAGTTCTGGCAGCAGCGCCACGATCGCCTGCACGACCGCCTGCGCTACGCCCGCGCCGACGACGACGGCTGGCTGATCGAGCGCCTCGCGCCCTGACGGCGGCGCGAGGCGTGTGTGCGTGCTGCGGCGCTAGGGCTTTGCCAGATCGCTTACGAGCGCGTTGGCGGGCGTGCCGATGCCGGTCATCGAGTCAAAGCCCGGCGCGGTGCTCAGCGATACGGGCTGGCTGGCGCACTTTCCTTTGCGACGGCAGAAGACGATCTTGCCCTCGTATTCGAGCGTGCGCGCCGAGGTGATCGTGCCTTCTTCGGCGTTGACTTCGTTGAGGTAGTCCTGCCTCACGAGCGCCTGCAGGCCGCCGGGCACGACGTCGTAGTAGGCGCCGGCCGACGAGGGCGAGGAGGCGAGCTTGTAAAGCCGCGGATTGACGAAGCCGAGCGCACCGCCGTTGGCCTGATCGGCGACGGCCATGACGCCGGCGAACAGCGGTGAGGACAGGCTGGTGCCGCCGATGCGGTACTCGTCATAGCGCGTTCCTTCGGGAAACTGCTGGGTCTCGCCGACGAGCATGCCGGTGGTCGGGTCGGCATCCATCGAGATGTCGGGCTCGACGCGATTGGCGATGCCGGTCGTCGCGGAGTTGCGTTCGGCCAGCGTCGCGGGCACGACGCCCTGCTGGTACCACGGCTCGGCGTACACATAGCTCGTGCCGCCGCCGCCGCCGTACAGGTATTCGCCGGGCGCCGGCGGGTGCCATGTGTTCAGCTTCCCCGCCGCTTTGCAGCCGGGCAGGTGTTCTTCCTGCAGCAGCGACGAGCACAGCACGCTCTTGGAGGTCGACCAGCCGACCTCGCCGGCGCGCGTGCGTGATTTGCTGACCTGCAGGCTCGTGCCGCCGACCGAGGTGGCGTACGGGCTGGCCGCCGGGTAGTCGGCGACGGCCACGCCGAGGTCGGTGAAGTTGTCGCCTTCGTCGCCTGAGGAGAACTGCACGCCGATGCCCGTTCCGCCGGCCATCAACAGGATGTTGTCGAAGCCGCGGCGCGAGCCGGCCGAGTCGAGCACGTCGCCGCCGTTGTCGCCCCAGGAGTTGGTGATCACGTCGGCGAGGTGGCCGTCGACGATTTCCTGCACGGAGTTGTACAGGCCGTTGACGCAGTTCTTGGCGCCGACGTAGAGGATGTTCGCGCCGGGTGCGGTTGCGTGTACGGCCTCGACGTCGAGCGTCTGCTCGCCGAACCATTCGCTGGCTTCGCAGAGTTCGATGTCGTTGAAGGTCTTGCTGAGGTGCTGGCTGTACTGGCTGCTGGAGAGCACCTGCGTCGGCTGATTTTTCTGGCTGTACTGGTTGGCGTCGACGAACAGCGTCGGCGATGCATAGGCGTCGACGATCGCGACCGTCACGCCTTTGCCGTCGATGCCTTTGGCGATCTGCGAGGACAGGCCATAGGCGCCCTGCAGCTGTGCCGGCACGTACCCGCACGGCGCGTATGGCAGCGGCGACGGGTAGCCGCCGCCGTAGGCGGGATCGGTCGTGTCGGTCTTTTCGCCGTAGTAGGACGAGCACGGTGTCGCGTTGCGAAAGCCCGGCGGCTGGGGGATTTCCTTGCCTGCCGGCTGGGCGGCGCGACGCGGTTCACCGCCGGTCAGCTTGTCGGGCGTGGCCAGGTTCTGGTCGATGCCCGTGACGCCGACGATCGTCGAAGCCAGGCTGCTGGGCACGTTCAGCGGCGCCGCGCTGAGGCGCAGCACGCGCCCCAGCTGGCGGTACTGCTTGAGCTGCGTGCCGAAGGCCTTCTGCACGGTCGCGGCCGTCGCGCTGGCCTGGATGGTCATGCGGTCGGGGGTCACGCCTTCCACGGTCACGCCCTGCGATTCCAGCCAGGACCTGGCCGCTTTCACCGACGGTTGGCTCGGCGAGAAGCTTTTCTCCCACTGCGCCGCCGTGAGGTAGTGACGGTAGCTCGGGCTCGACGGATCGGACACCGAGCGCTCGAGCGCTTCGGCGCCGGCCTGGTCGCCGAGCGCCAGCGCGACGCTGAAGTCGATCGGCGTTTGCGCGGGCGTCGCGCCGACTTCTTCTTCGGGCGCCACCGCCGCTGCGGCGCTCGGCTGGAGCACCGTCGTGCTCGCGCTCGGCGCCGCGCTCGCTCCGGCGGCCGTCAGCAGCACCAGCGAGCCCGCGAGGATCGCTGCCAGCAGGAAGGTCATTTGTCGGCCGTGACTCATGGAGGCTCCTGTGTCGATTGCAGATGTGATGCGCCGTGCGCGCTTGGCGCCCATGCTACTCAGCGGACGCTTGCGGCCCGCGGGTAGTGTCCGCGCCAGATGTCCACGCACTCTCCCGCCCGCGGCGAGGCGACGATCGGCCTGGTCGCGACCGGCGGCACGGTCGGCGCCGAACGTCGAGCGCACACGCTGTCGGTCGGCGCGCAGCCGACGCCCGCCGAGGCCGGCCTGGTGGTTGACGGCTGGCCCGGCAAGGGCGAGCCGCGCGTGGTCGTCGCCGAGCCGCTGCGCAAGCTCTCGGAGAACGTCGTGCCAGGCGACTGGCCGCGGATCGCCGCGGCTGTGCGCCGACTGGTCGAGGTCGACGGCGCGACGGGCGTGCTGGTGCTGCACGGCACGGACACGATGGCCTACACCGCCGCGGCGCTGAGCTACCTGCTCGCGGATCTCGCACAGCCTGTCGTGCTGACGGGGGCGAAGCTTCCCGCCGAGCAGGCCGGATCGGACGCGCCGGCCAACGTGCGCGCCTCGCTGGTCGCCCTGGGCGAGCTGCGCGGCGGCGTGTATGTGGTCTTCGGCGCGGGCGAGCGTGCGCCGTCGCGCGTCTATCTGGGAACGCGCGTGCGCAAGCAGCGCGACGGCGAAGCGACGTTCGCGTCGATCGGGCGCGAGCCGGTGGCGACGATCGCCGGCGATCGGTTGACGCTGGTGCACGCTCACGCGCATCGGCCGCGCGAGCGCTCGCCGCAGGCGGTGGACGAGCGCGTGCTGGCGCTGCGCTTGTATCCCGGGCTCGACTTCGCGGCGGCCACGGCGGCGGTCGCGAGCGCCGACGCGCGCGCGGTGATCGTCGAGCTGTACGGCTCGGCCACGGGGCCGGTGACCGAGAATCGCTTCTCGCTGCCGGCGTTCATCGGCGCGTGCGCCGAGCGTGACACGCTCGTGGCGACATGCGCTCCGGGCGCCGCCGGCGTGACGGCCGCAGCGCCGGCGGCCTATGAGACGACGCTGGCGATCGCGCGAGCGGGCGGCGTATGGCTGCACGACATGACCGTCGAGGCGGCCGTCGTCAAGGCGATGTTGGCGCTGGCGCAGCGCGCGCGGCCCGAGCAGCTCGCCGAGCTGATGCTCGAGCCGGTCGCCGGCGAGCTAGCGCTGGAGTACTCCGAGCGCTAGCTTTCGGGCATGGGCGATCAGGTCGGCGAGGAGCTGAAACTCGGACCTGGCACGCGCCTGCGCGTGATCGCGCACGATGTCGACGAGCTGCTGCTGCAGGCGACATACGCGCCTGCCGGCTCGGCGCCGCCGGCGCACCTCCATCCGGCACAGGACGAGCGCTTCGAGGTGATCGCCGGGGCGATGCGCACGCGCATCGACAGCCAGGAAGCCGGCCTCAGCGAGGGTGAGGTGCTGGAGATCCCGCACGGCACGCCGCATCAGATGTGGAACGGCGGCGACCGCGAGGCGGTGGTCGAGTGGCGCACGCGCCCGGCCGGGCGCACGTTGGAGTGGTTCGGCCAGCTGTCGGCGATGCTGGCGGGCGAGAGCGCCGCCGACCCGGCGGCGCTGCTGGCCGAGTACGCGGACGTGTTCCGCCTCGTCGAGGAGTAGCGGCCGCCGTCTCAGTGTGCCGGTGACGCCGGCGGCGCTGCTCAGCGGCGATGGACGGTCAGCGAGCGCGCGTGCTCCTCGTCGGGCTCCTGCGTCAGCTCGGGCGGCATGCGAAACGACTTCGGCCGCCAGCGGTCGCGTGGCTTGGCCCGGCAGTCGTGCAGCGAGCGCGAGCGCATGCCCAGCAGCGCGGCGAACACGTTGACCAGCGCCACGCCGGTGACGATCGCCGCCACCACGCCCGCGAGCGCCAGCGCCAGCACGGTCAGGGCGATCAACGCGACTGCAAACAGCAGCGCCAGCATCCTTGGTGGTTCTACGAGCGCCGCGCGTTCCCTGCGCCTGCGCGCGCGGGTTCAGGTCGTGCGCGTCAGGTCGTGCGCGTCAGACGCGCGGGTCAGGCCGCGCGCGTCTGCGTCTGCGCCGCCACGCGCCGGCCCTGTGCGAGTCCCGCCTCGATGACCGCCCGGCGGCGGCTGTGGTCCATCAGGTTGCCGCCGAACGCGGCGACGCTGGCCGGGTCCGGGTTGACGGTTGTGACGGTCGCGCCGCGGCCTCTGAGCACGAGCGCCTCGCTGGCGGCTGCGCCGCGCGAGAGCGGGCCGATCGCGCCGGCCAGCGCGCCAGGCGCGGGGCGCAGCGAGCCCGTGGGGTTCAGGCACAGCGCCACGTCGCCGCGGCCGACCTGCGCGGCGTCCATGTTGGTCGGGCTCCACGCGCCGCCGTCGACGTAGGCGTGCCCATCGATGCGCACCGGCTCGAACACGCCAGGGATCGCGCAGGAGGCCTGCACGGCCAGCGACACCGGCGGCTGTGGCTCGCCGGGTGCGCCGAACACGACCCTGCGGCCGCTGTCGAGCTGGAGCGCGGTGATGCGCAGGCGCCCGTCCCAGCGCACGCCCGCCTGCTCGACCATGCGCCCGAGCTCGGCCAGAGAGCGGCGGCCTTGGGGGACGCGTCGCAGCGCGGCGCGTCGCAGCAGCGCTCCGCCGCGCGCCGTGGAGGCGAAGGCCAGCGAGGCGAACGGCGCGGCTGCGGCGCCGGCGAGCTCGGCCGCCGTGCCGAAGGCCTGGCGCAACGGCGTCGCATGCTGCTCGTCCAGATCGGGCGCGAGCGCAGCGGCTCCTGTCAGCTCGCCAAGGCGCGCGTCGGGCGCGATGCCGGCGGCCAGCGAGGCCGCGACGATCGAGCCGGCCGACGTGCCGACATAGCAGGCGCACGAACGCGCATCGAAGTCCTCAGCCTCCTCCAGCCCAGCCAGCAGCGAGCTCATCCAGGCCTCGCCGAGCGTTCCGCCGCCGCCGAGAATCAACGCGTGAGGAGTCTGCATCGTCACATCAGCCTAGCCGTCGCACGCACTCGTCCTGTCCGCTCGGCTCCGTCGCGACGCTGCCGCGGCCGTCCTGCTTGGCGCAGCCGGTTCCGGGTAACGTCGGGTCATGGCCAAGTTGATCTCCCTGCCGCTGCGCCTCGTCGCCGGCATCGCGGCCGGCCTCGCCGGCAAGAGCCTGTTCCGCGGTATGTGGCGCCTGATCGACGACCAGGAGGCGCCGAAGGCCGAGCAGCGGCGCATCAGCCTGGGAATGCTGGCGCTCGCGCTGGTCATCGAAGGCGCGCTCTTTCGCGCGCTCAAGGGGCTGGCAGACCACGCGTCGCGTCGCGTGTTCGCGAGCCTGACCGGATCGTGGCCGGGCGAGGAGCAGCCGGAGGCCAAGTGACGTCTCGACGGCCCGCACGTCGAGGAGAGACTTCGCGTGGCGTCGCCACGCGCAACACATAGAGCGGCGAAGCCGCCCATCAAAAGAAGGAGTCCGACAATGGCAGAGCTGACGGCAGCCGCCGACAAGCTGGTGCAGTACCTCAACGAGGCCTACGGCCTGGAGCAGCGCTTGCAGACCTCGCTGGAGGCGCACATCGCGATGACCAGCGACGCCGCTTACCGCAAGCGTCTCAAAGATCACCTGTCAGAGACCAAACGCCACGCGCGCGAGGTGCGCAAACGCATCAAGCAGCTCGGTGGCGAGGCCACGACGATCGATCCCCCAGGGCCCGACGCGGTCACCGAGGCGGCCCAGGCCGTGCTCGGCGGCGCGCAGAAAGCGATCGCGCTCGCGCAGGGCCCCCTTCACGCGATTCGCGGCACCGGCCAGGAGGAGAAGCATTTGAAGAACGCCAAGACCGAGTACGCCAGCGAGTCCGAGGAGATCGCCACCTACAGCGGCATCGAGGCGCTTGCCCGCGCGCTCGGCGACCGTGACACGCAGAAACTCGCACGCGAGATCCTGCGCGAGGAGCAGCGCATGCGCTCCTACCTGGAGAAGCAGATCCCGCGCTTCACCAACGCCGTCGTCAAAGCCGAGATCCCGACCTCGCAGCGCGCGGGCGCTGGCACGCGCAAAGTCAAACCGCGCAAAAAAGCTGCGGCGACCAAAGCCAAAGCGACCACGCGCACGAAAGCCAAAACCCCTGCACGCGCCAAAGCGAAAACCGCGACTCGCGCCAAACGCCCGGCGCATGCGGCGGCCAGCAGAGCGAAAGCCGGGCGATGACGGTGGCTGGCACAGACGAGAACGTCGAGCTGAACGTCGCCGAGTGGCACGGCCGGATGATCGTTGACGCCGACGGCGAGAAGATCGGCAAGCTGGAGGACGTGTATGTGGACGTGGAGACAGACGTGCCGCAGTTCGCCACGGTCAAGGAGGGCCTTCTCTCCAAGCACCTCACGTTCGTGCCGCTCGGCGGCATCACGGCCGGACCCGATCAGCTGCAGGTCGCCGTGACCAAGGCTCAGGTCCAGGACGCGCCGAACCTTCAGCAGCACGGCGAGGAGCTCTCCCAAGACGACGAGTCGGCGCTCTACCACCACTACGAGCTCAACTACACGCCGCCGAGCATTCCCAGCGGGCGGCGGCTGGCGCGTCGCTAGATCATCTAGGCGGCGGCGTCCGAGAGCAGCGCCAGCACCTCGGCCTCGATGCGGGCGCGGATGCGCGTCTGCGCGAGGTCGGGTCGATCGGAGGGCAGTGCGATCGTCGCGCCGGCGTGGAAACGGTCGATCACGCGCGGGTCGACGTAGGACGCGCGCGCGACCGCCGGCGTGTTGCCGAGGTAGTTCGAGACCGTCTTGACCGCCGCGCTGACACGGCGCTCGCGCGCGGCCCGAGTCTTCGAAGGCGCGTCGTCGGCGGCCAGCGCGACGGCAGCGAGCACGGTCGCGTTCCACGTGCGGAAGTCCTTGGCCGTGAACTCGCCGCCGCTGCGCCGCTTGAGGTAATCGTTGACGTCCTCGGCGTGCAGCTCGGCCCAGCGTCCGTCCTCGCGGTACGCCAGCAGCTGCGTGCCGGCGCGACGGCGCTTGAGCTCGCCGACCACCTCCAGCGCGTCTGCGTCGGCGATCGCCTGCACGCGACGCTGTCCCGACTTGGCCGGGAAGTCGAACACCAGCTCATCGCCCTCGACGGTGACGTGCTTGCGCAGCATGGTCGTCAGCCCGAACGATTCGTTGCGCTCGGCGTAGTCCTCGGAGCCGATGCGAAAGAAGCCGAGGTCGAGCAGGCGCACCGAGCACGCCAGCACGCGCTCGCGTGACAGCTCCGAGCTCGCCGGCTTGCGCTTGCCGCCACCGTGCAGATCGCGCGCGACGCGCCGACGCAGCCGCGGCAGCGCCTGGCCGAAGGCGATCATCGAGTCGAACTTCTGACGGTCGCGATGGGCGCGCCACTGCTCGTGGTAGAGGTACTGCTTGCGCCCGGCCGCGTCAATGCCGGTCGCCTGCAGGTGCCCGCGCGGGTCCATGCAGATCCACACCTCGCGCCACGCCGGCGGGATCGCCAGCTCGCCGATGCGCTGCAGCACCTCCGGGTCATCGATGCGCTCGCCGGCCGGGTCGAGGTACTGAAAGCCGCGCCCGCGTCGGCGGCGCGCGATGCCCGGCGTGGCGCAGCTGGATCGTCTCAGGCGTGGCACCGGCCTAGTGATAGCGGCGCACGCTGCTTCGCCCGGCAGGCAGCGCGGATTGGCCGGGCGATCGCTTGGGTAGACGAAGAAGCGTCCCCACGCAAGATTGGAGCCCACATGCAGCCCTCGACGGGCTCGATCAGCCTGACATTCGACGACGGTCCCGACGCACGATGGACGTTGGCGGTGCTCGACGCGCTCGCCCGCTGCGGCGCCACGGCGACCTTCTTCATGCTCGGCGAGCGCGTGCTGGCCGAGCCCGACGCCGCGCGCGCGGTGCGAGCCGCCGGCCACGACGTGCAGCTGCACGGCCACCGTCACGTGCGCCACACAGAGCTCGACGAGCGCGAGATCGAGCTCGACGCGCGGCAGGCCGTGGCGGCGCTGCACGGCATCGGCGTACACCCCACATGCTGGCGCACGCCCTGGGGAGTGCGAAGCGCTGCGAACCGCGCGGTCGCCGAGCGCCTGGGGCTGACGCTCGTCGACTGGACGCTCGACACACACGACTGGCGCGGTGACCCCGCCAGCGCGATGTTCGCGCGCGCTCAGCATCGCCTGGTGCCCGGCGCTGTGGTGCTGATGCACGACGCGCTCGGCCCCGGCGCGCGCCGCGACGGCTGCCAGAGCACCGTCGAGCTGATCGAGCCGCTCGTCCTTGCCGCGCGCGCCCGCGGGCTGCGCGTGCAGCCGATCGGCGGCGCGCCTCTTGCGCACCACGCACCGGCCCAGGTTGGTGCTGTGCCCGTCTCCGCGGCCGCCGCCCGCGAGACGGCGGCGCCGAGCGTCATGGCGGCTGCGTCGTGAGCGCTCAGCGCGTGGCAGATCGCACGATCTCCGCCGGCGGCGCGCCGGCACTCGATCGCGCGCTCGAGCAGCTCGCCGCGCGTGCAAGCGAGCTCGACGCCGAGCCGCGCTTTCCCGCGGAGGACTTCGTGAGCCTGCTGGCGGCCGGCGTGCCGCAGCTGGCCGCCGACCGCTCGCGCTGCGATCTCGGCGTCGAGGTGACGCTGATCCGCTCGGTCGCCGCGGCCGATGCCTCGGTCGCGCGCATCCTCGACGGCCACTACAACGGCGTCGAGCGCTTGGCGCTGCTGGCCGACGACGCGCAGCTGCGCGCGAGCGAGCTCGCACGCATCGCCGCGGGCGAGCTGCTGCTCGGCGTGTGGGGCGCCGACCCCGCGCCCGGCGAGGGTGAGCCGGCGCGCATCGAGCGCGCCGCAGAGCGCGGCGGCATGACGCTCCACGGCGTCAAGACGTTCTGCTCCGGCGCCGGCGGCGTGCAGCGCGCGCTGGTGATCGCACGCGACGACAGCGACCAGCGGCGCATCGCCTACGTCGACGTCACGCGTGGCACGACGCTCGACCGCGACTGGTATCGCGCGTCGGGTCTGCGGGCTTCGGAGAGCCACCGCGTGCTGTTCGACGACGCGCCCGTGCTCGCGCTGCTCGGTGGCGCCGACGAGATCATGCGCGAGCCGTGGTTCGCGCGCGACGCCGTGCGCACCTCGGCGACCTGGGCCGGAATCGCCGACCTGATCCTCGACAGCACCGTGCGGACGCTCGCCGGGCGACCGGCCGACGAGCTGCGTCTGCACGCGCTCGGTCGCATGCGCCTGGCCCAATCGTCGATCGATCGCTGGCTGGACTCCACCGTGACGGTGCTGCAGCGTGCCGCCAGCGAGTCGGCCGGCGAAGCGCACGAGGCGACCTCCGAGCGGCTTAGCGGCTGGGCGGCGCTGTCGGCCGAATGCCGCCTGGCGATCGCCGACGCGGCACGCACGATCGCCGGCGAGGCGGCGCGCGTGTGCGGCTCGCGCGCGCTGGTCGGCGGCGGCGCGCTCGACCGCGCGCGCCGCGACCTCGACCTGTTCCTGCTGCAGCACCGCCTCGACCCCAAGCTGGTCGAGATCGGCACGCGTACGCTCGCCGAGGGCTCGCCGTGAGTGCCGCCGTGGGCCGCTCGCGTGTCGGTCGCGAGCGCTTCGAGCGCATCTACGAGGCCAGCGAGGACCCGTGGGGCTATGCGACGAGCGACTACGAGCGCGAGAAGTACGCCGACACGATCGCCGCGCTGCCGCCGCGCGCGCTCGGCACGGTGCTGGAGGTAGGCTGCTCGATCGGCGTGTTCACGGCGCTGCTCGCGCCGCGCTGCCGCCGGCTGGTGGCGATCGACTTCTCCGAGCGCGCGCTGACGCTCGCGCGCACGCGCCTGGCCGGCTTGCCGCGCGTGGAGCTGGCGCTCGCCAGCTTTCCCGAGCAGGCGCCGAGCGAGCGCTTCGACCTGATCGTCTGCTCGGAGGTCCTCTACTACCTCGATGCCGCCGCCTTCGCACGCGCCCTGCAGTGGCTGGGCGGCCGGCTGGCCGACGGAGCGAGCGTGCTCGCCGTGAGCTGGCGAGGCGAAGGGCGCGAGGAGCCGATGACCGGCGATCAGGCGCACGACCGCCTGACCGAGGCGTTGGGCCGCTGGCACGCGCTGGACGCGCGCCGCGCGGGGTATCGGCTCGATCGGTTCGACGGCGATGTCGTTTGAGCGAGTGGCCATCGTCGGCGCCGGCCCGGCCGGACTGGCGACCGCGCGCGCTTATCGCCGCCACGGCGGCGACGGCGATGTGGCGCTGATCGGCCAGGAGGCGCTGGTGCCCTACCGGCGCCCGCCGCTGAGCAAGGAGTTCCTGCGCGGTGAGCTCGATGCTGCCGAGCTGCCGATCGAGCGACCCGAGTGGTTTGCCGAGAACGGCGTCACGCTGCGCGCGCGCGAGCGCGTCACGGCGATCGACCCGGTCCGCGGCAGCCTGCTCCTGCAGGGCGGCGAGCGCCTGCAGGCCGACGCGATCGTGCTCGCCACCGGCTCCGAGCCCGTGCGCCCGGAGCTGCCCGGCCTCGGCCATGCGGCGATCGCCACGATGCGCACGCTGGACGACAGCCTCGCGCTGAGCGAGCGGGCGAGCGAGGGCGAGCCGATGATCGTTATCGGCACCGGCTTCATCGGTTGTGAGATCGCCGGATCGCTGGCGATGCGCGGCGATGCGGTGACGCTGATCGGCGAGGAATCGCTGCCTCAAGCGGAGCGGCTGGGCGACGGCGCTGCGCGTCGCATCGCCGACTGGCTGGGCGCACTTGGCGTCGAGCTGGTGCTCGGCGTCGGCGTGCGCAGCGTGCACGAAGGGCGCGTCGTCGAGCTGCTGGACGGCCGGCGCCTGCGCGGCGCGTGGATCACGCTCGGCATGGGCGCGCGCCCGCGCGGCGAGATCGCCAGCGCGGCCGGCCTGCTGACAAGCGACGGCGCGGTGGTCGTCGACGAGTCGATGCGCGCGGCGCGCGTGGCCCATCCGGTGCTCGCGGTCGGCGACGTCGCGCGCGCCTACAACGTCAGCGCCGGACGCCATCTGCGCGTCGAACACTGGGGCGACGCGCTGGAGCACGGCGAGCTCGCTGGCAAGACGCTCGCCGGCGCAGCGACCGGCTGGGACAGCGTGCCGGGCTTCTGGTCGACGATCGGCAGCAACACGCTCAAGTACGCCGCTTGGGGAGACGGCTACGAGCGCTCGCGCCTGGACACGCACCCCGAAGGCGCCTTCACCGTCTGGTACGAACGCGACGGTGCGGCGGTCGGCGTGCTCACGCACGACCGCGATGAGGACTACGAGCGCGGTCGCGAGATCGTGCGCTCCGGAGGGCCCGTCCCGTGAGCCCGAAAGACCTGCGCGGTCAAGACGACGCCACGCTCGGCGAGCCCGAGTCGACGCTGCGCGCGGTCGTCGTGGTGCCGGCGCGCGACGAGGCAGAGCGCATCGCCGACTGCCTGCGCGCGCTGGCCAGCCAGCAGGGCGTCGCGCACACCGACTACGAGGTGATCGTCGTTCTCGACGGCTGTCGCGATCGCACGGCGCAGCGCGTTTGCGAGGTTGCTCGGGAGGCTCCCGCGCTGCACCTGCACACGCTGGCGCAGCAGCTGCCCGCGGGCGTAGGCCGCGCGCGCCGCCGCGGCATGGACCTCGCCTGCGAGCGGCTGCTGCGCGCCGGCAATCCAGATGGTCTGATCGCCAGCACGGATGCCGACAGCGTCGTGGCAAGCGACTGGCTGAGCGCGCAGCTCGAGCTAGCGCGCGCCGGCGCCCAGGCGATCGGCGGACACGTCGAGCTGCGCGACGACGACGGCAGCGCGCCGGCCGAGCGGGCCCTGCGCGAGCGCGAACGCCGCGCTGAATCGCGCCTGCGAATTGCGCGCGCACACGAGAGGCGCGATCGCTCGTTCGACCATCCGCCGGCCGCCGGCGCGGCCGTCGAGCATCATCACTTCAGCGGCGCCTCGCTGTCGCTGACCGCGCAGACCTACCGCAGCTGCGGCGGCCTGCCGGTCAGGGCGGCGCTGGAGGACGAGGCGCTGGAGCGCGAGCTGCGCGCGCGCGGCGTAGCCATCCATCGCAGCCTGAGCGTGCGCGTGCGCACCTCCGCGCGCACCGACGGCCGTGCGCCGCGCGGCCTCGCGCAGGACCTCGCGCGCGCGGACTGGCGCGCGCGGCGCTCGTATGTCGCCTCGCAGTTTCCCTTGGCGCGGCTGCTACAGCAGAAGCGCTCGACGATCGCACTCGTGCTGCCGTCGCGCGAGGTGGCCGCGACGATCGGTCCGATCGCCGCGCAGGCAGCGCGGCTGCGCGACGCCGGCCTGCTCGACGAGCTGCTGGTCGTCGACTCCAACTCGCGTGACGGCAGCGCTCGCATCGCCGAAGAGCACGGTCTGGCCGTCGTGCAGGAGAACGAGCTGTGCGCGGATCTCGGCCCGGCGCGCGGCAAGGGCGATGCGATGTGGCGCGCGCTGGGCGAGCTCGACTCAGAGATCGTCGCGTTCGTCGACACCGACACCGAGCAGTTCGGCGAGCACTTCATCCCCGGCCTGCTCGGGCCCTTGGTCTGCGAGCCGGCGGTCGCACTGGTCAAGGGCCGCTTCCGCCGGCCGTTTCGCTTCGCGGCGGGCCTTGCGCCGCACGGAGGCGGGCGCGTCACCGAGCTGATGGCGCGCCCGCTGCTGAACCTCCACGCGCCGGAGCTGTCCGTGTTCGATCAGCCGCTCGCCGGCGAGATGGCCGCGCGGCGCGAGCTGCTGTGGCAGATCCCCTTCAGTGCCGGCTACGGCGTGGAGATCGCGATGTTGATCGACGCCTGGCGCGCGGTCGGCCTGGATGGCCTCGCGCAGGTCGATCTCGGCGTGCGCCAGAATCGCCATCAGTCCCTGCGCGAGCTCTCGGCAATGTCCTACGCCGTGCTGGTCGCCGCGCAGACCAGATTTCTCGGCGCCGACTTCGCCGATCGCCAGGCCTGCGGCTCGATCGCGCTGCCGCCCGATGACGATGCGCCAGACGGCGCGATGGAGTCACGCAGCGTTACGGTCGAGGAACGTCCGCCGTGGCGAAAGCTGCGCGCCAACGCCGCGCGAAGCTCAGCCTGAGACGCTCAGCGCCATCGGCGCGCTATTCGCGACCCGGCAAACAGCCGGCGAGCGACCACAATGCCTGCATGGCATCGCAGCTGCACGACTCTCCGCCGCGCGTCGCACGCGACGAGCTCGACGGTCCGGCGGGGCTCAGCGGGCACAGCGTTCGTTCGCGCCTGCTGTTCGTGCTCGTGCTGGTGGCGGTCATCGTGGCCCTGGTCGTGCTGCTGCCCGGCCTCGGCGAACTGCGCAAGCGACTGGAGCACGCCGACACCGGCTGGCTGCTCGTCGGCGTCGGCCTGAAGATCCTCTCCGGTCTCGGCTATGTCGCGGTCTTCCGCATGGTCTTCTGCCGGCGCATGTCCTGGCGCGTGAGCTGCCAGGTCGGCATGTCCGAGCTGGGAGCCAATGCGATCTTCCCGACCGGCGGCGCCGGCGGCCTGGCGCTCGGCGCGTGGGCGCTGAAACGCGGCGGCATGCCGGGCGAGGAAATCGCGCGGCGAACGGTCGCCTTCTTCCTGCTGACGAGCGTGCCCAACGTGCTCGGCGTGATCGTCATCGGCATGCTGCTGGCGACCGGCGTGGTGGGCGGTGAGAGCAACCTGCTGCTCACCGCGCTGCCGGCGGCCATCGCGGCAGCGGCGGTCGTGCTGGCGTTGCAGGCCGGGCGCATCGCGCGACGCTGGAGCAAGGCGATCGAGCGGCGCGGCGGACACGAGCTGTCACGGCGCAAGCAGTTGCTGATGAAGACGCTGACGGCGCTCGGCGAGGGCGTGCAGGGCGCGGTGGCGCTGCTGCGCGAGGGCAATCTCCTGCTGATCGGCGGCCTGATCGCCTACCTGGCCTTCGACGTGATGATCGTGTGGGCGACGTTTCACTCACTCGGCCCGGCGCCGCCGCTGGCGATCCTCTGGATCGCCTATCTGATCGGCGAGCTCGGCGGGCTGATTCCTGTGCCGGGTGGCATCGGCGGAGTCGACGCCGGCCTGGTCGGCACGCTGGCGCTCTACAACGTCTCGCTGGCCTCGGCCGCCGGCGCAGTGCTGGCCTACCGCGCGATCGCCCTGTGGGTGCCGGCGGTGCTCGGCGGCATCGCCTTCCTGCTGTTGCGGCGGACGTTGCGCGACGAGGCCCAGGAGATCGCGCTGTGCGCGCCGCAGCAGGAGATCGTCGTCATCGGGCTCGGGCGCGTGACGATCGACGACGATGCCGCCGCAGAGGCGCTGCCGCACGCGGGCAAGCCCGCCTGAGCCGTCGCTGAGCTAAGGGCCGGTCGGCGCGGAGAACTTGACGCGCGTGCCGCCTCCGTCGCACTGCGTGTTCTGCGGCAGCGACGGCACGAGCTTGCAGGCGTAGCGCACTTCGTTGACCGAGAACGAGCTGACCGACTCGTGCGCGTTGAAGCGCAGCAGCCAGGTGTTCGAGACGGCGTTGGCCTGCTGGCAGCTGAACAGCCCGCGGCCCTGCTTGGCGCCGAGCTTTGCGACGGCGAGGTGCGTGATGCCTTTGCTCACACTGCCGCAGGCGCGCGCCTGTGAGGGCACGGCGAAGCGCAGCGTCAACGTGGCGCCCTTGGGGATCGACTGCACGGCGTTCAGCGTTGTTGTGTACAGCGAGCCGCCCAGCGAGTAGGTGCCGCGCGACAGCTGATAGGCGCCGTGCACGAAGGCCGGCTTGGCGCTCACGCCGACGAGCTTCAGGTCGGTGTCGCTCAGCGCGATGCGCAGCCTCTCGTTGCTCGCTCCGCCGGCGAGGCTGACGACGGCGATGCACGAGCTGGCGCCGCCGCGACAGGTCACCGACCGCGTCTTGAAGGGCGCCCGCGCGATGGCGGCGCCGGCCGACACGGCTGTGACGCCGAGCAGCAGACAGCAGGCCACGGTCGCGATCACGCCGGTGCGGGCGCCAAGTCTCATGGGCGGAGACGATAACGCAGCGTGGAATGATGGTGCCCAGGCCGTGCAGCGGCGGCCGGCGGGGCAAACGCGAAGACAAGGGACGAGCATGGCGACGATCACCAGATACGAGTCAGAGCAGGTCGACAAGGCCTTCGCCGTGCGGGCCGCGGGCCTGCCGCTGTTCCAAGCGGCCCCGGCGAACCTCAACCCGTGGACGGAGGCGAAGGCGCTGACGATCGACAGCGGCTGGCGCGAGGTGGCCGACAAGGCGCTCGAGTTCGTCAAGCGCTTCGCCCAGGCGTAAGCGATGCCAGAGATCGAGCTCGTGCTTGCCGACGTCGACGGCACGCTGGTCACCGACGACAAGCAGCTGACCGATCGTGCGATCGCGGCCGTGCGCGCGCTCGGCCAGGCCGGCGTGAAGTTCGCCGTCACCAGCGGGCGCCCGCCGCGCGGCATGCAGATGCTCGTCGAGCCGCTCGACCTGCAGCTCCCGCTGGCGGCCTTCAACGGCGGCCTGTTCGCGCGACCGGACATGACGGTGATCGAGGCGCGCTCGATCGAGCCGACGCTGGTGCAGCCGATCGTTGAGCTGATCGGCGAACACGGGCTCGACGTGTGGCTGTATCGCGGCTCGCAGTGGCTGCTGCGCGACCCGCACGCCGCGCACGTGGCCAAAGAGGCCGACACGGTGCGCTTCGCACCGACCGTCGTCGACAGCCTCGATGGACTGACCGAGGACATCGCCAAGATCGTCGGCGTCAGCGACGATCTCGATCGCGTGGCCGAGGTGGAGGCCGCCGCGCGCGAGAAGTTCGGAAAGAAGGTGTCGGCTGCGCGCTCGCAGCCCTACTACCTCGACGTGACCCATCCGCAGGCCAACAAGGGCGCCGTGCTGCACTACTTCTCGAAGGAATACGATATCCCGCTGGAGCGCATCGCGACGCTCGGCGACCAGCCCAACGACGTGCTGATGTTCACCGACGCGGGGCTGAGCATCGCGATGGGCAACGCCGGCGACGACGTGCAGCAGGCGGCCACGCGCGTGACCGCGTCCAACGAGCAGGAGGGCTTCGCCAAGGCGATCGAGCAGTTCGTGCTCGGTCGCGACGACTGAACGCGCGATCAGCAACGCCCGCGCCCGTCACACGGCATTCACACCTCCGGCGATCCTTTGTGCTTATAGTTAACCGGATGGCTAACCAAGCTGTGCTCGACCGGACGTTCGCCGCCTGCGCGCACCCGATTCGGCGCGGCATCATCGAGCGGCTGGCGGCCGGCGAGATGACCGTCGGCGAGGCGTCGCGGGACTTCCGCGTGTCCAAGCCGGCGATCAGCCGCCACCTGCGCGTACTCGAGCAGGCCGGCGCGATCGTGCGCGTCGTCGACGGGCGCACGCATCGCTTGCGTTTGGCCGAGCACTCGCTGGACGACGCGCACGATTGGATCGCCGACCAGCGGGCGCTGTGGGAGCGCAAGTTCGACGTCGTCGAGCGGTACCTCTCAGAGCGCCGCAGCGCGCCGGCGGAGCGAGCGCGATGAGCACCAGCGAGATCGCCGCGTTTCGCATCGAGCGCACGTTCGCGGCGACACCCGAGGAGGTGTTCGACGCCTGGACCGATCCGCAGGTGCTCGAGCGCTGGTGGGCCGCGCAGCCCGACTGGACGTCGCCCGGCTGCGAGGTCGACCTGCGCGTCGGCGGCAGCTACGTGCTGCGCATGCTCGACGGCGAGACCGGACACGTGCACGTGGTCGGCGGCGAATATCGGGAGGTCGAGCGCCCGCGCAGGCTCGTCTACACGTGGTGCTGGCAGGGCGACGGCGGCGCGCATCCAGGACACGTGAGTCTGGTGACCGTCGAGTTCCATGCCGAAGGCGACGCCACGACGGTCGTGCTCGAACACTCCGGGCTCGCCTCTGAGGAGTCGCGCCGAAACCACGGCTTGGGCTGGCAGGGCACGCTGCAGAGTCTGGCCACGCGGATCTTTGCCATGCAGGACAACAACGACAGGAGATGATCAGCGATGGGCAACTACCTATTCGCCTACCACGGCGGAATGATGGCCGACACCGATGAGCAGCGCCAAGCGGCGATGCAGGCGTGGGGAGCGTGGTTCGGCAAGCTCGGTCCGGCGATCGTGGACCCAGGCAACCCGTTCGCCGGATCGACCTCGGTGAATGGCAGCGGCGCGAACGGTGACGCGTCCTCGCAGCTGACCGGCTACACGGTGGTCAAGGCCGAGAGCCTCGATGCGGCAAGTGCGCTCACCGAGGGCTGCCCGGTGTTCGAGGGCGGCGGCAGCATCGACGTGTACGAGACCATCGAGGTCTCGATGTAGCGCGCGGCGCGCGTAACCGCCATGGCCTACGACGAGGACCTTGCCAACAGGGTGCGTGAGCTGCTCGCCGACGAGCCCGCTGTCAGCGAGATGCGGATGTTCGGTGGGCTTGCGTTCCTGCTGCACGGCAACATGGCCGTCGCCGTGTCTTCTCAGGGCGGCTTGATGCTGCGCTGCGATCCCGATGACATGCAGGCGGTACTTGCGCGGGCGCACACCTCTCCGATGACGATGCGCGGCCGTCCCGCCAAGGGGTGGCTGCGCGTCGCGCCCGACGGCCTTCGCACCAAGCGACAGCTCGAGCCGTGGGTGCGCAGGGGTGTTGCGTTCGCGCGAAGCCTCCCGCCCAAGGGCTGAGCCCCGCCGCCGGCTGTCACGAAGGCGATCACCGCCGCTACCCGCGCACGCGCTCGCCCTTGGGGTCGAAAAGCGGCTCGCGGGCGATCTCGCCGCCCACCCAGCGGCCGAACACGTCGACCTCGACTGGCGTGCCGACCTCGACCTCCGCCGGCACGTAGGCGTAGGCGATCGAGCGCTCCACGGTGTAGCCGTAGCCGCCGCTGGTCACGCGCCCGACGATCTCGTCGCCGATGCGCACGGGCTCGTTGCCGAGCGCGACCGAGCGCGGGTCCTCGAGCGTGAGGCAGCGCAGGCGCTTCTCGGCGGGCGCATCCGCGGCTTCGGCCAATGCCACCGACCCGCGAAATGGCGCGTCGCGCTTGACGCAGAAGCCGAGCCCCGCCTCATAGGGCGTCTCGTCGGGCGTTATGTCGGCGGCCCACACGCGATAGCCCTTCTCCAAGCGCAGCGAGTCGATCGCGCGGTAGCCGCCCGCGACCAGGCCGTGCTCGCGCCCGGCCTGCCAGAGCGCGCGCCACAGGCCGGCGCCGTACTCGCTCGGGCAGTACAGCTCCCAGCCGAGCTCGCCGACGAACGTCACGCGCAGCGCGCGCACGGGCACGTCGCCGATCGTCAGCTCGCGCGTGCGCATGTAGGCGAAGTCCAAGGGGTCGTCGCAGATCGGCCCGAGGATGTCGCGGGCGCGCGGGCCCCACAGCGCAAAGCACGACCAGCGCGAGGTCACGTCCGTGCAGCGCACGCTGCCGTCGCGTGGCGCATGGCGGCGGATCCAGCTGAGGTCGTGATTGCCGAAGGCCGTTCCGGTGACGATCGAGAACAGCTCGTCGGCCACGCGCGTGACCGTGAAGTCGCACTCGATGCCGCCGCGCGAGTTGAGCATCTGCGTGTAGGTGATCGCGCCGACCTCGCGCGCGACGCGGTTGTCGCACAGCGATTCCAGGAAGTCCGCGGCGCCGGGCCCGGCGATCTCCAGCTTGGCGAAGGAGGACTCGTCGAACAGCGCCGCGCGCTCGCGCGCCGCGGCATGCTCGACGCCGATGGCCGGCGACCAGTGAATGCCGGCCCAGCCGCGCGGGCGCAGCGACTCGTCGCCGGCGGCGGCGTTGGAGTCGTACCAGTTGACGCGCTCCCAGCCCGACTTCTCGCCGAAGGCCGCCTCGTGCTCGATGTGCCAGCCGTAGGCGCTGGAGGTGCGCAGCGGGCGACCCGCCTGGCGCTCGTGCCCGGGATAGCGGATGTCGTAGTAGGTCTCATAGACCTCTTGCGCGCGCTTGAGCGTGTAGCCGGGCGAGCGGAAGTGCGCGCCGAAGCGCCGGATGTCCATCTCCCACACGTCGATCGCCGGCTCGCCCTGGAGGATCCACTGCGCCATCACGCGGCCGATGCCTCCGGCGCCGGCGAGCCCGTGGGCACAGAAGCCGGCGCCCACGAAGAAGCCGCGCACCTCGCTCTCGCCGAGGCAGAACTCGTTGTCGGGCGTGAACGCCTCGGGGCCGTTGATCAGGCGTGTGACGGTGATCTCGTCCATCGCCGGCACGCGTCGCGAGGAGTTCTTCGCTATCTGCTCGAAGCGCGGCCAGTCCTCTTCCAGCAGCCGTCCGTTGAAGTCCGCGGGAATCGCGTCGAGCTGATGCTCGTCCAGCGCCCACGGCGCCGACTCGCGCTCGTAGCCGCCCATCACCAGGCCGGCGCCCTCCTCGCGGAAGTAGATCAGCAGGTCGGGGTCGCGCAGCGTCGGCAGGTGCTCACCCGGCGTGCGCTCGCGAAACGGCTGCGTGACCAGGTACTCGTGCGCGAACGGCACGATCGGCACGCGCACTCCGGCCATGCGCGCGATCTCCGCGGCGAACATGCCACCGGCGTCGACGACGACCTCGGCCTCGATCGGGCCCCACTCCGTCTGCACGCCGCGCACGCTGCCGTCGAGCACATCGATGCCGGTGACGCGCGTGTGCGTGTAGACGCGACAGCCGCCGGCGCGCGCGCCGTCGACCAGCGCGGTCGTCAGCAGCGACGGGTCGAGATAGCCGTCACTGGGCAGGTAGGAGGCACAGCGCACCCCATCGGTGCTCATCAACGGAAACAGCTCCTGTGCCTGCTCGGCGGAGATCAGCTGCAGCGGCAGGCCGAAGGTCTTTGCCCAGGCGACCTGGCGCATAACCTCCTGCTCGCGCTCCTCGGTGCACGCCAGGCGAATCCCGCCGCACTCCACCCAGCCGCAGTCGAGCGTGCGGTAGAGCTCGACCGAGTCCATCATCATGCGCGTCAGCGAGACGCTCGAACGCAGCTGCCCGACCAGCCCGGCCGAGTGGAAGGTCGAGCCGCTGGTCAGCTCGTTGCGGTCGAGCAGCACGACGTCGCGCTCGCCGAGCGCGGCCAGATGATGGGCGATCGAGGCGCCGCCGACGCCGCCGCCGATGATCACGATGCGCGCGCGGGAGGGGAGCTCGCGTGGCCTGACCATCATGCCGCGGCCCTCTGCAGCCACTGCGCGAACTGCGGCTGCTCGGTGGCGGTCCGCAGGCGCTCGAAGTGCTCGCGCGCGTAGCCGTCGAAGTCGAAGTCGAGCTCGGACAGCTCGCCCTGCACGACGCCCCAGGCGGCCTCACGCGCGTCGGAGAGCACGCGCATCAGCGCCAGCGCAGCCCGCTGCGCGTCGGATGGAGCGCCGCCGTAGTAGGCGTTCAGCAGGCGCTCATCGGTGGACTCGTCGAAGTCGTTGTTGACCGACAGGTTGCCCAGATCGAAGCGCGCGTCGCCCATGCCCGCGTACTCCCAGTCGACGAGCATCAGCCGACCGTCGTCCTGTGCGCGAATCACGTTGCCCGCGAGCAGGTCGTTGTGACAGGGACGCGGCCGATCGAGCGCGACTGCGGAGCAGATTCGTTCGGCGACGCTCACGGCCTCGGCGTAGGTGGGCGGCAGCGTGCCCGCGCGCGAGCGCACGATCCGCGCGTAGTCGCCGAGCAGCTCGGGCACGTCAAAGCGCGTGGGCAGGCGCACGTCGCACTCGTGAAACGCGCGCAGGTCGCGCGCGAGCTGCTCCACCTCGTCAGACAGCTCGCGCGCATCGAGCGGCGCGCAGCTGACAAAGCGCGTGACGAGGCAGTCGTCGAGCGCGGCGGCGACCGCCGGGGCGATGCCCAGCTGCGCCGCGGCCTCGGTGGCCAGACGCTCGGCGTCGCGGTCGATGCCGAGCAGCTCGGTGTCCTTGCCGGGCAGGCGCACGACGTAGTCGCCGTCGCCGAACTTCACGCGGAAGTTGCGGTTGGTGATGCCGCCGCCGAGCTCGCTCGGCTCGCCCCGCAGAGGCGCCAGCGATTGCTCGAGGCGCGCGAGGATCTCGTTAAGCTCGCCCACCATCGCCAAGCGATGCGTGTTGCCACATAAGGCGCACAACCTATACCTTCATCAGCATGGCTCTCCCGGAGCGGACCCGATGAACCTGCAGGAGCTGCGCGCGGCCGCAGATCGCGGTGAGATCGACACGGTGCTGCTCGCGCTCACCGATATGCAGGGACGCCTGCAGGGCAAGCGGCTGACCGCGCGCCACTTCCTCGCCGAGGTCGCAGAGCACGGTGCCGAGGGCTGCAACTACCTGCTGGGCGTGGACGTGGAGATGGCCACGGTGTCCGGCTATGAGCTGTTCTCCTGGGAGCGCGGCTATGGCGACTTCGTGCTGCGGCCCGACCTCGACACCCTGCGCGCCGTCCCCTGGCAGGAGGGCACCGTCATCTGCCTGGCCGACGTCGCGTGGGAGGACGGCTCGGACGTCAGCGTCTCGCCACGACAGGTGCTTCGCGGTCAGCTGGCGCGGCTGGCAGAGCGCGGCTGGATGGCAAACGCCGGCACCGAGCTCGAGTTCATCGTCTTTCGCGACACCTACGAGCAGGCCTGGCACAAGGGCTATCGCGAGCTGGAGCCGGCGAACCTCTACAACGTCGACTACTCGCTGCTCGGCACCGCTCGCGTGGAGCCGCTGATGCGGCGCATTCGCAACAGCATGGAGGCGGCGGGCATGCTCTGCGAGGACTCCAAGGGCGAGTGCAACTTCGGCCAGCACGAGGTCAACTTCCGCTACGCCGACGCCTTGAGGACCGCCGACGAGCACGCGATCTACAAGAACGGCGTCAAGGAGATCGCGGCGCTGGAGGACACGTCGGTCACGTTCATGGCCAAGTTCGACGAGCGCGAGGGCAACTCGTGCCACATCCACTTCTCGCTGGCCGACGACGAGGGTCCGCTGTTCGCGCGCGAGCAGGCCCTGTTCGAGTCCTTCCTCGCCGGGCAGCTGGCGGCGCTGCGCGAGCTGACGCTGCTGCTGGCGCCCAACATCAACTCCTACAAGCGCTATGCCGCGGCTACGTTCGCGCCGACGACCGTCGCCTGGGGCCGCGACAACCGGACCTGCGCGCTGCGCGTCGTCGGCCACGGCGACTCGTTGCGCTTCGAGAACCGCGCCGGCGGCGCCGACCTGAACCCGTACATGGCGCTCAGCGCGATCGTCGCGGCGGGCTTGCACGGGGTCGAGCGCGGTCTGAAGCTCGAGGCGGCCTTCGAGGGCAACGCCTACGACGCGCCGGACAAGCCGCGCATCCCCTCCTCGCTGCGTGACGCGCGCGACCTGTTCGCCGCCAGCAAGATCGCCCGTTCGGCGCTGGGCGATGACGTCGTCGACCACTACGTCAACGCCGCCGATGTCGAGCTGGAGGCATTCGCCGCGACGGTGACCGACTGGGAGCGCTACCGGGGGTTCGAGCGTTTGTGACCGAGGCCGTGCTGTCTGCCGAAACGGTCTTCGCCCCGGTGCGATCGCAGACCGCCTTCGAGGAGACGGTCGAACGGCTCGGCACGGCGATCAAGCTGGGACTGCTGCCGCCGGGCACGCGCCTGCCGGCCGAGCGCGAGCTGTGCGGGCGGCTGGGCATCGCGCGCTCGACGCTGCGTCAGGCGCTCACGGCGCTGACCGAGAGCGGCCACGTGTTCGCCACGCGCGGGCGCCGCGGCGGGACCTTCGTGGCCGACCCGCAGCCGCCGGCGGACCCGCCCTCGTCGGAGATGCTCGCGCGATGGCGTGAGACCTGTGACCAGCGCCTGTCGGTGGAGCTCGGCGTCGCGCTGCTGGCTGCCGAACGCGCGCAGCCGGCCGACCTGGCGGCGCTGGACGAGCTCGCCGCCGCGCTGGAGGAGTCGCTGGAGGACTTCACCGCCTATCGCCAGGCCGACATTCGCCTGCACGTCGGCCTCGCCGAAGCCGCCGGCTCGCCGGGCCTTGTGCGCGCGACGACCGAGGTGCAGGGCGCGATGACTGACCTGATCGCCTACATCGCTCACCCGCCGCAGGTGCTCGCGTCATCCAATGCGCAGCACCGCAAGCTGTTGGCGGCCGTGCGCAAGCACGACACCCAGCGAGCGATGCGCGAGATGGCCGACCACCTGCAGGGAACCGAGCACGTTCTCGCGGGGCTGCTGCCGGACGGCTGATGCCCACACGGCGGGGGCTTGACCGCTGCCGCAATTTGGGCTGTTGCTCTTGACTTCGATTCGCGAATGCGCGTATTGTCACGATCGAAGGAACGATCGGCAAACCTTTACTCCAGGGGGGCGAGCGCATGAGCACAGCCGCACCGTTGACAGGCGACGAGCAGCGACTTGCAGAGCTCGGCTACAAACAGGATCTCAGCCGCACGTGGAGCGGGTTCCAGAACTTCGCGATCTCGTTCACGATCATCTCGATTCTGGCCGGCTGCTTCACGACGTACGGTCAGGCTTGGAACAACGGCGGGCCGGTTGCGATCTCCTGGGGTTGGCCACTCATCTCGATCCCCATCCTGATCATCGGCTTCTGCATGTCCGAACTCGTTTCGGCCTACCCGACGGCGGGCGGCATCTACTGGTGGGCGTCGAAGCTCGGCGGCGCGTCGTGGGGCTGGTTCACCGGCTGGTTCAACCTGATCGGGCTGATCGCCGTGACCGCGTCGGTCGACTACGGGGCTTCGCTGTTTCTCAACACGACGCTCGGTCTGTATGAAGTGGGCTGGTTCAACGGCACGTCAGCGAACGCCACTGCGTTTTTGCACGGCACCTTCTTCTTGTTCTTGATCGTGCTCGCGCTGCACGCGCTCGTCAACATCGCCGGCAGCCATCTGGTCGCGCGCATCAACGGCGTCTCGGTGTGGTGGCACGTGGCGGGTGTGCTCGCGATCCTGCTCGTGCTGATCCTCGTGCCGGCTCACCACCAGAGCTTCAAGTTCGTCTTCACCAAGCGCTTCAACAACTCCGGCTTCGGCTTTCACATGTACTGGTTCTACATCCTGCCGCTCGGCTTCCTGCTGACGCAGTACACGATCACCGGCTTCGACTCCTGCGCGCACATCTCCGAGGAGACGCAGGGGGCGTCTACGTCGGCGGCCAAGGGCGTGTGGCGCTCGATCTTCTACTCGGCGATCTTCGGCTGGATCCTGCTGCTCGCGCTGACCTTCGCGGCGACGCATGTCGGCGAAATCAACAAGCAGGCCGCGGCCGGCCAGTACGTCTCGATCGCGATCCTCAACACCGCGCTCAGCTCCGCCTGGGTCAAGTTCGTGCTGATCATCTCTACCGTCGGGCAGCTGTTCTGCGGCGCCGCCTGCCTGACGAGCGCGTCGCGCATGTGTTACGCATTCAGCCGCGACGGCGCGATACCCGGCTGGCGCATCTGGAGCCGCGTCAACCAGCGTCGCGTGCCGGCGAACGCCGTGATCCTGATGGCGCTGCTGGCCGGGCTGATCACCGTTCCTGCCTACTTCCCGAGCAAAAAGGGCGAAGCGATCGAACCCGTCGCCTTCTACGCGGTCGTCTCGATCGCCGTGATCGGGCTGTACCTGGCTTACGTGATCCCGATCTACTTGCGCTGGCGCATGGGCGACTCCTTCGAGGTCGGCCCATGGAACAACGGCCGCAAGTACAAATGGATGAACCAGTTTGCGACCTTCTGGGTGGGGTTGATCACGATCATCTTCATCCTGCCGCTGTCGCCGGGCGGCGTGCCGTGGCGCAAAGAGTTCGACTGGAGCCTGGTGAACTACGCGCCGATCGTGATGGGTGGACTGACGCTGATCGTCGGCATCTGGTGGCTGGTCAGCGCGAAACGAACGTTCACCGGGCCTCGTCACACGATCTCCGAGCTCGACGCTGAGCTGGGAGGCGCGCCGGCCGCGCAGTCTCCGTAGGCGTCGTGCGACAGCGAGCTGCGCCACGGGCTCTGCGCGGCGGCAGCGTCGCCTGCGCTGAGCGATGAGCTCCACGCTGACGGTCATCGAGCCGGCAACCGAGGCCGTGCTCGCGGAGGTGCCGCGGGCGGGTGTCGCGGAGGTCGACGCGGCGGTCGCGCGCGCGCGGGAAGCGTTGCCGGCGTGGCGTGCGCTTGACCCAGCGCCGCGGGCGGCTCGCCTGCGCGCGCTCGCGGACCTGCTCGAGGATCGCCTGGAGGAGCTCGCGGTGCTCGAGGCGCGCAACGCCGGCAAGCCGATCGGCGACGCGCGCGGTGAGATGGCGATGGTCGTCGACACGTTTCGCTATTACGCCGGCGCGCCCGAGCGCCTGCTCGGCGACACGATTCCGGTCTCCGGCGGTCAGGCCTGGACGGTGTGCGAGCCGCTGGGCGTGGTCGGGCTGATCACGCCGTGGAACTTCCCGCTGGCGATCGCCTCGTGGAAGCTCGCGCCGGCGCTCGCCGCGGGCAACACGGTCGTGCTCAAGCCCGCCGAGCTCACGCCGCTGACCGCTTTGCGCTTCGAGCAGATCGCGCTGGAGGCGGGCATCGCGGAGGGCGTCGTGAACGTCGTCGTCGGGCCGGGCAGCACCTGCGGGGCGCGGCTGGTCGAGCACGCCGACGTGGCGAAGATCGCCTTCACGGGCTCCACGGAGGTCGGGCGCTCGATCGCCGCCGGCGCGGCGCAGACGATCAAGCGCGTGACGCTCGAGCTCGGCGGCAAGTCGGCCAACGTGATCTTCGCCGACGCCGACCTCGAGGCCGCGGCGGCGGCGGCGCCGATGGCGGTCTTCGGCAACGCCGGCCAGGATTGCTGCGCGCGCTCGCGCATCCTCGTGCAGGACACGGCGGTCGATCGCTTCATGGAGCTGCTCGGTGACGCCGTGCGCGCGATCGCCGTCGGCGATCCGCTCGACGAGGCGACACAGATGGGCCCGCTGATCTCCGCACAGCAGCGCGAGACGGTCGGCTCGTTTCTCGACGATCGCGAGGCGCCTGTGGCGATCAGCGGCAATGCGCCCGACGGGCCGGGCTTCTGGTTTGCGCCGACTGTGCTCGCTCCGGTGCCCGCAGACGCGCGTGTCGTGCGTGAGGAGGTCTTCGGGCCGATCGCTGCGGTCCTGCCGTTCAGCGACGAGCAGGACGCCGTGCGCCTGGCGAACCAGAGCATCTACGGCCTGTCGGGCTCGGTGTGGACGCGCGACGGCGCACGGGCCCTGCGCATGACGCGGGCGATCGAGACGGGCGTGATCTCGGTCAACTCCAACACGTCCGTGCGCGTGACGACGCCGTTCGGCGGCTTCAAGCAGTCCGGCTACGGCCGCGAGCTCGGCCCGCACGCGCTCGACGCCTACACGGAGCTGAAGTCGATCTACTACGCGACGGGTGGGTGATGCGGTGAGGCTCGAGGGAAAGGTCTGTGTGATCACCGGCGCGTGCGGTGGCATCGGCACGGCCTCTGCTGCCGTGTTCGCGCGCGAGAGAGCGCGCGTCGTCGGCGTGGACCTGGCGCCCGACGCTCCCGGCGAGCTGTCGTTGCAGGTGGATGTCACCGACGAGCAGCAGGTGATCGAGATGTACGCACAGGTGCGCGAGAGGCTCGGCAGCGTCGACGTGCTGTTCAACAACGCCGGAATCTCGCCACCCGACGACGGCTCCGTGCTCGACACTCCACTGAACGCCTGGGAACACGTGCAGGAGGTGAACCTGCGCAGCGTTTTTCTCTGCTGTAAGCATGGAATGCCGCACCTGCTCGACGCGGGCGGCGGATCGGTGATCAACACAGCCTCGTTCGTCGCCGTGGTCGGCGCGGCCACGTCGCAGATCTCCTACACGGCGTCCAAGGGCGGCGTGCTCGCGCTCTCGCGCGAGCTGGGCGTGGAGTTCGCCCGCCGCGGAGTGCGCGTCAACGCGTTGTGCCCCGGACCGGTCGACACGCCGCTGCTTCAGGAGCTCTACGCCTCCGATCCGGCGCAGGCGGAGAGGCGTCTGGTGCACGTGCCGATCGGGCGCTTCGCGCGCGCCGAGGAGATCGCCAACGCGGCGCTGTTCCTGGCCTCGGATGAGTCCAGCTACGTGACCGCCTCGACGTTCCTCGTCGATGGCGGGCTCAGCGGCGCATACACGACGCCGCTGTAGCGTGGGCGGTCGTGCCCAAGCCTCCACCGAGTGACAGCGAGCCAGGCGCGGCGACATTCGCCGAGCTCAGCGCGCGCATCGACCTGCAGGCCGCACGCGAGGCGATCGCCGCCGTCGCCGTGCGCACGCCGACGATCGACTCCGACGAGCTGGCGCAGCTGGCGGGTGGGCCGGTCGCGCTGAAGGCGGAGTCGCTGCAGCGCTCGGGCTCGTTCAAGATTCGCGGTGCGCTGGCCAAGCTGGCCGCGCTCGGCGGGGCGCCGGACGGCGGCCTGATCGCCGCCAGCGCCGGCAACCACGGACGGGCGGTCGCGCAGGCCGCAGGCATCGCGGGCGTCGGCTGCGAGGTGTTCATGCCGCGCGAGGCACCCGTGTCGAAGGTCGCGGCGGTCGAGCGCCTCGGGGCACGCGTGCTGCTGGGTGGTGCTTCGGTCGAGGAGGCGCTCGAGCTGGCCGGGGCGCGCGCCGCAGAGATCGGCGCGGTGCTCGTGCATCCCTTCGACGACGCCGACGTGATCGCCGGTCAGGGCACGCTCGGCCTCGAGCTCGTCGATCAGGTTCCCGACCTGTCCCGCGTGATCGTGCCGATCGGTGGCGGCGGGCTGGCCGCAGGCATCGGGCTGGCGCTGCGTGCCGCGCGCCCCGACGTTCAACTGGTGGGCGTCCAGGCGAGCGCCTGTGCGCCGCTGGTCAACGCGTTGGAGCTCGGCGACTCGCACAGCCGCGACGTCGCCGACGCCTTCGAGCCCGCCACAGCGGCGACGATCGCCGACGGCATCGCGCTCAAGCGCCCTGGGCGGCTGACGCTGCCGCTGCTGCGCGAGCTCGTTGGCGAGCTGCAGACGGTCAGCGAGGAGGAGATCGCCGGCGCGATGGTCTTCCTGGCCGAGCGCTGCAAGCTCGTGGCCGAGGGCGCGGGAGCTGTGGCGGTGGCGCTGCTCGCCAGCGGCCGTCTGGCGCCTGTGCGTGGCACGACTGTGGCGATTGTCTCCGGCGGCAACGTCGACAACGGCCTGCTGGCGTCGATCCTGCGCCGCCACGAAACGGCCGAGGGCCGCCGCGTGCGCATCTTCACACGCGTGCCCGATCGTCCAGGCGCGCTGGCCGAGCTGCTCAACCTGATCGCCGCCGCCCGCGTCAACCTGGTGAGCCTCGAGCACGTGCGCGAGGCGGTTTCGCTGAGCGTGCGCGAGACGGGCGTCGAGCTGACGCTTGAGACGCGCGGGCCCGCGCACACCGAGCAGCTGCGGTCACAGCTGAGCGACGGCGGCTACGAGGTGACGGTCGAGTAGCGGCGCGCGAGCGGACGCCGCGGCGGCGATCTCGTTACGATGACTAGAGCGATCGATCTAGTCGAGAGGAGCAGCCGTGCGACGACCGCGAGGCCCGCGAACAGGCGACCTGCCGATTGCCGCCGCCGGAGTGGCCGGCGCCTCGCTGGCGCGCGCCGCTCTGCGCCAGGCGATCCTGCTCAAGCTCCGCCACGATGTGCGCTCGCTGAATGCCGGCGACTATCGCCCGCTGCTCGCCGGCTATCGCGACGATGCGGTGCTGCGCTTCAACGACGGCGCGCACCGCTGGGCCGGCGAGCATCGCGGAAAGCCGGCGATCGAGCGCTTCCTGCGCGACTTCGTCGGCGCGGGCCTGCAGGGCGAGGTCATCGATCTGGCGATCGGCGGCCCGTTGTGGCGGCTGCGGCTGTTCGTGCGCTTCGACGACTACGCGTTGGCGCCCGCCAGCGGCGAACAGATCTACAGCAACCGCACGGCGCTGGTCGCGCAGACGAGCTGGGGGCGCATCGTCTGGCAGGAGGACTTCTACGAGGACACCGGGCGGATCGTCGCGCTCGACGCGCGGCTGAGCGAGCTCGGCATCGCGCCGGCGCGCGGCTAGCGGCTGCGCGCCGTGGGCTCTCGCAGGCGGCGATCGGAATAGGCTTGGCGGCGTGAACACGTCTCCGCGCGCGATCCACCATCTGGCGTGCGGCACCATGTGCCCTCACGGAGGGCGCTTTGTCACAGGCGAAGACGATGGTCGCATCGTCTGTCACTGCCTGCTGGTCGAGGGCGCCGAAGGCCTCGTGCTGATCGACACCGGCTTCGGGCTCGACGACATGCGCAACACGCGCCAGCTCGGAGCGATCTTCAAGACGCTGCTTCGCCCGCAGGCGCGCGAGGGCGATACGGCGATCGAACAGGTGCGCGCGCTGGGCTTTGCGCCCGAGGACGTGCGCCACATCGTCGCCACACACCTAGACGTCGACCATGCCGGAGGACTGCCCGACTTCCCGGCGGCGGACGTACACGTCTTCGCGCCGGAGCTCAAGGCGGCCCTGAACCCCAGCTGGCGCGAACGCGAGCGCTATGTCGCGGCGCACTGGGCACACGCTCCCAAGTGGGTCGGCCACGAGGTGCAGGGCGACGACTGGCTCGGCTTTGAGAGCGTGCGCATCCTGCCCGGCAGCGACGCGGAGATCGTGCTCGTGCCGCTGGTCGGCCACACGCGCGGGCACACCGGCGTCGCGGTCAAGCACGAGGGTCGCTGGCTGTTGCACTGTGGCGACGCGTACTTCCATCGCGGCGAGATGGAGTCGCCGCCGCACTGCCCGCCGATGCTGAAGGGCTTTCAGGCGATCAACTCGGTCGACAACGGCCCGCGCCGCCACAACCAGGAGCGCCTGCGCGAGCTCGCGCAGCGCAGCGGCGCCGAGGTCGAGCTGATCAACGCGCACGACGCCGTGACCTTCGCGCGCTTCGCCTCGTCCGAAGCGCCTGCCGTCGCCTAGGCTTCGCGTCGGGCAGCTCACCATCCGCGCACGCGGCCGGCGCCGCTCGGAGGACTAGGAGTACATCGCGGCGATGTCGTCCGCGTACTTCTCGGCGATCGGCTTGCGCTTGAGCTTCATCGTCGGCGTCAGCTCGTCGCCGCTGGGCAGCCAGTCGCCCTCGACGATCGTGAACTTCTTGATCTGTTCGACTTTGGCGTGCTTCTCGTTGGCCGCGTCGATGCCCTCCTGCACGGCCGCGCGGATGCGCTCGTCGTGCGCGAGCGTCTCCAGCGTGGCGCCCTCGATGCCCTGGGCCTGCGCCCAGGCCGGCGCGAAGTCGGGATCGAGCACGATCAGCGCGGTGTTGTAGGGCCTTCCGTCGCCGATGCAGCAGGCCTGGCCGATCAGCGGCGAGGCGGTCTTCAGCGACGCCTCGATGTTGGCCGGTGACATGTTCTTGCCGCCGGCGCTGATGATCAGCTCCTTCTTGCGGTCGACGATCTTCAGATAGCCGTCCTCGTCGATCTCGCCGATGTCGCCCGTGCGTAGCCAGCCGTCGTCGGTGAAGGTCTCCTTGGTCTTCTCCGGCAGGTTGCGATAGCCCGACATGACCACGTCTGACTTCATCAGCACCTCGCCGTCGGAGTCGAGCTTGATCTGCACGCCCGGAGCAGCCGGACCGACGGTGCCGATCTTGATCTTGTCGCGCGGGTTGACGGTGCCCGCGCCGCAGGTCTCGCTCATGCCCCACAGCTCTGCCAGCGGCAGGCCGATCGCGTGAAAGAACTCCAACACCTCCACGGGCGTCGGCGCGGCGCCGACGTTGATCGCCTCGACCTGGTCGAGCCCGAGCATCTGACGCAGTCCGGCGAAGATCTCCTCGTCGGCCTTGGCGACCTGCTCGGCCAGCTCGGCGGGCACCTCCTGGCCGCTCTGCTCCAGGCGCACCTTTTCCAGTGCGGCATCGAGCGCGGCCTTCATGCGCGCCTGCTGCTCGTCGGGCTGCGCCGCCATCATCGTCTCCAGGCCCGCCTTCAGCTTCTCCCAGATGCGCGGCACGGCGAAGAACCAGCTCGGACGCACTTCGGGAAGGTAGGAGAGAACCTGTCGCGGATCGTCGCAGCAGGTGATCTGCAGGCCGAACAGGATCGGCAGGTAGTGGTGGGCGTTTCGCTCGGCCACGTGCGCGGCGGGCAGCCAGGAGATCACGCGCCCGTCCTGCGGGAACTCGATCAGCTCCTCCAGCCCTTCACATGCGGCAAGCAGGTTACGGTGGATCAGCTGAACGCCCTTGGGCGGGCCGGTCGTGCCGGATGTGTAGATCAGCGTCAGCACGTCGCTGCCCTGCGTCTGCGCGACGGCGGCCTCGACGTCGAAGTCGGGATTTGAGCCCTCGATGTCCGACAGTGCGAGCGTGCCCTGCGGAGCGTCGCCGTCGATCACGATCACGTGCTCGACGCCAGGCGCAGTGGCCTTCGCCTCGAGCACCTGTGCGAGGTACTGCTGCTCGCAGATGACCGTCTTGGTTTCGGCGTCTGAAAGCAGGTAGCTGATCTGCTCGGGCGAGTAGGTGTTGTAGATCGAGAACGGCGTCGCACCGAGCATCATCGCCGCAAGATCGCAGAGGTGGAACTCCGGGCGGTTGGAGAGCATCAACGCGACGGTCTCGCCACGCTTGACGCCCAGCTTGGACAGCCCGCCGGCCAGTGCGTCGACACGCTCGCGCAACTCACCCCAGGTGATCGTGAAGGCGTCGTCCTTCGTGCGGATCGCGACCTGATCGGCGCGCTCGGCGGCCGTGATGCGAAACGCCGCGGCGACCGTCGGCGCCTCTGCGGCCGCGCTGATCGGCTCCTTCAGTTGTGTGACACCGCTCTCCATGCTCCGGCTCCTCCCACTGGTGCGTCTGCATTGCCGCAGTTTCCGCAGATCAGCATACGCCCCTTTTCACCGCGTCGAAATGCGCCCACACCGCGCCGACGCCGCTCAATCCAGGCGGTAGCGCTCGAGCGCCTCGCGCCGCGCCTGCGCGTGGTCGACGATCGGATGCGGGTAATCGCTGCCGATCTCACAGCCGGCTGCGCGCTGCACGTGCTCGGGCATCGTCCACGGCTCGCCGAGGTACTCGCGGGGAACGCGCGACAGCTCGGGCACGTATCGGCGAACGTAGACGCCGTCGGGATCGTGCGTGTCGAGCTGGCGCGCCGGGTTGAAGATGCGCCGGTAGACCGGCGCAGGATCGGTGCCGACCGACGCGATCCACTGCCAGTTGCCGTTGTTGTTGGCCTCGTCGCCGTCGAGGAGCATGCGCATGAAGAAGCGCTCGCCCCAGCGCCAGTCGATGCCCAGATCCTTTGTCAGAAACGAGCCAACGACCAACCGTGCGCGGTTGTGCATCCAGCCCTCGCGGTGCAGCTGGCGCATGCCTGCGTCGACCAGCGGAAAGCCCGTGCGTCCCTCACACCAGCACTCAAAGCGCCCCCGTGCACGGCTCCAGGCGATGCTGGCGCGGTAGCGCTCCTGGAACTCCGAGCGGGCGTTGCGCGGGAAGTGCAGCAGCACGTGATGGTGGAAATCGCGCCAGCACAGCTGTCGGGCAAACGCCTCGGGGCCTGTGCCGCTGCCCAATCGCGCCTCGACCTCGCGCGCCGACACGCAGCCGAAATGCAGGTAGGGCGACAGGCGCGAGCTGGCGTCGTCGCCCAGCGCGTCGCGGCCCTGCCCATAGCCGGCGGCGTGTTCGGCGAGAAACGACGACAGCCGCTTGCGCGCGGCCGTCTCGCCGCCGGCCGCCGGTTGGTCGACCTCCTGGCGCAGCCCGAGCGAGGCCAGCGAGGGGATGCGTCCCCTGGCGATGCGGCTGGGCAGCGCCGGCAGCGCACGCGGCGCGCCCAGCACCTCGCGCCGCCCCTCGCGCTGCCAGGAGCGGTGAAACGGCGTGAACACCGTGTAGGGCCGGCCCGCCTGCGTGCGCGGCGCGCCAACCTGGTCGATCGCGTTCAGGCCGGCGTGACCATGCAGATTCACGCCCGCCTCTGCAAGCGCCGCGCGCGTGCGCTCGGCACGGCGGCGCGCGAACGGCGTCACGTCGCTGGAGAAGTGCAGCGAGGTCGCGCGCGTCTGGCGAGCAAGCTCGGGCAGCTCGCGCTCGGGTGGCCCGTGGCGCAGCACCAGGCCGCCGCCGCGCTTTCGCAGCGACGCGTCGAGATCTCCCAGGCACTCCAGCAGGAACTGCGTGCGCGGCCCCGATGCGTGGCGACCGTGCAGCAGTCGATCGTCGAGGCAGAACACCGTCACCACGCGATCCTGTTCGGCCAGCGCCGCCTGCAGCGCCGGATGATCGTGCACGCGCAGGTCTCGCCGGTACCAGACGATCGCCGTCACGCGCTCATCCTCGCGGGCGCTTGCGCGCGCCAATCGGCGGCGGTGAGCCGGTGCAGCACGTCCGCTAGCGCGCGAGCAGCCCCTGGCGTCCCAGGAACTCGATCTGATCTGTGGCGACGCGCTGCGGCCCGTCGCCGAGAAACGCGCCGAAGTGGTCGTAGGGGTAACGGTGCAGCTCGCCCTGCGGCGCGCGCTCGGCGAGGCGTTCAACCGCGCGCCTGGACACCGAGACGTCCTGCTCGCCAAGGCCGACCCACAGCGGCGCGCGTAGGTTGCGCGCCTTTGCCAGCGGACGGTGCATGACGACGCTGAGGAACACGGCCGGCGAGATCTCGTTGCGCCAGGGTGAGCCCTCGGGCACGCTTGCGGCAAAGCCGTCGGCCTCGCCCGGCAGCGTCATCGCCGCGTGCTCGCCCGGCTGCGCGGTGACCGCGACGAGGTTGTGGCGGCCGAGCTGGTCGGCCAGCGCGCGAGGAGTCAGCCAGGCCGACAGCGCCGGCGGCGTGGCCATCGCGCGTGCCAGGCCGTCGACCATCGGGCACAGCACCAGCGAGGCCGCGATTCCCTCGTCGGCCGCGGCCGTCTCCACGGCGTGCCCGCCGCTGAAGGAGAAGCCCCACAGCACGATGCGCCGAGGATCGATGCCGTCGAGCGTGCGCGCGTGCGCCACGGCGGCGCGCCAGTCGCCGAGCTGGTCGCGCTTGCGAAAGCGCTGGCGCGGCTCGCCGCCGGAGTCACCGAGGTAGCGATGGTCGAACACCAGCACCGCAATTCCCGCCTCTGCCAGGCGCTCGGCGTAGGCCGGAAGCCCGTCGTGGCGCGTCAGCGAGAAGCCATGCGCCATGACCACGCAGGCGAGCGGCTCGGAAAGCGCCGCCGGGCGGTATAGCCACGCCGCGCATTGCGCGTCGCCCGAGGTGAACGTGACGTCCGTGCGCTGCATCGCCACAGCCTATTGCCGTGGCGCAGCGAGACGTGCGCGACGGGGAAGGCGTAGGCTGCAAGCCGATGATCGTCGTCACCGGTCGCGTGCGCATCGCCGCGGAGAACCGCGAGGCCTTCATCGCCGTTGCCACCGAGATGTGCAAGCACTCGCGTGAGGACGACGGCTGTCACGGCTATCGCCTGTACGCGAACCTCGAGGAGGACGACCGCTACATCATCGTCGAGGAATGGGCCGACGACGATGCGCTGCAGAGCCACTTCGCACAGCCGCACACGGCGACGTTCATGGGTGTGCTCGTGCCGATGCTCGCCGAGCCCAACGACGCGGTCTTCCACACCGTTTCGCAGTCGCGCGTGCTCGATCCGGGACGCGGGCTCGTGCCCGTCGACTGACCCGCGCGGGGGCCGAGGATAGACTGGCGCGCGTGGAGTTCCGCACGATCTCCGGCAGCCAGCCGTTCGTCGTCTCCCAGGAGGGCGAGGGGCCGGACATCGTGCTCATCCACGGCTTTCCGGACACGCCCTACTCCTACGCCGACCTGCAGGGCGAGCTGGTGCGAGCGGGCTGGCGCGTGACCGTGCCGTGGCTGCGCGGCTATCACGCCGACACGATCGTGGCGGGCCGCGCGTATGACCCCGAGACGCTCGGCCGCGACGGCCTGGCGCTGCTCGACGCGATCGGCGCACAACGCGCGGTGATCGTCGGGCACGACTGGGGCGCGCTGATGACCTACGTGATGGCGACGCTCGCGCCCGATCGCATGCGCGGCATCGTCACCATTGCGATCCCCCACCCGAGCCTGCTCAAGCGCACGCCCGCGTCGCTGCTGGCCGCGCGCCACTTCCTCGCGCTGAAGCTTCCCTGGGCCGAGCGCAGCGTCAGGCGCGACGACTTCGCCTATCTCGGACACCTGTACAGCCGTTGGGCTCCCAACTGGTCGGGAGCCGAGCGCGACGCCTCGCTGCGCCGCGTCAAGGAGGCGCTGGCCTCGCCGGCCACGCTCGCCGGCGCGCTCGACTACTACCGCGCGCTGCCGCTCGGCGGCTCGCGCCTGCTGGACAAGCCGCCCGCCGTCGCCAACCTGCCCGTCGGTGGCACCGCCGACATCGTCCAAGCCGACCTCTTTCGCGACACCGCCGAGCTGTTTGGGCCGCCCAGCAAGGCCGTGATCGTCGAGGGCGCCGGGCACTGGCCGCATCGCGAGAACCCGGCGCTGGTGACGCCCGAGATTCTGAGCTTCGTCGCCGCGCTCTGAGCGGCGCTCGACGCTCGCCGGCGGCTCGCGCGATGACCGTCGGCGTCTCTGACCTCGCGCGGCCCGGCACCGCGCTCATGCGAGCGCGCGTTGCATGCTTAGATAGGGGCGTTGACAGGGACGCAAATCGTCGCGACACTGCCATCACGCGCCCGTAGCTCAGTGGTCAACGGTTCTCTTCGGGGAGCCAAAGAGCAGCGGTCTTTCAAGCCGCAGGCCGCGGGTTCGATTCC
>DATARK010000016.1:0-8854 GCA_036264175.1 Solirubrobacteraceae bacterium
GCGCAGACCGGCGGCCGCGGCCGCGACCTGCGCGCTCAGCTCGCCCCAGCTCAACTCGCCGAGCTCGCGCAGCTCCGAGCAGTGCAGCACCGCCGTCTCGCCGGGGTCGTGGCCGGCCAGCAGGTTCTCGGCGTAGTTCAGCTCGGCGCCCTCGAACCAACGCGCGCCGGGCATCGTGCGCTCGGCCAGCGGACGCTCAAACGTCTTTGAGCTGCGCACCTCGCAGAACTCCCAGATGCTCGCCCAGAAGCCCTCGACCTCGGCCACCGACCAGCGCCACAGATCGTCGTAGTTCTCGAAGTCGTGCCCGCGCCGCTCGCCGACCCAGCGCATGAAGCGCGTCATCTCCGCGCGCTCGCGATCGGCCTGCGTCGGCTGCCACAGCGGCGTCTGCTCGGATGCGCTGGCCATGCGGGTATTCTCGCGGTTTGTGGATGTCCGTGGGCTGCGCGCCGAGTTTCCCGTGCTGCAGGCGCGCGCGTACCTCAATGCGGGCACCGACGGTCCGTTGCCCGCGGTCGCCGTGCAGGCCTCTGCGAATGAGCTGCAGCGCGAGGCCGCCGACGGGCGTGCCTTCGCGCACTTCGAGCGCCGGCGCGAGCTCAACGATGCGCTGCGCGGCGCCTACGCGCGCGTGCTCGGCGCCGACTCCGGCGACGTCGCGCTGACGACCTGCACGAGCGACGGCATGGCGACGATCGTCGCCGGGCTGGAGCTCGGCGCGGGCGACGAGATCCTCACCAGCGACGAGGAGCACCCCGGCCTGCTGGGTGCGCTCGGCGCCGCTCGCGAACTTCGCGGCGCCTCGATCCGCGAAGTGCCGATGGGCGAGCTGGCAATGGCCGTCGGCGCCAGCACACGCCTGATCGCCTGCTCGCATGTCGGCTGGATGAGCGGGCTGCTCGCGCCCGCCGAGCTGGCCGACGTGGAGGTGCCCGTGCTGCTCGACGGCGCGCAGGGCGTCGGCGCGGTGCCGGTGGACGTCGTCGCGCTGGGCTGCGACGCCTATGCCGGCGCCGGGCAGAAGTGGATGTGCGGTCCCGACGGACTGGGCATGCTGTGGGTCAAGCCCGAGCTGGCCGCCCGGATCGACGTCTCGCGTCGCGGCTACGGCAACCTCGAGGACCCCAACGAGGGCGTTGGCGCGCGCCTGCACGACGACGCGCGACGCTTTGACGCGATGTCGCTGAGCGCCGAGGCCGTCGCCTGCGGGCTGGCCGCCGCCGAGCTGCTGGAGTCGGCTGGCTGGAGCGCGGTGCACGAGCGCGCGTGCACGCTCGCCGCGACGCTGGCCGTGCGGCTTGCCGAGCTCGGTCGCGAGGTGGCGCCGCGCCACGACACGACGCTGGTCTCCTTCACGAGCGCCGACCCGGAGGCCGAGCGCGAGGCGCTGGCCGAGCGCGGCTGCATCGTGCGCAACATCCCCGGGCGTCCCTGGCTGCGCGCCTCGGTCGGCGCCTGGAACGACGAGAGCGACCTCGAACGTCTGCTCGCGTCGCTCGCCGCCGCATGAGCGCGCCGCGGCAGGCGGCCACACTGCCGAGCAGCGACAGCCAGAGCGAGCGGGACGCTGGGCCGGGCCTGCGTGGACACGTCTCGAGGCGGGTCACCCGGCTGGGCTGGCATCACCTCGCGCTGGCGGGCGTGCTCGTGCTCTCGGCGGTCGTCAACACGCACCGCCTGAGCCAGAACGGCTACGGCAACATCTTCTACTCGGCCGGCGACAAGTCGATGCTGCGCTCGCTGCACAACTTCTTCTTCGCCTCCTTCGATCCGGGCGGGCTGGTGACCGTGGACAAGCCGCCGCTGGGGCTGTGGCTGCAGACGGCCAGCGCCAAGCTGTTCGGCTTCGCTCCGCTCAGCCTGCTGCTGCCCGAGGCGATTCTCGGCGTGCTGGGGGTGCTGCTGCTCTATCGCGCGCTGGCGCGACGCCTCGGCGGCTGGGCGGGCGTCGCCGGCGCCTTGGCGCTGGCGGTGTTCCCGTCGTTCGTCGCGGTCTCACGCACGACCAACGTCGACACGCTGCTGATCGTGCTGATGCTGCTCGCCTGCGACGCCGGCGTGCGCGCGGTAGAGAACGGACGCTGGCGCACGCTGATCTGGAGCGGCGTGCTTGTCGGCCTGGCGTTCAACACCAAGACGCTGGCCGCTTATCTCGCCGTGCCCGGCATCGCGCTGGCCGTGCTGCTCGGCGCGCGCTCACCGATTTCCCGTCGCCTGTTGGCGCTGCTGGCGGCCGGCTTGGCGATGGTGGTCGTGTCGTTCTGCTGGATGGCCGTCGTGGAAGCCACGCCGAAGTCTCAGCGGCCGTATGTCGGCAGCTCCACCAACAACACCGAGCTGGGACTGACGTTCAGTTACAACGGCTTCGGCCGCGTCGGTGGGCAGACCGGAGGGCCCGGGCAGATACCGGTCGGCGCCGGCGGCGTCGCGCGCAAGGTCTCGCCGGTGAGAGAAAAGCCCGGCGAAGCGACGCACACCCACACCGCGCCCGAAGCGCCGGAAAAGACCGTACTGCTGCCCAACGGCCGCGCGCGCAACCCGATCGCCTTCGGCGGCCCGACCGGACCATTTCGGCTGTTCGGCCGCGGCCTCGGCGACCAGGGCGCGTGGCTCGTGCCCTTCGCGCTCGTCGGCCTGCTCGCCTTCGCGCTGCTGGTGCTCGGCGATGGGCGCCGACGCGGCTGGCAGCCGGCCGATCGCGCGCGGCTGGCGCTGCTGCTTGCCTTTGGCGGCTGGTTTGTCGTAGAGGCGGCCGTGCTGAGCCTGTCCAAGGGCATCGTGCACCCCTACTACGTCTCCGCGCTCGGCCCCGGCGTCGCTGCGATGGTCGGCGCGGGCGCGTTCGCCTTCGCGCAGTTCGCCAAGCGGCGCGACTGGCGCCTGCTGCTGCTCGTCGCCGCGGTCGCCGCGACCGTGCCTGTGCAGCTGTCGCTGCTGCACAAGGCCGACTACATGTCGTGGTTCGAGCTGCCGCTGATCGCGCTCGCGGTGGTCGGGCTGATCGGCGCAGCGCTCGCCACGTTCGCGCTGCGCCGCGCTGCGCCGCCGGCGATCGCGCTGCTGCTGTGCCTGCTGGCGATCGCGCCGGCGGTGTTCTCCGCGAGCAACTGGCTGGCGCCGGTGCAGTCGACGTTCCCCGCCGCCGGCCCGCGCGCGGCGGCCGGGCCCGGTGGCTATGGCGTAGACGAAAAGCACGTCGACGTCGACCGCGCGCTGCTTCGCTACGTCGTGTCGCATCGCCCCGGCACAAGCTGGGCGGTGCTCGGAGACGCCTCGAACACGGTCTCGCCGATGATCCTGCTGGGCGCTCGGGCCGGCGCGCTGGGCGGCTTCAGCGGAACCGATCCGGTGCTCAGCGGTCGCGGCCTGGCGCGGCTGGTCGCCGCCGGGCGCGCACGCTATGTGGTGCTCGGCGGCGAGTTCTCAACGCGCGGCGGCAACGGCGCCACGGTCGCCGTGCAGCGCGCCTGCCGCGTCGTCAGCACGCGCTCCTGGCTGCCGCGTCCGCTGGAGCCAAACGGGCTGATCCTGTTCGACTGCGCCGGGCGCCAGGCCGTCATGTCGGCGGCATGAGCGCTGCAGAGCCGCCGCCGCGCGTCTGACGACGCGACGTGGCCAGGCTCAGGCCGCGACGTCGAGCTCGCGGCCGAAGGCGCGCGCGAACAGCTCGGTCTCGCGCCTGGCCGCCCAGCGCGGCACCACCGGCTCGACGTCGGCGATCAGGCTGAGCTCGACCTGGTCGTCGTGCACCGCCAGGCGCGTGCCGCGCACCAGCTGATCGCGCGAGCGCTCGAGATCCTCGGCCAGGCGCAGCAGCACAGCGCAGCGGTCCAGGCGCTCGCGATCGCCGTCGCCGAACAGCGCGCGCATCGGACCCGGGTCGGGCGTGCCCTTGCGGTGGTAGCGAGCGGCCTGGGCGACGATCGCCACCTCGACCGGCGAGAAGCCCGGCAGACCGGCGTTGAGAATCAGATAGCGCGAGTGCTTGTGATGGTCGTCGTAGTCGACCGACATGCCGATGTCGTGCAGCATGCTCGCCGCCCACAGCAGCTCGCGCTCGCTGGCGTCGCCGGCGTGCAGGCCCAGCCGCGCCAGCTCGTCGAACATGCCCAGCGCCAGCGACGCCACGTGGCGTGTGTGCGCGGAGTCGAAGTGATACTGCCCGGCGAGGTTCAGCACGCTCGCGCGGCGCACGTCCTCAAACAGCGGTTCACGCTCGGAGGCGCCTTCGCCGCCTCCCAGCAGCCGCTCGAAGAACACGCCCTCGCGCAGGCCGGCCTCGGTGGCCTCCAGCCCGGCGAAGCCGCCCGCCTCGAGCACTCCCTGCACGACGACGGCGCCGGCGAGAATCAGGTCGGCGCGCGCGGGCTTGATGCCGGGCACGCTGGCGCGCTCTGCCGCCGGCAGCGCGGCGAGACGCTCGACCAGCTCGCCCAGCGCATCGGCGTCGAGCATCGCGCCCTGCACGCCGAATGTCGGCAGTCCGGCGGCGCGCTGCGCCGCAGACGCGAGGTTTCGCACGGTTCCGCCGATGCCCACAAGGCGCGCGCCGGCCTCCGACGCCTTGGCCTCTGCCAGCCAGGGAGCCTGCGCGAGCTCCTCGGCGACGTGCTCGCGCAGCGCCTCCAGCTGACGGCGCTTGGCCGGCCCGTTCACCGGCAGGAAGCGCTCGCTCATGCGCACGGTGCCGACGCGCCAGGAGCCCGTCTGCGCGGCAAGGCGATCGCGCACCTGCACCAGCTGCATCGAGCCGCCGCCGAGGTCGAGCACGCAGCCGTCGCTCAGCGTCGTCGAGTTGACCGCCGCCAGATAGCCGTAGCGCGCCTCGGCCTCGCGCGAGAGCACGCGAATCGGCAGGCGCGAGCGCTCACGCGCGTTCTGCAGAAATGACGCTGCGTTGTCGGCATCGCGAATCGCGCTCGTGGCGACCGCGTCGATCGCCTGCGGCTGCAGGCCGCTGGCGTGCGCGAACTGCGCGAACACGTCCAGAGTGGCCATCGCGCGCGCCATCGGCTCGCGTCCGAGCTCGCCGCTGGCGACCAGACCCTCACCGATGCGCACCGGCTCATAGATCTCATCGGTGCGCTTCCACCAGCCCTCGCCGGCCATGAACACCACCAGGCGAAAGGAGTTCGAGCCGAGATCGATCACGGTCAGGCGCTCGCCGGGCTTCATGGCGTGAGCGTATTCACCGCAGCGGCGGGCTCAAGCGGTGCGCACGGCCAGGTCAGGCGGCACCCGCGCGCGTGGCGGCGGGCCCATTCGCGGGGTTGGCTCGCGCCGGCGAGTTCGGTGTCGCGCTAGACGAGCTGGTCGTCGGGCGAGTCGATCACGCGCATGTGCTCGGCCACGCTGGTGATGTTCAGCAGGCGCTGCACCTGCGGCGAGCCGGGCGTGATCGCGAACTGCTGCCCACGCGCGCGCGCGCCCTCGTGGGCCAGCAGGATGATGCGCAGGCCCGTCGAGTCGACGAACTTCAGCCCGTCGAGATCCAGCACGAGCAGCGGCGCGGCGGCGAGCGATGCGTCTTCCAGTGCGCGCTCGAAAATCGGCGAGCTCGCGAGGTCCAGTTCGCCGGCCAATTGCAGCACCACACGGTCCGGTTCGTTGCGTGCATCAATCCGCAGATGCTCCTGAGCACTCACACGGAGATCGTATCGCACGTCATTTTCGCGCCAGTTCGCCTGCTCGGGCTCCAGCGAACCCAGCGCGGCCCCGAGATCGCCGCCGTCGCCGGCCGGCTGCACGACTTGCTTTCGGCCTGTGCCGCCGCCCGCGCCGCGCTCGTGCTCGGCGCGGCGTGTGAGCGGCGCGACGAACCACAACGCAGCGAAAGCCACCGCTGCGAGCGCCGCGGTTATTGTGCCGGCGGTCGCACCGAAGAGCTTGGCTGTGACCAGCAGCAGCGCGCCGCACATCGCCAACGCCAGGAACACCAAGCCGACGATCACCACGCGGTTTGCCACGAGCACCACGTTGCGCTTGTCATCGCTGCGAAACAGCACGCGGTGGTAGGCGGCGGGCGCGATCGTGCACAGCGCCGCGAGCGCAGAGCACAGCAACGTGACGAAGTAGACGCCGCGCTCGAAAGGCCCGATGTGCTCGAAGCCGGTGTTGAAGGGCACGATCAGCAGGAACGCGAACAGCACCTGCACGCCGGTGACGACGACGCGAAGCTCGCCGGTCATCTCTTCGAGGTTGCGATCCAGACGCTGCAACTGCGTCTCGGGGCGTCCGTCGTCGCTCGGCAGCCCTTCACGCGTCTGCGAAGAGCGCCGCGCATCCTCGGTCGTGGCTCCGCGGTCTTGCGCCTGCATGTCCCTACTCTGGCGATACCCAAGCTCGCCGACGCGTAACCGCGCGCACTCCTGTTTGACGCGGTTTGCCCGCGGGTAGGCGATAGCCGGACGGCCGTTGCTAATCGGAGGAGGCCGGGAATGCCGCCGCGCGGTGTCAAGAAGGGCAGCAAGAGGGCTCGTCAGTACGAGCACATCGTCGACAGCGAGCGCGAGCAGGGCGCGGGCGAGAAACGCGCCGAGGAGATCGCCGCGCGCACCGTCAACAAGGAGCGCGCACGCAGCGGCGAAGCCAAACGGCCTTCGAAGACCTCAACGCGTGATATCTCCTCCAGCCGGCGCGGCGGGCTGCGCTCGGGCAAACCCGGCCCTCGCGGGCGAACACGTGACCAGCTCTACGAGGAGGCGCGCGAACGCGGCATAGAGGGCCGCTCGAGCATGAACAAGGCCCAGCTGCAGCGGGCGGTCGACGCAAAGAAGCGCTAGCGCCTCGGCGGCGAGGCGCTAGCGCAGGCGCGCGCGAACGCGCACGATGGTGCCGTTTGGCGCCGAGCGAATCTGCACCAAGTCGCACAGGTGGTTGACCAGCCACAGGCCGCGCCCGCCGTGCTGGTCGATCGGCGGCGCGATGCGTCCAGCGAGCGGATCGAGGATGTAGCCGCGGTCGCGCACGTCGCAGACGAGCGCGTCGGGCTCGGCCCAGATGCGCAGCGTGCCACCGCCGCCGCCGTATTGCACGCTGTTGGTCACGAGCTCGTTGACGGCGAGCACGAGGTCGTCGCGCGCGTTCTCATGCAGGCCCGCGCGGTCGGCGCAGGAGGAGACCAGGCTGCGCACTGCGCCCAGCCCACGAAAGGTGAACGCAAGCTCATCGCGCTCGCGCGGTGGGTCCGGCAAGGCTCCGGTGAGCACGTTCGGCGCGCGGTGCAGCGGCAGGTAGGCGTCGCTGCGCCTGCTGATGCCTTCGTGCATGACCGCCGGATGCGTCTGACGGGCGTCCTGAATCTGGCGCTCGCCCAGCTTGTCCAGGTCATACGGGCAGAGCAGGCTCCACGGCGGCCCATAGGCGAAGGCCGTGTTCAGCAGCGACTCGTGACGCACGCACTCCTCCAACTCGGCTTCACTGCGACCTGGCCACACCGGTTCGCCGATGCCCCTGACCGGGGCATCGTCGTCGGCGTGCTCGTTGAGAAACGAACGCCAGGCGGGAATCACTCGCGCAGGGTTACGCGCGAGCTCGCGCATGTCGATGAAGCGTACGCCCGCGGCGTCGTCGCCCAGCGCCGTCTCCAGCGCCTTGGCGCGCTCGGCCGTGACTGCCACCAGCACCGCCTCGCCGGCGCGAAGGCCATCCTGCACGAACGGCAGCGTGCCGCGCAGAAAGCCCTCCTCGCCGCTGTAGAAGAGCGCCTCGTGGTGGAACGAGTCCTCCACCAGCGCCACCCTGACAGCGCCGGCGTGCGGCCGTGCTCGCAGCTTCTGTCCGACCATGCTCAATCAGCCTCGATCGATCTCGCTCTTGTCAGCGTCCGTACCAGCGGCGCCGGCCGCCATCGGGGATGCCGCCCACGAAGAACCCGATCAGCCACAGAAGAACTGCGATCACCAAGACGATCCAGAGGAGATGCACGGCGAAGCCGAGGCCTCCGAATATCGCCAAGATCAACACAAGTGCAATTAGTGCGGCCATGTTTGTCCTCTCCTGCGTCGTGGCCCGCTGCGGTCGCTCGGGCGGTTGAGGCAGGTTTACCCGCAGCCGGGCAACTCAATCTGTAACTCGGCAACCGAAGTGGCGCCCTGCACCGCGCAGTACGGGCTTGGACGGGTGTTTCTCCGCATCAGCGTCGGGTAGCGCTTGAGATAGACCCCGACGATTGGAGGACATCTAATGGCAGATGAGTTGAACGGACAGAGAATCGCTTTTCTCGTGGCCCAGGAGGGCGTGGAGGAAGTCGAGCTGACCAAGCCCTGGCAGGCTGTCGAGCAGGCCGGAGGAAGGCCGGAGTTGATCGCGCCCGAAGACGGCCGGGTTCAGGCCTTTCGGCATCTCGACAAGTCTTCGACGTTCGCCGTCGACAAGACGCTCGCCGACGCCGACCCGGCCGACTATGCGGGCGTGGTGCTCCCCGGCGGCGTCGCCAACCCCGACCAGTTGCGCACCGAGGGCAAGGCTGTGGAGTTCCTGCGAAGGTTCTTTGTTGAAGGCAAGCCCGTCGGCGTGATCTGCCACGGCCCCTGGACGCTCGTGGAGGCCGATCTCGTGCGCGATCGCACGATCACCTCGTGGCCGTCTCTTCAGACCGACATTCGCAACGCCGGAGGCAAATGGGTCGACGAGGAGGTCGTCGTCGACGAGGGTCTCGTGTCCAGCCGCAATCCCGACGACCTGCCGGCGTTCTGCGCCAAGATCGTCGAGGAGTTCGCCGAGGGCCAGCACGAGGTCGCGCAGGCCGGTGCGACCGCCGGCAGCGCCTGAGCGCGAACTGACGCCGCGGCGCCCGCGCCGCAGGTTCCGGCTCCGCCGAGACGCGGCGCCCGAAGGGGCGCCGCGTCCG
>DATARK010000037.1:0-19231 GCA_036264175.1 Solirubrobacteraceae bacterium
CGTGGACTTCTGCACGAGCACGTCGGAGTGCGACTGAAAGGCGTTGACCTCGATGGCGCCGACGTTGTTGAAGTTGTTGAGGATGTGAATGTCGGGGTCGCCATCGGCGTGCGCGATGGTCGCGTTGAAGAAGTCCCACCCCTCGGGGTCGTCGCTGGCCATCGAGCCGACCAGCGCGAGCTGCAGCTCGGGCAGCGACTCACGCACGATGCGGTAGGCATCGATCACGCCCAGCGGGTCCTTCCAGGGATCAAAGCGCGAGACCTGGCACATCAGCGGACGGTCGACGTCGATGCCGAACTGGCCACACACGAACGCGCCGTCCTCCGGCGACAGCGCCATGTTCTTCGGCGTCAGCGGATCGATCGCCGGCGGCACCACGTTGACGTGGCCGCCCATGCCCGGCGGCACGTACTCGCGCATGTGAAACAGCGATTGTGGATAGTCCTTGATGTAGGGCAGCAGCTGGGCGATCGTCTGCTCGTTGGGCGTCGACAGGTCGATGTGACAGCGCCACACCCAGCCCTTGGCCTTCTCGGGCACAAGCCCGAACAGCGCCGCCGGCTGCGGATCATGCACAAGGCACACATCCCAGCCACCCGACAGCTCGCGCGCGTTCATCTCGTTGTACTGGCGCCAGGTGGCCCACTGCTCCTCGTCCAGATCCTGCGGCGCGCCCTGGAGCGCGTTGTGCATCAGCTTGGTCGCATTGAAGAACTCCTCGCGGCCGTAGATCACCTGCCACTCGCAGTCCAGGCACACGTCGCGCATCAGCGGCACGAGCGTGTAGAGAATCTCCGACACGCCGCCGCCGAAGGCCGTGGCGGAGATGTGCACCACGCGGTCGCCCTGCAGCGGCTCTGCCAGCTCGCGGATTTCCGCGATCAGCTCGCGCCCGCAGATGTGCGTGTAATCGGCGAGCGTCTTGTTGCCAACGGCTACGGGCTGGAGCACGCGGCCGCACGATACCTAACGGTGAGCGCGTCCTTGCCCAACACGCCCGCCCGCCTGTAGAACTATCGTCTAGCGGATGCTCAACGGTCGCCTGTATCGAGCGGCATTCCTGCCGTTCGTGTTCGCACTCGCGGTCGCCGCATTCTCGCTCACGGGCCGCCCGGCACCGCTGCACTCGACGCTCGCTCCCGACGCCTTCGAAGGCCAGCGCGCGTTCTCCGAGCTGAGCGCGCTTGCCTCGGCCTATCCCGATCGCCGGCCCGGATCGAGTGGCGACCGAGCGCTCGCCGGCTACGTCGCGCGCACGTTTCGCGGGCTGGGCGGCACGGCGGGCGGGGGCTTTCAGGTGCGTACGCACAGCTTCAGCGCGCAGACGATCGACGGAGAGCGCACGTTGACCAACGTGATTGCTCAGCGTCCCGGGTCGACGGGCGCCAAGCCGATCGTGATCCTCGCCCATCGCGACGCGCCGCGCCGCGACTCGCGCGCCGAGCTGTCGGCCACCGCCGCGCTGATGGAGTTGGCTCGCGTGTTCGCCTCGCGCGAGACGCAGCGAACGATCGTGCTGGTCTCCACCAGCGGCGGCACGGGCGGCGATGCGGGCGCCGCCGACTTCGCGGCCGGGGGCGCGGGGCCGTTCGACGCGGCGATTGTGCTGGGCGATCTCGCCGGCGTGCGCCAGCGCACGCCGTTCGTGGTGCCGTTCTCCGACGCCGCCGGCTCGGCGCCGGTTCAGCTGCAGCGCACGGTCGACGATGCGATCTCGCTGGAGGCCGGCTCCGATCCGGGAGCGCCCAGCGCGATCGGACAGCTCGCGCACCTGGCGTTCGGTGCGACCGTCGGCGAACAGGGACCGCTGAACGCTGCAGGCGTCCCCGCGGTGCTCGTGCAGGGTTCAGGCGAACGCGGCCCGGCGGCGTCCGATCGCGTGAACGTGGCGCATTTGGAAGGTCTCGGACGCTCGGTGCTGAGCGCCGTCGACTCGCTGGACAGCGGCGCCGACCTGCCGTCGACGATGCAGACGGGGCTGCTGGTCGGCCGCAAGACGATTCCCGCTTGGGCTCTGCGACTGCTCGTTGGCACGCTGCTGCTGCCACCGTTGATCGTCGCCGCCGACGGGCTCGCGCGCGCGCGGCGCCGGCGTCTATCCGTGGCACGCTGGTCGCTGTGGACGCTGTTCTGCGCAGCTCCGTTCCTCCTGGCCGCGCTGTTCGCGTTGCTGCTCGGCGCGGTCGGCATCATCGGCGCCGCTCCCGGCGAGCCGGTGCCTCCCGACGCGCTTAGCTTCGGCGCCGCCGCGGCGACGACCGTCGCCGCCGTGCTGCTGGCGCTCGTGCTCGCGTGGCTGTTGTGGCCGATGCTGATGCGCCGTCTGGGCGTGGGCGCACGCCCAAACGCCGACGGCGCCGGTGTCGGCATGCTGCTGGTGCTGCTGCCGCTCGTCGTGGTCGTGTGGGTGGCCAACCCGATCACTGCGTTGCTGCTCGTGCCCGCCGCGCACCTCTGGCTGCTGATCGTCTCACCCGAGCTGCGCCCGCGCCCGGCGCTGGCGCTGGCGCTGGTCGCCGCCGGCTTCATCCCGCTCGCACTGCTGATCGCCTTCTATGCCGACCAGCTCGGACTGGGCCCCGGCCGCGTCGCCTGGATGGCTGTGCTGCTCGTCGCCGGCGGGCACATCGGTTTTCCCGCCGTGCTGCTGTGGATCATGTCGCTCGGCTGCGCCGCGGCGACCGTCATGCTTTCGCTGACGAGCGGAGCGCCGCCGCTTGGGCGCGACCGTGAGAGCGACGATGAGATAACGATCCGTGGTCCGCTGTCATACGCCGGACCGGGTTCGCTTGGTGGCACGCAGTCGGCTCTGCGACGATAGGTCTCCATAAACCAGCCCGACGATGTCTGACTTTCCCTTCACACCGGTCTCGCGGCGCGGCCCGAGCTTCGGATCTCGTCGAAGCTCGCGCTGGACGCGACGCACGACGCGCGCGCTTGCGATCACGCTGATCGCCGTAGGCGCGCTGGCGCTCGTCGACGCCGGCGTGACGCTGGTGTGGCAGGAGCCGTTCTCTGCGCTGTACGCGAAATTCCGCCAGGATCACCTCAGCGGCGCGCTGGCGAAGGTCGAACGCGAGCAGCCCACGGCCGTCGAAGAGCGCACGCTGGTCAACCTCGCCGACGTACGCCGCAGGGTTGCCTTCCTCGCCGGTGGACTCGAGGGTCGTGCCAAGGACGGCAGCGCTGTGGGGCGCATCAAGATCCCGCGCATCGGCGCGAGCTTCGTGGTCGTCAAGGGCACGAGCACTTCGGATCTGGAGAGCGGACCGGGCATCTACGGCGAAACCGTGTTCCCGGGCATGGCCGGAACGACGGCGATCGCCGGCCACCGCACGACATACCTGGCGCCCTTCCGCAACATCGACCAGCTGCGCCGCGGCAGCCGCATTCAGCTGAACATGCCCTACGCCCACTTCACATACACGGTCGTGAGCAAACGGATCGTCGCTCCAACCAACGTGCGCGCGGCCGTGAGCAACGTCAGTTACTCGCGGCTGGTGCTGTCCGCCTGCACGCCGCTCTACAGCGCCGCCAAACGACTGCTCGTGTACGCGCGCCTGACGCGGACGCAGCCGGTCGGAGCCGGGCGCATGCCCGTCGCGCGCCGCCCGGCCGGCGCGCGCGAAACGCTCGTCGGCGATCAGGTCGAACAGCCGGCCTCTGCCCGCGCGGCAGCGAGCGTGGTCAAGCGCCCGTCGCTACCAGCGGTGCTCGAATCCGGCAAGTCGCACCTCATCCCCCCGCTCTCCCACTAGCGACAGCCCGGGCGGCCCGGCGGCGACCTCGCCGATCCAGCTGACGCCGACGCCCGCGTCGGCCGGCACGGCCGCCTCCACGCGAGCGCGATCTGCCGGCGACGCACAGAAGCACAGCTCGTAGTCTTCGCCGGCGCTCGCCGCCAACCCTTCCGCGTTCAGGCCGAGCTCGGCGCAGGCCTCGGCGACGCCATGCTCCAGTGGCAGGCGCGGCAGATGCACGCGAAGGCGCACGCCGCCTGCGCGTGCCAGGTGCGCGGCGTCGCTGGCGACGCCGTCGGACAGGTCGATCATCGCGTGCACCCCCACGCGCGCAAGCGCAGCACCCTCGAGCAGCCGTGGCTGCGGAGATCTGGCGCGCGCGAGCAGGCGCTCAGAACGCGGGCTCTGAGGCGCGCGTCCCTGTAGCACCGCGAGTGCTGCGCCGGCTGCGCCGAGCGTTCCGGTCACGCCGACCAGGTCGCCCGGCTGAGCGCCGTCGCGACCAACCAGCTTGCGCTCGTCCTCTGCCCACCCGACGACCGTCACAGAAACGGAAAGCGCCGGCGCCGCGACGACGTCGCCGCCGGCGATCACGGTCGCGGTGCTGCGCGCCAGCGCCTGCGCGCCGCGCACGAGTGCGAGCGCCTGATCCTCGCCGAGGCCGCCGGGTAGGCCGAGCGCGATGTATGCCTCACCCGCCTGCGCGCCCATCGCGGCGAGATCGGAGAGCGCGCCGGCCAGCGCACGGTGGCCCACCTCGGCGGCGCTGGACCAGCCCTCGCGCAGGCGAAAGTGCGTGCCCTCCACGATCGTGTCCACCGAAACCACGCTGACCGGCCGCGCGCGTACGACCGCGGCGTCGTCGCCCGGCCCTCGCAGGATGCGCGCCCCACGCTCAGAGCCGGCGAGCTCCGCCTGAATGGCTTCGATCAGAGAACGCTCTGCGATGGGTGCGTCAGCGGTGCCGGTAGACGATGCGCGCGCGGTCGAGGTCGTAGGGAGACAGCTCGCAGCGCACGCGGTCGCCGGGGAGAATGCGGATGCGAAAGCGACGCATCTTGCCGGCGACGTGGCCGAGCACGACGTGGTCGTTGTCGAGCTTCACGCGGAACATGGCGTTCGGCAGGGCCTCGATGACCTCGCCCTCGAATTCGACCTTGTCCTCCTTTGCCACCTCTGCGCATCCCCGATCTGGTGCGCGAATCACCACGCGCCCGTCGTCTGAACGATTTAGCTGCGGTCCAAACTACCAGCGTCCGCCCAGCGGAGGCGGGCGCCGACGCGCTCAGCCCGGGCCCGCCCCGCCAGTGCCCTGGACGCTCGGGCCTTTGTGCGGAGTGACGGGATGACTCGGTGGCGCCGCGGGAGCGCCCGCGCCTCCTCGTTCGGGCTTGTGCGCGTGCGTTTCGGATTTGCTCGACTTGGATTCTTCGCTTTCGGCTTCGCCCGACGCGCGCGACTGACCGGTCGTGGCGAATTTGCCGTAGAACGGCTGATATGAGATCGGTTCTTTGGCCGGCTGGAATTCCTTGCACGTCTTGCCTTCGACGACCGAGGACATGTATGCGTGCCAGATTTCCGCGGGCAGGTAGCCACCCTGCTGGGGCTCGCCGTGCACATCGGTCATCGACACGCGTTTGGTCGGATAGCCCATCCATACTGCGGTGGAGTAATTGGGCGTGTAGCCGTCGAGCCAGGCGTCCACGAGTTCTGAAGTCGTGCCGGTCTTGGCCGCCGTCGGGCAGCTGATCGCCGAGCGCCCGGCCGTGCCGCTTTCGACGTTCTCTTTGAGGATTTTGGTCTCTTCGGCGGTGACGCTTTCGCTGAGCACTTTCACGCGATGGGGCTTGCCCCAGTTGTTGTCGACATGACCGTCGGGGAAGACGACCTTGGTGATCGCAATCGGGCTGTTGCGCCAGCCGCCGTCGGCCAGCGTCGCGTAGACGTTGGCCATCTCCAGCGGCGTGACGCCGAGCGTCAGTCCGCCGAGAGCCTCCGCGGCGTAGCTGCGCAGTGGGCTCACTACACCCATCTTGTGCGCCATTTCGGTGACCGTCGACTCGCCGAGATCCGCGGCCAGCTGGGCGTAGACGGTGTTATCTGATTTGAGCGTCGCCTGCACGAGGTTGATCGTGCCGTTCTGCTCGCCGCCGAAGGTTTTGACTTCGTAGGTCGGATAGCCGGTCAGCCAGCCGGGCGAGAGCGTGTGCGAGTCGTAGTAGGTGCTGTTGGGGTCGACGCCGCGAGTCAGCGCGTCGGCGAGCACGATCGCCTTGAACGTGGATCCGGGCTGGCGGTGGCCTTCGGAGGCCAGGTTGTACTGGGATTCCTCATAGCTCTGGGACTCGGCCATCGCCTCGATGTCGCCGTTGGCGGGGTTGATCGTGACGATCGCCGACGCCGGGTCTTCGGGCTGGTTGAGCACCTTGGCGATCGCGTCGCGCGCCTCGCGCTGCATGTTCAGGTCGATCGTCGTATGCACCTTCAAGCCGCCCTGGGCGACAACGGCCGCGCCGTAGCGTTTGACGAGCTGCTGGTGCACGTATTCGAAGAAGAAGTCCTCCTTGCGCTGCGAGTAGAAATAGCCGCGTTTGACTTCCAGCGGCGATGCCTCCGCGGCCGACGCGGCCGACGCTGAGACGTAGTGCAGTTCGGCCATCTTCGCCAGCACCTCGTTGCGCCGGCGCTTGGCTTCGGCGGCGTCGCGGAAGGGGTTGTACTGCGACGGCGCCTGCGGCAGTCCGGCCAGCAGTGCGGACTGCTGCAGGTTGAGCTGCGACGCCGGTCTGTCGAAGAAGATCCGCGACGCCGCCTGCACGCCGATCGCCGTCTGGCCGCCGAGCGTTCCGTACGGCACGCTGTTGAGGTAGCTGGTCAGCACGGAGCGCTTGTTGTGGTGTTCCTCGTATTCGATCGCCAGCTTGGCCTCGATGATCTTCTGGCGGATCGTGTGCTGGTCGCCGCCGAGATACGCGTTGCGCACGAGTTGCATCGTGATCGTCGATCCGCCCTGCAGCGCTTTGCCGTGGGTGATGTCCTTGATCGCCGCACGGAAGATGCCAGTCAGGTCGACGCCGTTGTTCTTGTAGAAGCGCTGATCCTCGATCGCGACCGTCGCGTTTCGCAGGTTCGCCGGGATCTGGTTCCAGGTGACCGGCGTGCGCAGCTGGTCGGACTGGATGAAACCGAGTCGCGTGCCGTCGGCTGCGTAGACCTGAGAGGAGCCTCCGCCGAGCAGCGGGCGTAGGCTGCCGATCTTTGGCGCCGTGTCCAAGATGTTGCTCACGTAGCCGACCGCCGCGATCGCGCCGACGATCAGCGCCGTGACGAGAATGCCGCCGCCGATCAACAGAAACCGTGTGGGCCCGGCGCGATTGTGCCTGCGCCGGCGCTGTCGTGCCTGTCGAGACATCTCCGAACCACCGAGATTACCGTTCCGATTGTGATTTCCTGCCAGCAGGGCGGTCTCGCCCACCACGCCGTGTGCCTTCGATCATGACCCCCGACACAGCCGAGCTCGCCGTCGCCGACGGCGCGGCCGAGCTCGTCGACGGGCGCCCGCTCGCCGGTCCGGCGCCCCGAGCAGGCGAACGGGCGCTCCCCGCCCGTTCGCGCGGTCGTCGCAGGACGCTGTGTGTTCCTCGCGCAAGCTCGCTCGACCCGGCGCGCGCGCAGGCCGTGCGCGAGTGCTGGCGCGCGCTGTGGACTTCTCGGCTGCTCATCTGGGTTGCCGGCGTGGGCACGCTGTTGACTTATGGCTTCGGGCCGGCGCGCCACGCCTTCAACCCGCCCGGCATCACGCGCGGGTTCGGCTGGCTCGGCGACCTGCTCGCGGCACCGGCCGCGCGCTGGGACGCCGCCTGGTACGGCGTGATCGCCCACTACGGCTATCGCCCGGATCTCGGCACGTTCACCTCCTCGCGCGACGCGTTCTTCCCGCTGTATCCGCTGGGGCTGCGGGCGTTCGCCGCGGTCGGCGTGCCGCTGGTGCTCGGCGGCGTGCTGTTCTCGCTGATCGCGCTCGCGCTCGCGCTGTATGGCATCCACCGCCTGACCACGCTGGAGCTGGCGCGCACAGGCGGCCGCTCGCTGCTCGGCACGGTCGCGCCCGGCGCAGACGATTCGCGCGCCAGGCGCGCGCGAGCGGATGTCGCGCGGCTGGCCGTGATGGTCACGGCGCTGTCGCCGATGGCCTTCTACTTCTCGGCGGTCTATTCCGAGTCTTTGTATCTGGCGCTGTCGGTCGGCCTGTTCTACGCGGCGCGAACCGGGCGCTTTGCGGTCGTCGGGCTGCTCGGCGCGCTGGCCGGCGCGACACGCAGCGCAGGCATCGTGCTGCTTTTGCCGGCGGTCATGCTGTACCTGTACGGCCCGCGTGAGGACCGTGCGCCGGACTTCCCGCGCGCCCGCGGCTTGGCGGTGCGCTATCGCCCGCGTAAGGATCTTCTGTGGCTGGCGCTGGCGCCGCTCGGGCTGGCGCTGTATGTCGCATACCTCGGCCTGTCCGGCGGCGATCCGCTCTCGCCGTTTCACGCACAGGACGTCTGGGGGCGCCACTTCGCCGGCCCGTACCTGGGCGTGTGGGACGGCCTTCGCGCGGGCTTCGGCGGCCTGCGGCAACTGCTGTCCTTGCAGCAGAGCCATCTCTACTACCCGATCGACGGCAAGAGCGCGTTCATCAACTCCGAGCACAATCTCTTGCTGCTCGCGTTCCTCGCCGCCGGCGTCGTGGCGATCGTCGGCGTGCTGCGACGCCTGCCGCTGGCTTATGGCGTCTATGTGATTGCGGCGCTCGCGTTGCCGCTCTCCTATCCCGTGACGGCGCAGCCGCTGATGTCGCTGCCGCGCTTTCTCATCGTGCTGTTCCCGTTGAGCATGTGGCTCGGCGCGTGGCTGGCCGGGCACCCGCGGGCACAGCGCCCGGCGCTTCTCGTCTCCGGGCTGCTGCTTGCGTTCTTCGTCGCGCAGTTCGCCACGTGGCACTGGGTCAGCTAGCGCCGTGGGCGGCCTGACCTCGGCGCCGGGCTCGGAGCGCCCGGCATTGCTTTCAGACGGAACGCCCGGCGTGGGGCGCTTTGACTCGCCGCGCACGGCCTGGCCGCCTTGGACGGCGCCGGTCGCGCTGATCAGCGGTTTGGTCGTGGCGGTGGTCGGAGCGCTGATCGTCGACCTGCCGGCGCTGGCGCTCGGCGTCAACCTTTCGGCTCAGCACCTGCCCGACGGACTGCAGGTGGCCGACACGGCCGTTCAGGATGCCGGCTTCGTCTTCGTGGCGATCTTCTTCGCGCAGCTTGGCGGGCGTGGCGCCGCGGCCTGGCAGTTCGGACTGCGCCCGACGCCACTGTGGCGCGCCGTGCGCTGGATCGTTGGGGTGGGTGCCGGCTTTCTCGCCTTCTCGCTGCTCTGGAAAGTCGCGGTCAACCCGCCGGAAGAGAAGGTGCTCGAACAGATCGGCACGGGCGTGCTGAGCGCCGCGCTGACGTGTGTCGTGGCGCCGATCGGCGAGGAGTTCTTGTTTCGCGGCTACATCTTCACGGCGCTGCGCAACTGGCGTGGCCCTTGGACGGCGGCCGTGGTGACCGGCCTGCTGTTCGGCCTGGTTCACGTCGGCTCGGCTCCTCTGTTGGATCTCGTGACGCTGGCTGTATTCGGCTTCGCGCTGTGCCTGCTGTACCGGCGAACGGGCTCGCTGTATCCGTGCATCGTGGTGCACTCGCTGAACAACTCGATCGCCTTCGGGCAGCTGGCCGACTGGAACTGGCAATGGCAGATTCCACTGCTGGCGGTCACAGCGCTGGCGTCGCTGGCGCTGATCGCATACGTGCTCACGCGCGTCGGTGTGATCGCGCCGCAGCGCACGCTCTCGACATGAGCGCCAGGCACGTCGCTCGCTGCGGATAGCATTCCGCGCAATGACCAAGCTGCGCTTCGCTCTCTGTCTGGTGGTCGTCTCGTGCGCATTGACGAGCGCCTCGAGCGCATCGGCTGCCTCGACACCGACTGCGCCAGCACCGCCGGCGCCCGCTCCCGCCCCACCTGCAGGCTCGTCGGCCGGCGGGCAGATCAAACTCGTGGTGCAGCGCGCCTTCGGCAAGCCGCCGTTCGTGATCGCGGGCAGCCGCGTGGTGGTGCGCGGCATCGTCATCCCCTACGTGGGCGGCCAGACAGTGAAGGTGAGCCTCTACCGCGAAGGGCGCAAGGTCGGAGTGAAGAACGTCAGCGTTCTGCCGATCGGCAACGGCGCCGGCCAGTTTCACATCGGCTACTCCAGTGGCTCGACCGGTCAGCTGCAGGTGCGTGCTGTGCACTACGCGACGCCTCTGCAGGCGGCGTTCGCAGGCAAGTCCGAAGCGGTGCACGTCGCCTCGCCGAACCTCTCCTCGGGCGCTCGCGGACCGTCGGTGCGGCTGCTGCAGTCAGAGCTCAACGCGCTGCACTTCGTCGTTCCGCTCAACGGCGTGTATGACGAAGCGACCGGCCGCGCGGTGATCGCCTTTCGCAAGGTGACCGGGCTTCCGCGCATCTCCTCCACGAACGTCAGTGTCTTCAAACGTCTGCAGGAGGGCGGCGGCGTGTTCCACGTGCGCTACCCGCGCGACGGCAGGCACGTCGAGGGTGACCTGACCAAACAGGTGCTCGCGGAGATCGAACCGGGCGGCCACGTACACGCGCTCTACACGATGAGCTCGGGCAAGCCCTCGACGCCGACCGTGATCGGTCGCTTCAGCGTGTACTCCAAGACTCCGGGCACTAACTCCGAGGGCATGGTCGACTCCAACTACTTCATTCGCGGCTATGCGATCCATGGCTACGCCGAAGTGCCGACGTACGCCGCCAGCCATGGCTGCCTGCGCGTGCCGATTCCCAATGCCTCGGCGATCTACAGCTGGGTGCAGACGGGCACGCCGGTCGACGTCTACAACGAGAGCGGCGGCGGCAGTCACAGCGTCAAGAACAACGCCGGGCCGTAAGCGCGGTGCGGTACCGCGCGTGCAGCTAGAGGCGCACGCGGATCACACGCGCGACGAAGGCAAGCCCGAAGCCGTAGACGATCAGCGTGAGCGCCAGCGCAATGCCGCGGCTCAACCATTCGCTGCTGGTCGCTTCGGTCGCGAAGGTGAACGGAGAGGTGACGGCTTCGGCCGCTTCGTCGACGGTCTTGCGCGGCGAGCCTGACGAACCGGACTTCCACCGCCCGTTCGTCTGAGTTTCCTGCTGAGTCGTCGTCGTTTCGTGGTTGAGCTCGGCCTGCTGATGAGCCGAGGCGCTGCCGGTCTGGTCGACGACGAACAGCACGAATGACGCGACGACGATCAGGCAGAGCAGGGCCGATGCCAGGCGCAGAACGCCGGCGAGCGGGGAGAGCACAGCGCTAGATTAGATCCCCACATGGACGCCTTGGCCGAATGTTCCAGTGACAGCAAGGGCGCTCGCGAGAGCCTCATCGAGGAGCTGCGCGAGCACGCTCTGGTGATCGGCGAGGTGACGTTGACCAGCGGGGCGATCGCGCAGTACTACGTGGACGCCAAGCGGGCGATCCTGCGACCAACGGGGTTTGCGGCGCTCGCACGCCTGCTTGCGGCGCAGCTGGACGATTGGCGCGCGACGGCGGTCGGCGGGCTGACGATGGGCGCCGATCCGGTCGCCTGCGCGGCGCTCGCGGGGGGCGCCGGCGTGAAGGCCTTCTTCGTGCGCAAGGAGGCCAAGCAGCACGGACTGCAACGCCGCATCGAGGGTCCGCCGCTGACGGGCGAGGACCGTTGCGTGGTCGTCGAGGACGTCGTCACGACCGGCGGCTCGACATTGACGGCGATCGAGGCGCTGCAGGATGCCGGGCTGGAGATCTGCGGCGTGATCAGCGTGCTCGACCGCCTGGCGGGCGGCGGCGCAACGATCGAGCGGCAGGCCGGCGCGCCGTATGTAGCGCTGACGACGATCGACGATCTCTACCCGGACCGTCCCGACCGCGCCGCCGGCTGAGCGGTGGGCGCCGCCGAGACAACGGCGACGGTCCGAGCGGCAACCGTCGCGGATGTGCCGCGGCTGTTGGAGCTGTTCGGCGAGCTGGCCGACTACGAGCATCTGCGCCACGAACTGCGCACGACCGAGCCGCAGCTGCGCGAGGCGCTGTTCGGCGCGCGCCCGGCCGCCGAGGCGCTGATCGCCGAACGCGGCTCCGAGGCCATCGGCTACATGCTGTCCTTCTCGACGTTTTCGAGCTTCTGGGGGACGCGCGGCGTCTGGCTGGAGGACCTGTTCGTGCTGCCCGAGCACCGCGCCGCCGGCGTCGGTCGCGCGCTGCTCGCGGCGCTCGCGGCACGCGTGGAGCCGGGCGGACGGTTGGAGTGGTGCGCGCTGGATTGGAACGAGCTGGCGCTGGGGTTCTACAGGGGCATCGGCGCGCGAACGCTGGACGAGTGGACGACGCTGCGCCTCGACGGCGACGCGCTGGCTGCGCTGGCGGCGGAGTCCAGCGATCACCGATAGCGCGCTCGCCTCGCGCTCGCGCCGGCGGCTGATCCTGGCGATCTGCTGCATGAGCCTGCTGATCGTCGGCCTGGACAACACGATCGTCAACGTCGCGCTGCCGTCGATCGGCCGCGACCTGCACACGAGCGTCTCGGGACTGCAGTGGACCGTCGACGCCTACACGTTGGTTCTCGCCAGTCTGCTGATGCTCTCGGGGTCGATGGGCGACCGGCTGGGGCGCAAGCGGGTCTTCTCGCTGGGCCTCGTGCTGTTCACGCTCGGATCGCTGCTGTGCAGCGTGGCGCCGAGCCTCGGTGCGCTGATCGCCTTTCGCATGATGCAGGCGGTCGGCGGCTCGATGCTCAACCCGGTTGCCATGTCGATCATCCGCAACGTCTTCACCGACGCGCGCGAACGCGCGCAGGCGATCGGCATGTGGGGCGCGACCGTCGGCATCAGCCTGGCGCTTGGCCCTGTCGTGGGTGGCGCGCTGGTGGAGTCGGTCGGCTGGCGCTCGATCTTCTGGATCAACATTCCTGTCGGGCTGAGCGCGCTTGCGCTGACGCTTCGTTTCGTGCCCGAATCGCGCGCGCCGCACCCGCGGCGCCTTGACGCCGTCGGCCAGGTGCTGGTGATCGCGCTGTTCAGCTCGCTGACCTACGCGATCATCGAGGCTCCCTCAGCAGGCTGGCTGTCGGCGCAGAGCCTTGGGCTGTTCGGCGTTGCGCTGCTGGCGCTCGTGCTGCTGCTTGCCTATGAGCCGCGGCGGCGCGAACCACTGCTGGAGCTGCGCTTCTTTCGCAGCGTGCCGTTCTCCAGCGCCAGCGCGATCGCCGTCTGCTCGTTCGCGGCGCTCGGCGGCTTTCTCTTCTTGAACACGCTCTACCTGCAGGAGGTCCGTGGTCTGTCGGCGGTGCAGGCGGGACTGTGCACGCTGCCGATCGCCGCGATGACGTTGATCTTCGCGCCGCTGTCGGGCCGCATCGTCGGCAGCCGCGGCCCGCGCGTGGGCCTGCTCGTCGGCGGCGCGGGAATCGCGCTCGGGTCGGCGCTGTTGACCGGCCTGGGCGCGCACACGTCGATTCCCTCGCTGGTGCCCGCGTACCTGATCTTCGGCATCGGCTTCGGCATGGTCAATCCGCCGATCACCAACACCGCCGTGCTGGGCATGCCGCCCGCGCAGGCGGGCGTCGCCGCGGCGGTCGCATCGACCTCGCGCCAGCTCGGCCAGACGCTCGGCGTCGCCATCGTCGGCGCCGTGACCGCCGCCGGCGCGGTGTCCGTGGGTGCGGGCTTCGTGCAGGCCAGTCACACCGGCTGGTGGATCACCACCGGCTGTGGCGTCGCCGTGTTCGCTCTCGGCCTGGCGAGTACAACCGAGCGCGCAAACGTCAGCGCCCGCCACGTCGCCGAGGAACTCGACGGGCAGGACGGCGCAGCGCCGCCAAAGGCCCAGCTCGCCCGCGTCTGACGCATCCCGCGCCGCCGGCGCCCGCGGCCACGCGGGTAGCCTTGTGTGCTCGCTGGACTCGCCCTCGTAGTCCAATGGATAAGACGACCGCCTCCTAAGCGGTAGATCCAGGTTCGACTCCTGGCGGGGGCATCTGGCTCTGACCTGTTGTTCGCTGTCCGGTTGGCGGTTGTGCTGCGCCCGATCCTTTGAACAGGTGCCGCCCAGCCCCTGACAGGAGCGCCGCCTGACAGCCGACATACACCTGTTGAGCGCCAACTTCCCGGCTGGTAGCTTGAAACGGCATGTTTCCATCGAGCGTAGCCCCGGCGTCTCGGCGCGCCGCTGGACAGCGGTGAGGCGCCGCTGGGTCCCGCGAGCCGTCATCCTGTGCCTGCTCGCCGCCGTAGTCGGTCCGCTTGCAGGCTGTGGGGAATCTGCGAGCACGGGCACTCCAGCGCAGGACTCGGCGCAGGAACGAGCGCTCGAAGAAGAAGGCGCGAGCGAAAACCAGGAAGAAGCCAAGGAAGCCGTCAAAAACCGCGAACTGCTCTCGCTGCTGGAAGCCAAGAAGCGAGAAGAAGCGGCAGAAACGGCCGCTCAGCAGACCGAACACGAAGCTGCGGCGAAGGCGAAGAAGCGCGAAAAGAAGGCCGAAAAGGAAGTCAAGAAACGCGAAGCGGCAGCCAAGGCAAAAGCAAAGAAGCAGGAAGAAGAATCAAAGGCAGCTGCCGACAAGAGCAAGGAAGCAGCCGAGAAAAAGGAAGCGGAAGTGAAAAAACAGCAGGAAGCTGAACGCGCTGCGCGGCGACGCAAGAACGTGAATCCGACGACGACGACCACAACGACGGCGCCCGAAAGCGAAGCGGGACAGTGACGTCGGCATCTCCCCGACAATCCGAAGGGAGCCCGCTGAGCCGGTCGTTGCGCTGGCTTGCGCTGGCGCTTCTCGTCCTGCTCGTAGCCGCCACGCTGACGGCCTGCGGCGAAAGCTCCGGCTCGGCCAAGGAATCAGCGGCTCCGGCAGAAGCGGGCGTGTCGCGCGAAGAAGCCCAAGAAAACGCTGCGAGAGCCAAGCAGCGAGCGCAGGAAGCGCTCGCGGCAAAGCGCGAAGAAGCCGCTGTGGACGCCAAACGCCGCAAGCAGGAAGCGATCATCGCGGCAGCGCAGGCGCAGTCCCAGAAGACGACCCCCAAGAAAAAAGCGCACGCGCACAAGAACTCGCACAGCGGCTCGTCGAGCAAGAAACCAACAAACAGCACCAAAAAGAAGCCGACCAAGAGCACGGGCTCCTCCGAAAGTCCCGCCGAAAAGGCCGCCCGGGAGAAGTTCGCCTCCGAAGAAGCGCAGGAAGTCGCCGCGTTCAAGCGGCGCGCTAAACAGGAAGCCGCAGAACGCTAGGCGCTAGGGACGGCGCTTGCGCGCGGTCCGTGGCCCCGGATACGGTCATCGCCTGAGCACAACGGCGCGGCGACTTGCCGAGGCCGACGGCGAGCATCCATCCACGCAAAGGGGCGATCGATGATCAGAAGGCTTTCACCACCAGCGCTCGCGCTGCTCGCCACGGCGGCGCTGCTGGCGGGCTGCGGCGGCTCCAGCAGCTCCAGCAGCCCCAGCGGCTCGAGCACGGCCACGACAAGCGCATCGACGAGCTCGAGCTCGACGGCCACGACGCCCGCCGCGAAATCGCCGACTGCCGCCGCCGCCGCTGGTCGATGCAAGCAGGGCGTCAAGACTCTGCCGACCTTGCCGCAGGCCACCAAGAGCAGGCTCGAATCGATCTGCGAGAAGGCGGTCAGCGGCGATCCAAAAGCCGTACGCGCCGCGTCTCGCGAAGCCTGCGAAGAAATCGTCAAGGCCTCGCCGCTGCCGGCGGGAGCGGCCAGAGATCACGCGCTGTCGGGCTGTAAGTCCGCGGGCATCAAATAGCGCTCGCATCAGGGGCGTCCCGCTACTGCTCGCCGGGCGCCTCGCTCTCGTCCTCGTCGCCCGCGTACAGCGACTCGCTCGCCAGCTGCTGGCCTTTGACACCGAACAGCTTGATCTCCAGCAGATCGTGACGGTAGTCGTCGGGCGCGATCAACGTGAAACGCTCGTTGATCACATCGCACTGGTCGACGGCGAGGTTGGCAAGCTCTGCCGTCGCCACACGCCCGCCGGAGACCAGAGGGTGTCCCCACACGAGCGTCATTGCAGCGACCGCACCTGACTCTCCGCGCCAGGTGCCGATCACTTCGTCGCAGACGTCCAGCGTCCAGTCCGGGTTGCGCTCGGCTGTCTCCTCGGTGAAGTCGACGAACGCCGAGAAGTCGCTCGGCTCGCCGCCCTCCGGCGCCGACACGAAGCGCACGTAGCCGAACAGCTCAAAGCCCGTGCTCGTCAGCGCCGTGCCCGGAACGTAGGTGCGTCCGTGCCAGCTGCGATCCGGGTACCAGCGGATCTCGCGGGCCTCGCCAAGGTCCTCGTCGCCGAGCTCCAGGCGCGCCACGGCGCCGAGGAACTCCTCGGCCAGGCGCTCGGCCCAGCGCCCGTAGGGCAGCTCCTCCTGCGGTGGCTCGGCGGCGAAGCGCGGCACGAAGCGATGCTCGGGCGGCATCGCGCCAGACTAGCCCTCCGCGGCGCTCGGGCGCGCGCTCACGCCTCGCGCAGCAGCGCCGCGGCGTGCTCGGGAGCGACGATGTTCAGGTTCAGGTCGGTCGACAGCTCCAGCCCGGCGAGGTGCGTGAGGCGCGGCACGACGTCGATGCGCCAGCAGAAGTGCTCGACGCCCCGCGGAGCCGTGCGCACCCACATGTTCAGCGGCGGGCTCGCACCGAGCTGGCGCGCCAGGCGGCGCAGGCCATCGTGCAGCAGCGACGCTCCCGTCGGGCCGTCCTGCTCGAAGCGCGCGACCGGCCGGCGCGGCGCGAGCATCAGCTGGAAGGGCAGGCGGGAGGCATACGGCGTCATCAGCACGGCCTCGTCGTCGATCGCGACGATTCGCTCACGCAGGCGCACCTCCTCGGCGACCAGGTCAGCCAGCAGGTTCTGGCCCATCGTGCGCGTGGCGTAGGCGCCGGCACGCTCGCGCTCGCGCGCGACCACGCCGGGGACGAAGTCCAGGCCGTACAGCTGCGAATGCGTGTGCGGCAGCGACGCTCCAGCCTGGCGGCGCTCGTTGACGATCAACTGAACATAGGCGCAGCGCTCGTGGACGCGCATGCGCTCACGCCACACCTCCATCGCCGCGGCCACCTGCTCGACAGGCAGCTCGGCCAGCGACAGCACCGGCTGGGGCCCGTTGATGATCACCTCGTGCACGCCCGTGGCCGGCAGCGATGTGAACAGCTCGCCCGTGGGTCGCTCCTGCTCAGGCGCGCGATCGTCGCTGTCGGCCAGCGCCGGGTAGAGGTTCGGCACCACGCGCACCGTCCAGCCGGGCGAGTCGGGCGGCCCGCCGCCCGGGCGCACGGCGTACAGCTCCGGCGGCGTGCGCTCCTCGTTGCCCTCGGCGAAGGGGTCACGCTCGGGGTCGATCGGCTCGAGCACGCGCTCGCTGTCAGACAGCGTCGGCGCGCCGCCTGGGCGACGCGAGCGCTCGCCGGCGACGATCGTGCGGTGCCCGCTCAGCGGGTCGATGCGGATTTCAGGCATGCGCCGTGGACAACGCGTAGCGCCTGACGTCAGCTTCCAGACGCGCCTGGCTGGGATAGGGCCCCTGGCGGATGTAGCGTGCGCCGGAGCGGTCGTAGAACACCGTCACCGGCGTGAACGTCGAGTCGGTCAATGCCTCGCCGGTCGCGCCGCTCTGGTCGTAGTAGCTCGGGTAGCCGACCGGGAAGCTGCGCAGGAACGAGTCGCCCGCGGCGTGGCTGGTGTCGCCGGAGTCGATGCCGATGAACGCCACCTGGCGGCCGAGGCTCACCGACGCTCCCTGGAAGGCGCCGAACTCCGCGCGGCAGGGCACGCACCACGATGCCCACTTGTTGATCACGACCGGCGTGCCGTGCAGCGCGGCAAGGCGCGCGCGCACCGCGGGCAGGCCTCCGGGGAGCAGCTCGCCCGCCTGTGCATGCAGCAGCGCCAGCGGCGCCGGCGCGCCGGCGAGCCGCGCGCGCACCTGTGCCAGCGTCAGCTTGGAGGTCTGGGTCGGAGACGTCGTGCTCGCCAGCTGGACCAGCCCGACGACCAGCAGCACGAGCACCGCGACTGAACCCGCCGCGATCATCAATCGCCTGGGCGTCATGGCGCGTAAGCCTGGCAGATCGTGCGCCTGACCTCGGCCGCTGAGAGGAGCTGCGCTGCTCGTCTGCGGCCATCGCGGCCAGCGTCATCCTTGGCGGCCAACAGACGTGCTATATCTTCAAGCTACGCAAAGCCGGTTAGCGCCTAGCATCCGGCAACGGCGTCAACGCGGCGCCAGTTTTTTCGAGCCACGCCGAACATCTTCTGCGGCGGCTCCGTCTCGAAGTCCAGAGCCTCATGGCCGAGTCCAGCTCAGCGGCCCTCGCGGTCGCGTCGATTCCAAGTTCCGCGGAAATCTCGCGTGCGGAAAAGCTCGTGCGCGAGCGCTTCCTGCACGACGGCGAGGATGCCGCGGTCGCGCTCGCGCCAGGCTCGCCGCGGCGACTCGCGCTGGACACGGCGCTCGCCGAGCTGCAGGCCGACCCCAAGGCAAAAAACCCTTCGACTGCCTGGCGGCGCGAGTTCTCGCTGTTGCTCGGTTTGGAGCGCGTGCTCTCCGAGGACGAGCCGCACCTCGCTGACGGCACCGTTCTCTCCGCCCACCAGGTCGACGCGCTCTCGGGCACACTGGCGGCGCTGCTCGCCGCGGCACAGGCAGCCGCGATCAACGGCAACGGAAAGAGCGCCGCCTCGGCGTCGCCCGAGCTGCTGGCGACCGCGGAGATCTTCGGGCTCGACGAGGCGCCGCCTGAGGATGACGCAGCCAAGCGGGCGGTCGACGAGGTCTCCGACGAGGACGAAGACGAGGACGAGCCCGACGAAGACGACGAGCTCGACGACGAGGATGACGATGACGAGGACCTCGGTCCTGTGCAGCGGGCCGCGCCCGATGACGACGACGAGGACGATGAAGACGACGAGCTCGACGACGAGGTGCTCGCCGACGACGACGATGACGAGCCTGAGGAGGAGCCCGAGGCCGAGGCCGAGGAGGAGCCGCGCGACTGGGCCGACGAGGACGACGACGAGGAGTCGCTGGCCGATCAGCCCGAGGATCCCAACGCCGCCAAGCGGTTCTGGTTCGAGCACGCCACCGGCGCGGGCAAGACGGTCGCTGCACTTGGCTTCGTGGAGGCTTCGCAGACCGGCGGCGTGCTGATCCTCACGCACCGGCGCACCCTCGTCGATCAGTTCAACGGCGAGCTGCGCGACCGCGGCTATGCCAAGCGCATCTCAAAACCGCTGCTGAAGGGCGAGGACTCCTCCAAGGGTCCCGTGACGGTCGAGACCTATCAGTGGTTCGTGCGCAACGCCGGTCACATCTCGAGCGCCTACACGATCGTCATCTGCGACGAGGCTCACACCGCCCTGGGCGAGAAGACATCAGCGGCGATCCGCGCCTGGG
>DATARK010000100.1:0-4555 GCA_036264175.1 Solirubrobacteraceae bacterium
CGGACGCACGAGGTAGATGCGGACTATCATGCGGCCGCCGACTGCGCCGAAGCCGCCGTAGCCGTCGCTGAGCTGAGCGATGATCGAGCCGTGCTGGGCCACGCGCTGAACGTGCTGGCCGCGGCGCGCTGGCGTGAGGGCAAGCTCGAGCTGGCAGACCAGCTGTTCCACGACGCGTTGGCGCGTGGCACAACGACGACCGACCCGCGTCTGTACGTGGACGTCACGACCAACCTCGGATCGCTGGCGAAGATCCGCGGTGATTTCCGCGAGGCGCTCCGCTATTACCAGGACGCGCTGGCGTATGGGCGCCGTCACTCGCTGCTCGACAACATCGTCGGGACACTGGGCAACCTCGGCATTGCCAACCTCGAGCTGGGCCGACTCGACGCCGCTGACGACGCGTTCACCGAAGCACTCGGTATCGCCGATGCCCTCGGCGGCCTGTCGTTGCGGATTGAGCTCGAGGTCAACACCGCGGCGCTGGAACTGGAGCGGCGTGACTTCGACGAAGCCAAGCGCCGCTGCGATCGCGCCATGGCGCTCGCCGCCCACCTCGGTGACGGCCGAGCCGACGGCGAGGCACAGAAGATCTACGGCGTGATCGCTCGAGAGACCGGCGACCTCGCGGCGGCCGAGGCGCATCTGCAGCGTGCAGGCGCGTTGGGAGCGGCGACGCGCGATCTCACGCTCGAAGGAGACGCGAGCCGCGAGCTCGCCGAGCTGTACACGCGACTCGGCCGCAACCGCGAGACACTGCAGGCACTCAATCGGGCGCACGTCTGCTTCACCGCGCTCCGGGCCAGACACGAGCTCGCCGACGTCGGGCGTCGCATGGCTCGTCTCGAGGGTGACTTCCTCGATGTCGTCCGGCGCTGGAGCGAATCGATCGAATCGAAGGACGTGCACACCCAGGGTCACTGCGAACGCGTCGCCGACCTCGCCGGCGCGCTCGCGGCAAAGGCGGGCCTCGACGAGACGTCGCTGTTCTGGTTCCGAATCGGCGCGCTGCTGCACGACGTCGGCAAGCTGATCGTTCCGACCGAGACGCTTAACAAGGCCGGCAGTCTGACTGAGGACGAATGGACGCTGATGCGGCAGCACCCGACCGCGGGCGTTCGGATGCTGGCCGACGTGGAATTCCCCTGGGACGTCTCGCCAATGGTGCGCGGCCACCACGAACGCTGGGACGGCTATGGCTATCCCGATGGGCTGGTCGCCGAGACCATTCCGTTGCCGGCGCGGATCCTGTGCATCGCCGACGTCTACGACGCGCTCACGACGGAGCGCAGCTACAAGCGCGCCTTCTCGCATCTCGAGGCGATGGAGATCATGCGTCGCGAGGTGGGCAAGCAGTTCGATCCACAGCTGTTCGCCAAGTTCGAGGAGCTTGTACGACGCGGCACGGTGCACACGCCGCCGGCCGCACAGCGGGCGCTGCCGGCACGGCGTGCGAGCGGTGTGTCGGTCACGATCTCTGAGGAGGACGATCTCACCGGCGCGCTGGTGCGACGCGCCTTCGTGAACGTGACCGAGGCAGTGTTGGCCGAGCGCCGGCGCACCGGTGCGCCGATCTCGTTGCTCGTCGTGGACGTCGACCACTTCAAGTCCGTCAACGACACCCATGGCCACCTGACCGGCGACGACGCACTGCGGCTCGTGGCCAACGTGCTGCGGGACCAGCTGCGCCCGGGACAATACGTCGGCCGCTATGCGGGCGATGAGTTCGTGCTGCTACTTCCCGGGCTCGACGTGGAAGCCGCGCGTGCGCTCGCCGAGCACGTGCGACACCTCACGGCCGCGATGTCGATCCCTCCGCGCGCCGACGAGGGAAAGGCGATCACGGTGACCCTGTCGATCGGCGTCGCGACGGCTCCGGTCCACGGTGAGACATTCGAGGCGCTGTTCACGTCGGCCGACCGTGCTCTCTTCGATGCGAAGCGAGCCGGCCGCGACAAGGTCGTCGTCGCGGGGAGCGAAATCGAAGCGCCGCCGCAACTGGTGTTCAACCGATTCGTAGGCCGGCTTACCGAGCTGCGGGCGCTCGTTGCGGCGCTCGACGACAGCGTTCGGACGGCGCCGCAGGCGCGGTTGGTCATCGGGGAAGCGGGAGTCGGAAAGTCGACGCTGGTCCGGCAGCTGCTGCCCGAAGCGCGGTTGCGCGGCGCCGTGATGGTGACAGGGCGGGCGCTCGAAACGGAGAGCCGTCCACCGTTCGGCCCCTTTGCCGAGATCGTGCTTTCTCTCCAGACGCTCGGCCTCGCTCCCGTACGCTCCTGGCCGTTGCTGGAGCGGCTCGTGCCCGAACTGCGAAGCGCCGGAGACGTGACGCCGGAGCCGGCCCGCGGAGCGCCGCTCGAAGCCAATCAGGCGCACCACGTTCTCCTGGAGCTCGTGACCTTCCTGCGCGCGGCCAGCGAGGCACGGCCGCTCGCGCTCGTGCTCGAAGACATGCACTGGGCCGATACGGCTAGCTGGGACGCGTTGGACTATCTGCTCGCCCAGCTCACGTCCGAGCGGATCTGTATCACGGTCACGCTGCGCAGCGAGGAGGCAGCCTACGGCGTCGTACGCGATCGGCGGCAACGCCTGTCGCGCGACGAGCGCGTCCGAGAGATCAGACTCGAGCGGCTCAGCGCTGGCGAGGTGCGCGAGTGGCTGCAGGGCGCACTTCATCGCTCCGAGCTCGGGGATGACTTGCTCGACTTCGTCCTGCGACACACGGAAGGCAATCCGTTCCTCGTGATGCAGCTGCTGCGCACGATGGCGGAAGAGGGGGTGTTCACGAACAGCGGCAACGCATGGGTGTGGCACATCCCGGAAACGCTGGCCCTGCCGGCCGGGATGTCGGACCTCGTGGGCCGTCGACTCGCACGACTTTCCCGAGAGGCGTTGCGCATCCTCGTCGTGGGTGCCGCGATCGGCAAAAGCTTCTCATTGTCGCTCCTCGCGGACGCTGCCGGCGTATCGATGGACGCAGTGCTCGACGCGGTCGACAACGGACTGGCGAGCTCCGTGCTGGAACCGGCGCACGACCAGGGCGACGATCGATATCAGTTCTGCCACGCACTGCTCGTGGACGCCGTCCTGCGGTCAGTGAGCCCAACCCGCCAGCGGCACGCGCATCGACGCATCGCGGATCTTCTCGCGACGCAACATCCCAGCGCAGTCGATCAGGTGGCGTCGCACTACGCGCGCAGCGGTGATGGCGCGAAGGCGTACATCTGGTGCCGCAGCGCCGCCGCACGCGCCATCTCGCTCTACGCGCTCGACGAAGCCAACGAGTTTCTCAAGCTCGCACTGGTGCACGCACGCGCGGCCGACGAGCAGCTCGCGGTGCAGGACGACCTCGCTCGCGTGGCCGAGATGTCCGGGCGCTGGGCGGACGTCGAACGGTGGTGCGACACGATGCTGGCGTCACCCGTCTTCGAGTCGCAGCCAGCGCGCGCGCTGCCGATCCAACAGCGACGGCTGCAGGCGCGGGTGCGGCTGGGACAGGGTACGCATGAAACGGAAGCAGATTGTCGCGAGCTCCTCGTTGTCGCGGAGCGCCTCGGAAGTCCAGCCGACGTTCTGCAGACGCAGTCGCTGCTCGTGCAGGCATTGGCGCGCATGGGGCGGACCGACGACGCCGTTCGCATTGCTGAAGAGTCGATGCAGATGGCCGAGGCGGGTGGGAACGAGGCGCTGGCCGGCGAGGTGTCGCTTCGCCTGGCGATCACGCTGCTCGCAGTCCGCCCACAGGAGGCGGCCGACCGTCTGCGGCGCGTCGTGGCCCGCGCGCGCACGATGGGCGATCGTGTGCTCGAGGCGCGCGCGCTCCTGTCGCTCGGCGTGGCGCGCACCCGGACGCGCGACGACCGCGCAGGTGCGGAAGCGTTTCGAGCGGCGTTGAAGATTGCCCGTGACGCCCAGGCGCTGGACGTGGCGGCGAGCGCCTCGATGAACCTCGGAGTGCTGGAGCTACGGCGCGGAGACTTTACGGTAGCGCATGACGCGTGCAAAGACGCGCTCCGCCTGTACACCACTCTGCGCAACAACGCGAACCGGTTGGTGGCGCTGTACAACCTCGCCCATATCGAGCGCGAACGCGGAGACGTGGTGGCCGCGCTCGCGATCTACCGCGAGACCGCGACGCTCGCGGCGCAGCTTGGCGCAGCTGAGATCGTGGTGGGAGCTCATGCGGGCGCAGGTTTGGCCGCTCTCCGACTCAACCAGCAAGAGGCGGCACACGCGTCGCTGGCCGCAGCGGAAGCGACGCTCGCCGCGCGAACCGATTGGTGGTTCCAGGGTCGCGAGCTACTCGAATCGCTGGTCGTACGGCTCGCCGTGCAAGGCGGCGAGCATGATCGGGCCGGAGAACGTTTCCACCGCGCTGTTGAGCGGCTGGAGCCGATGGACACGTACAGCGCGGCGTGGATGGTCGCGGATTGCGGCGCGGAGTTGGCGCCGCACGACGCGCGGATCTGGGACGTGCTTGCGCGCCTGAGCGCACATCACGCCGTCCAGGAGTTCATCCCGCTGACCGCACGGTTTACGGCGCTGCGCGACCTTG
>DATARK010000127.1:0-24193 GCA_036264175.1 Solirubrobacteraceae bacterium
TCGAGCTCGCCGGCGATGCGCACGGCGATGCTGGCGATCGCGCCGGTGGACACGCCGGCGAACACGCCCTCGTCGTCGAGCAGCTTGCGCGTCCATACGATCGCGTCGGAGTTGGTCACGAAGATCTTGCGGTCCAGCAGCGAGATATCGATGATCGGCGGGATGAAGCCGTCATCCAGCGAGCGCAGCCCCTGCACCGGCTCGCCCTGCATCGGCTCGGCGGCGACGATCTTGCAGGCGTCGCCGAATGTCTCCTTCAGGCGCCTGCCGTTGCCCATCAGCGTGCCGCCCGTGCCCAATCCGGCGACGAACGCGGAGATCTCGTCGAGCTCTTCGAGGATCTCCAGCGCGGTGCCGTTGTAGTGGGCGTTTGGGTTGGCCTGATTGCCGTACTGGTAGGGCATGTACAGCGACGAGTCGGCGGCCGCCAGCTCCAGCGACATCGCCACGGCGCCGTTCGAGCCCTGGTCGCCGGGCGAGTAGACGATCTCCGCGCCGTACATCTCCAGCAGCTGCGTGCGCTCGGGCGTGACGTTCTCGGGCATCACGACCTTCAGCTTGTAGCCCTTGCGCGAGGCGATCATCGCCAGCGAGATGCCCGTGTTGCCGGACGTCGGTTCGAGGATCGTCTGCCCGGGCGCGATCGCGCCCTTCTCCTCGGCGTCTTCAATCAGCGCGCGCGCCACGCGATCCTTGACCGAGCCGGTCGGGTTGTGCGACTCCAGCTTGGCCCAGATGTGCACGCCGGGCTTGGGCGACAGGCTCGGCAGCTCGATCAGCGGCGTGTTGCCGATCGCCTGCACGATGTCCCCATAGCGACCGCCGCACGGCCGGTTACGCAGCCTCTCAACAGCCATTACTTCACGGAATATAGCGGCGACGCGAGGCGGCGTCGGCCACTCACCACGGCTACTCCTCGAGCCCCACGGCTTTGAGCGCGTCGGCGGGCTCGGTGAAGTAGCGAAGTTCGGTCACCGCCCCGTCGCGAACCGCAAGAACGCAGGCTCGTGGAGAGTCGACCTCGACGCCGCTCACGCGCCCGCGCCCGCGCTGCCTGCCCGTGATCAGCACGTGTTGATCCAGATCCCGAGCCCGCTCGACCTCAAAGCCCCAGTCCGCCCAGCTCTCGCCCATGTCGCGGAAGAACTGCACCACGCCGTCTGCTCCCGCATAGCTCACGGGCTCGCCGACGGCGCCCACGAGGCGCATCTGAAATCGAGCATCACACAGCGCATTGAAGGCCTCTGCGTCTCCCCGATTCAGCGCGGCGACGCCACGGAGCACAATCTCCACGTTCTCCTCCGACATCGCCTGCGTAGTATCCCGCAGCACGCCGAGCCGCGAGCGGCATTGGCCGCCCGGCCAGTCAGCGACTATGATCTGCTCGCCGGGCTTCGGGGGACGATCGCCCAGCGCTCTCATGTTCAACTCCGCGACGGGCTACGACTTCGACTGGCTGGTGATCGGCTCGGGTTTCGGCGGCAGCGTGTCGGCGCTGCGTCTGAGCGAAAAAGGCCACTCGGTCGGCGTGCTGGAGTGCGGCCGGCGCTTCGCAGACGACGAGCTGCCGAAGTCCACGGCAGACCTCAAGCGTTACTTCTGGAACCCATTTTTGGGCATGAAGGGCATCTTCCGCATGACCACCTTCAGAGACGTGTCGGTCGTCTCCGGATGCGGCGTCGGCGGCGGCAGCCTGGGCTATGCCAACACGCTGTACGTGCCGCCGAAGGCGTTCTTCGAGGATCGTCAATGGGGCGACATGCAGGACTGGGAGGGCGCGCTGGCGCCGCACTACGCCGAAGCGCAGCGCATGCTCGGCGTCGTGCAGCAGCCCTATGACGATCCCGCCGACCAGCTGCTGCGCGAGCTCGGCGAGGAGCTGGGCGTCGGCGACACCTACAAAAAGACTCCCGTCGGCGTGTACTTCGGCGAGCCCGGCAAGACCGTGCCCGACCCGTTCTTCGGCGGCGAGGGTCCCGACCGCACGGGTTGTCGGCTGTGCGGTCGCTGCATGGTCGGCTGCCCGCACGGCTCCAAGAACACGCTCGTCAAGAACTACCTGTACCTGGCGGAGAAGCGCGGCGCGCAGGTGATGCCCGAACGCACCGTCGTGGACGTGCGCCCGATCGGCTCCTCAGACGGCGCCGACGGCTACGAGGTCGAAAGCGTGCGCTCGGGCGCCTGGCTGCGCAAGGAACGTCGCGTGCAGCGCGCGCGCGGCGTGGTCGTCTCGGCCGGGCCACTGGGCACGAACAAGCTGCTGGCGCGCTGTCGCGTCGAAGGCTCGCTGCCGCGCATCTCCGCGCGCCTGGGCGAGCTGGTGCGCACCAACTCCGAGTCGATTCTCGCCGTGACCGTACCCGAGGACTACCCGCAGGATCTGGCCAAACGCGTGGCCATCACTTCGTCGATCTACCCCGACGCCAACACGCACATCGAGACGGTCACCTACGGCGACGACGGCGACTCGATGCACCGCCTGAACACCCTGCTGGTGGGCGACGGCACGCGCGTGACGCGACCGCTGAAGCTGCTCGTGCAGGTCGCGCTGCACCCCAAGCGCCTGCTGCAGGTGATGTTTCCCAAACACTGGTCGCGGCGCACGATCATCATCCTCGTTATGCAGACGCTCGACAACGCGATCGCGCTGCGCCCGCGCAAAGGCCCGCTCGGCTCGTTCTGGCTGAGCACCGAGCAGGACCCCGAGCGCCCCAACCCGACGTTCATCCCGATCGCCAACGAGACGGCCAAGTGGTTTGCCAAGCGCACCGGCGGCATCGCGCAGAGCGCCGTCAGCGAGGCGCTGTTCAACATTCCCACGACCGCGCACATTCTCGGCGGCGCCGTGATCGCTCCCGACCCCTCCCAGGGCGTCGTCGACGCGCGCCAGCGCGTGTTCGGCTACGAGAACCTGCTCGTCTGCGACGGCTCGGCGATCCCCGCCAACGTCGGCGTCAACCCGTCGCTGACGATCACCGCGCTTGCCGAGCACGCGATGAGCCATGTGCCGGAGCGCGGCATGCCGGAGGCTTCTAAGCCAGCTGCGCAGCCTGCGGCGGCCTGAGTCACACCTCTAGGAGGCGTCGCCCTCCGGCTCGGTCAGAGCGGCGAGATCTTCTAGGTCGACCGGGCGCGCGCTCGCCCGCTTCATGCTGATCAGGTCGTCGCGACCGGCGACGGCGAGCTTGATGCCGTCGAGCTCGATCTCGAGTGCTCGTTTGCGCAGCTCGTCATATGGCGGCGCGCCGGGCGCGTCGTGGAGCACGTCGATCGCGCCGTGGCGCGTGTCGAATTGCCACATCCTCGCGCGCGGCAGCATCGCCGCGTCGATCGCCAAGCTCTCAGCGCCGGCATTCAGCGTTCGCGCGTCGAGCCCGTTGAGCGCGTCGGCCAGGCGCCGCAGATTGGCCGGCTCGGGACGCGGATAGACGTCGACGTCGAAGGTTGTCCGCACGTGTCCATGGGTCTGCACGGCAAGACCGCCGACGATCACGTAATCGACCGAGTGCTCGGCGAGTGCTGCGAGGATGCGCTCGGCATCGAGCGGCGTTTCGCGCTCAACCATCCCTCGCCACCGCTCCGGCCTGGTGCATTCTCGCCGCCAGGCGATTGGCAGAAAGCGCGAGCTGCAGGCGCTCAGCGGGTGGGCGGGCACGCGCTGCACGCAGGTGCAACGGATCCCAGCGGCCGCTGAGGCGCCGCGTTTCGATTCCGGGCTCGTAGCCCATGGCGAGCAGCAGCGCGCGAACGGTCTCCCACGTCGGCGTGGTCAGCCCGCGCTCGATCCGGCTGACGCCGGCCTGCGTCGTGCCGGCGCGACGAGCGAGCGTGCGCTGGCTCAGCCCCAGCGCGCGACGGCGATCGGAGATCAATTCTCCTGGAGACATTCGATATATGATTATATATCAGCTGGACCAAATACTCTAATCCAGGCGTACTAGAACATTTGTCTTGTTCAGAGCGGTTTAGTTCTGTCAAGTCGCAGGAATCGGTCCGACGTTCGGTTTATGCCTACTCCGAACGCAGGCCCCCAGGCTCCCCTGAAGTCCGCTCCACTGGCAGCACCCCGACAGATCCCGCTTCCGGACATCCCGCCGGAGCAGGCACGCGATCTCGGTCTGATAGCGCGCGAGCTGACCGACCGCACCGACGAGGTCGTGGCGGGCATGCGGTCCAGGACACTCGCCTCAGGCGTCGTCCTCGACGAAGCCGTCGAGGACAGCTTCGCGCAGGTCGGCGCGCTCTCGACGCTGGCGGTCGCCAAGTGGATGGCCGGCGAAGGCGTCGCATCGGCGCGAGACGTGGGCCAGGAGTCGTGGTGCATCTTCGGCGAGCTCGCGGCACAGCGTCACGCACCGCTCAACGAGGTGACCAAGCGATGCCTGCGCTGGTTCGATTCGGCGTCCGACGTAGCGCGCGAGGCGGCCGGCGAGCTCACACTGACACCGGAGGCGCTCGCGCAGGCGATCGCGATGCTGCAGCGCAGCCTCAACGTGACGCTCGTGCGCATGTGCGAGTCATTCGAGGCCGAGCGCAAGCGCTCAGACGACGAGCTGACGTTTCTCGCCACGCACGACGTGCTCACGGGACTGCCCAACCGCAAGCTGATCCTCGACCGCTGCGAGCAGCTGCTCGCGCGCTCGCGCCGCAACGACATGCCGGTGGCGGCCGTGTTCATCGACCTCGACAACTTCAAGCTGATCAACGACACGCTCGGCCACCGCGCGGGCGACGAACTGCTGTGCGCGGTCGCCGCGCGCCTGCAGGGAGCCGTGCGCGAGACGGACACGCTCGGACGCCTGGCCGGTGACGAGTTCATCGTGCTGGCAGAGGAGCTGTCGCTCGCGGCCGGCCCGGAGCTGATCGCCGAGCGCCTGCTCGAAGCACTGAGCGAGCCGTTCGCGGTCGCCGACGGCCGCGCGCGACTGAAGGTGACCGCGAGCGTCGGCGTAGCCGCCGGGCGCCGCGCCAGCGGCGAGGAGCTGCTGCGCGACGCAGACATCGCGATGTACCGCGCCAAGTGCAACGGCAAGGACCGCTTCGTCGTGTTCGAGTCCGAGATGCAGGGCGCTGTGCGAAGCCGACTGGAACTGGAGATGGATCTGCGCGAGGCGTTGCAGAACGACGAGTTCTTCCTCGTCTACCAGCCGATCTTCAACCTCAACGACATGAGCCCCAGCTCAGTCGAGGCGCTGATCCGCTGGGAGCACCCCAAGCGCGGCGTCGTACAGCCCGAAGAGTTCATACCGCTGCTCGAGGAGACGGGATTGATCACGCAGATCGGCAGCTGGGTTCTGCGTCAGGCCTGCCACCAGGGCGCAAGCTGGCGAGCGGCGGGGTCGACGATCGAGATCGCGGTCAACGTGTCGGCCCGTCAGCTCGACAGCGACGAGTTCGTTGCAGACGTGCGCGATGCGCTTGCAGCGAGCGGTCTTGATCCGCGGGCGCTGACGATCGAGATCACCGAGACGACGCTGATGCGCGACGCCGAGCAGACGATCCGCCGGCTGACCGCCGTCAAGGCGCTGGGCGTGCGCATCGCAATCGACGACTTCGGCACCGGCTACTCGTCGCTCACGCACGTGCAGAGGTTCCCCGTCGACTCGCTGAAGATCGATCGCTCGTTCATCGCCGGGCTGAAGGACAACAAAGAGGGCGAGGCGCTGATCCACACGCTCGTGCAGCTCGGCAAGGCGCTGTCGATCGAGACGGTCGCCGAGGGCATCGAGCTGCAGCAGGAGCTTTCGCTGCTGCAAGGCGAGCGCTGCGACAGCGGTCAGGGCTTTCTGTTTGCCAAGCCGCTCGACCTGGCAGCGACCGACGCGTTCTTGATGAGCTGGATCGACGGTGCCAAGGGGCGCTCGGGACTGACCGCTCAGAACCTGTCTTCGGCGGCGTGAGCGGGGCCGCCCTTGGCGGCTGGTTCAGCGCCCGCCGGCCATCGCCGGCAGGATCACGAGCGTGTCGGAGTCTCCGACCTTGGTGTCGAGCCCGTCGAGCACGCGCACGTCCTCGTCGTTGAGATACACGTTGACGTAGCGGTTGAGCTCGCCCTCTGCCGAGAACAGCTGGCTCCGCGTCGCCGGGTGATTGGCCGCGAGGTCCTTGAGCACGGCGCCGACGTCGTCACCGGCGGCGCTGACCTGCTTCTCGCCGCCCACGGACGCGCGCAGCACCGGTGGAATCTTGATCGTGGCCATGGCGCGGGACCTTAGCGTGCTCGACCGGCGCGCCGCTAGCCGGCTGCGGCGCAGAAGGCCTCGTAATCCGGGAACACGCCAAGCTCCTCGTCGGTGATGTCCTCGGGGTCGCGCGAGCAGATCGGGCACTCGGGGTCGCGGTGCACCTTGACCTCGGTCAGCGTGGCGCCGAGCGCGTCATACAGCAGCAGCCGCCCGATGGCGGGCTCGCCGATGCCGACGATCAGCTTGACGACCTCGGTGGCCTGCAGCAGGCCCATCGTGCCGGGCAGCACGCCGAGCACGCCGTTGGCGCCGCACGAGGGCGCCAGCTCGGCCGGCGGCGGCTCGCGGAACAGGCAGCGGTAGCACGGGCCCTCGTAGGGCTTGAACACCGACAGCTGGCCGTCGAAGCCGAGGATCGAAGCCGAGACGACGGGGATCTTCAGACGCACGGTGGCGTCGTTGAGCAGGTAGCGCGTGGGGAAGTTGTCGACGCCGTCGACGATCACGTCGTAGTCCTTGATGATCTCGACGATGTTGGAGGCGTCGATGCGCGTCTGGTACTTGACGACGTTGACGTCCGGGTTCAGCGCGTGGATGGACTCCTCGGCGGAGTCGACCTTGGGCACGCCGACACGACCGGTCGTGTGGATCACCTGACGCTGAAGATTTGAGAGATCGACTACGTCGTCGTCGACGATGCCCAGCGTGCCGACGCCGGCCGCGGCGAGATACAGAGCGGTCGGCGAGCCCAGCCCGCCGGCGCCGAGCAGCAGCACCTTGGCGTCGAGCAGCTTCTGCTGGCCCTCCATGCCGATCTCCGGCACGAGCATGTGGCGCGAGTAGCGGTCGCGCTGCTCGGGCGTGAGCGTGCGCGGGACCTGTACCTCATAGCCGCGGTCTTTCCACAGCGTGATGCCGCCGGTCATCGAGCGCACGTGCTCGTAGCCGAGCTCCTCGGTCAGCGTGCGCGCGCCATAGGCCGAGCGATTGCCGGAGGCGCAGTAGAGAATCACCTGGGTGGAGCGGTCGGGCACGACGCCCTCGATGCGCGTCTCCAGGTAGCTGCGCGGAACGTGCTTTGCGCCGGGCAGGTGTCCGGCGGCGAACTCGTCGGTCTCGCGCACGTCGACGACCGTCACGCCCTCGTCGATCAGCTCGGCAACCTCGGAGGGATCGACCTCCTCGATCTGGCTCTTGACTTGGCGGAGAAGCTCGGCTCCTGAGGGCATCTCTAAAACTCCTAAACAACGGTCGGGTTTTATTGACTTCACAAAGTATAGCGCTCTCGCGCGGCCCTCTGGAAGCGTCAGAGGAGGCTTGCCATACGCTGGCCGCCATGAGAAAACGCGCTCGGAGCTTCGCCGGCCTTGTGCTGGCGCTCGCGCTCGCGGCGACCGCGGTGGGCTGCTCCGACGGCTCCGCGGATACGCGCTCGCAGGCGTCGACATCGACACAGACGGCCGGCTCGTCGGGCTTCGACGGCGCGGCGCTTCCCGGCGGCATTCAGGCGCCGTCGTTCATGCTCACCGACCAGAGCGGGCGTCGTGTGTCGCTGGCGAGCTATCGCGGGCGCGTGACCATCGTGGCCTTCGTCTACTCGACATGCGGTGCGCCGTGCGTGGTCATCGCACAGCAGATACGCGGCGCGCTTGACGAACTCGCCCGACCGCTGCCGGTGCTGCTGATCAGCGCCGACCCCGGCGCGGACACGCCCGCGCGCGTGAGCAGCTTTCTCAGGGCCGCGTCGCTCAGTGGCCGCGTCAGCTACCTGAGCGGCACGCCGGCGCAGCTGCGCCCTGTCTGGCATGCATTTCGCGTGGTGCCGGCGAGCGCTCACCGCGCGGCCTTCGCGCGCTCGGCGTCGGTCTTCCTGATCGATCGCGCCGGACACGAGCGCGTGATCTTCCAGCTCGAACAGCTGACGCCGGAAGGGCTCGCGCACGACGTTCGCAAGCTGCTGGACTGAGCCGCTCAGGCGGCGCTGCGGCGGCGCAATGGCGGGTGTCGATCGCGTCGAATCCGCCCCGGGAGCACGCCGGGCGGCTGATACCCTAGCGCCCAGGTAGGTATTCGATCAGATGATGTTCTCAACCAAGGCCGAGTACGGCGTGCGCGTGATGGTCGAGCTCGCTCAGCGAGCCGGCGAGGAACCGATTCCGCTTGCGGAGATCGCCGAGCGCGGCGGTCTTCCACTGGCCTACTTGGAGCATCTCGTGGCCAGGCTGCGTAAGGCGGGCCTGGTCGATTCGCGCCGCGGCTCACGCGGCGGCTACCTGCTGGCGCGCTCGCCGACGGAGATCACGATGGCCGAGGTCGTCGCGGCTCTGGAGGGATCGATCGCGCCGATCGAGTGCATCACCGAGGGCTCAGATGGATCGATCGTGTGCTCTCGCGAGACCGACCCCGCGCATGTGTGTCCGACCAAGCTGCTGTGGACGCGCGTGCGCTTCTCGATCGTGCGCACGCTGCAGGAGATGACGCTCGCGGACCTCGTGCTCGGACCGTCGTTGCCCGCCGGTCCGTCGCTGCCCGTCGGGCCCGCATTGGATGCCGCATCGCAAACACTTACGACCGGAGCTTGAAACGGAGAACATGGCAGACCTAGAGATCAGAGACCTGCACGTGCGCATCGAGGAGCGCGAGATCCTCAAGGGAGTCGACCTGGACATCTCGCGCGGTGAGATCCACGCGCTGATGGGTCCCAACGGATCGGGCAAGTCGACGCTCGCCAGCACGTTGATGGGCCACCCCTCCTACGAGATCACCGAGGGCACGATCACCTTCAAGGGCGAGGACCTGACCGGCGCAGAGCCGCACGAGCGCGCCAAGGCCGGGCTGTTCTTGGCCTTCCAGTACCCCGTGTCGATTCCCGGCGTGTCGGTGGCCAACTTCCTGCGCATGGCGATCAACGCCAAGCGCGACGAGCCGATCCAGGTCAAGGAGTTTCGCAACGAGCTGCAGCACGCCATCGAGCTGCTGGACGTCGACAAAGCGTTCACCTCGCGCCACCTCAACGACGGTTTCTCCGGCGGCGAGAAGAAGCGCGCGGAGATCCTGCAGATGGCGATGCTGACGCCCGACGTGGCGATCCTCGACGAGACCGACTCCGGCCTGGACATCGACGCGCTGCGCACGGTCGCCGAGGGCGTGCAGCGCCTGCACGACGAGCAGGGTCTGGGCGCGCTGATCATCACGCACTACCAGCGCATCCTGCACTACGTAAAGCCCGAGTTCGTGCATATCCTGATGGACGGACGCATCGTGCTCGAGGGCGGCGTGGAGCTCGTCGAGCGCCTGGAGCGCGAGGGCTATGACCAGATCCGCCAGGAGGTCGGCGCCGTCGCGGCCGGTGACGGCGGTGTCTGAGCGCGGCGAGGCGCCGCCTGGAGCCCAGTCGACGAGCAACGGCGCCACGCCGGCGCCGATGAAGCCGGGCCGCCACCGCGAGGCGACGCTCTACCACGCGCTCGCCGGCTCGGGAGCGGGCGACGGCCGCCCGCTGCAGCAGCTTCGCGAGGCCGCACTGGAGGCCTATGACGGCGCTGAGCTGCCCGTGTGGCGACGCTCGGGGTTCTGGACGACCAGCCTGCAGAGCCTCGATCTCGCCGCGCTGGCGACGCAGCCTTCGCCGACTCCCGCCGGCGTGCCGGACGTCGTCACGCGCACGCTGCCCGAGCGCGCGCGTGCCGGGCGCATCGTGCAGAGCGCCGGCACGGTCGTGCACGTCGAGCTCAGCGATGAGCTGCGCGACAAGGGCGTCGTGCTGTGCTCGCTGGAGGACGCCTTTGCCGATCACGCCGAGCTGGTCGCGCCGTGGTACTCCAAGCGGCTGACGATCGACCGCAACAAGCTGGAGGCCGCAAACGCGGCGTTCTGGACGGGCGGCGCGTTCCTGTATGTGCCCGAGGGCCTCGTCATCGAGGAGCCCTTCGAGGTCGTCTATGCGATCGACTCGCCGGGCATCGCGCAGTACGGGCGCACGCTCGCCGTGGGCGCGCCCAACAGCCAGTTCCGCCTGCACGAGTTCGACCTCGCCGAGGACTTCGAGGGCCAGGCGCTGCATGCCGGCGCGTTCGAGCTGTATCTGCAGGACGGCGCGCGCTGCCGGTTGGCGCAGGTGCAGGACTGGGGAAGCGGCGAGGTGTTCGACGCTTCGACCCGTTTCGTGGGCATCGGCCGCGACGCCTACTGCCACTGGCTGCCATCACTGCTCGGCGGAAAGCTGGTGCGCCAGCACCTGGAGCTCGCGATCTCAGAGGCCGGCGGCGACATGGCCTTTCGCGGGCTGCTGTTCACCGAGAAGAACGAGCACCTGGACGTGTTCGCGGTCGACCTGCACGAGACCGGCCCGTCGGGTGGCGACGTGCATTGGCGCGGCGCGGCCACCGGCGAGAGCCGCGCGAGCTTCGAGGGCCTGATCCAGATCGATCCCGGCGCGCAGCAGACGCACACCTACCTGCAGTTTCACTCGATGATGCTCTCGCCGAAGGCGCGCGTCGACGCGATTCCCTCGGTGCTGGTCTCCTCAGACGACGTATCGGCTTCGCACGGCGGCACCGTCGGCGAGCTCGACGAGACGGCGATCTTCTACATGCAGACGCGCGGCCTGGATCGCCCGGCGGCGGTTCGCGTGATCGTTGAGGGCTTCTTCGAGCCGCTGATCGCAGAGCTCGACGACGAGCCGCTGGAAGAGCTCGTGCGCGCCAAGGTCGCCGGCAAGCTGGCGGCCGCTCGCGAGGACATCGAGGCGTATGCCACCAGTCGCTGAGAGCGCGCTGGAGGTCAAGGCCGACTTCCCGATCTTCGCGCGGCGCTTCGGCGGGCGCGAGCTGATCTACCTCGACTCCGGGGCGACCGCGCAGAAGCCGCAGTCGGTGATCGACGCGCAGGCGGCGCACCTGCGCGAGCACAACGCCAACGTGCATCGGGGCGTGTACGCGCTCGCGCAGGAGGCCGACGCCGCCTATGACCACGCGCGCAAGCGGGTGGCGGCGTTCGTCGGCGCAGACGCACGCACGACGATCTTCACCAAGAACGTGACCGAGGCGATCAACCTCGTCGCCTACTCATGGGGCCGCGCCAACGTCGGCCCCGGCGACGCGATTCTGATCACGCAGATGGAGCACCACGCCAACCTGGTGCCCTGGCAGGTGCTCTGCCGCGAGCGCGGCGCCGAGCTGCGCTACCTGGAGCTCGACGAGCGCGGCGAGCTGTCGCTCGATCAGCTCGACGCAGAGCTCGCGCGTGGCGACGTCAAGCTGGTGGCCTTCGCGCACGTCTCAAACGTGCTCGGCACGATCAACCCGGTCAGCGAGATGACCGAGCGCATCCGCGCGGCCGGCGCGCTGTCGCTGATCGACGGCGCGCAGGCGGTGCCGCAGATGCCCGTCGACGTCGCCTCGCTGGGCGCCGACTTCTACGGCTGGACCGGCCACAAGGCCGTCGGCCCCACGGGCATCGGCGTGCTGCACGGGCGCGAGCAGCTGCTCGACGCCATGGAGCCCTTTCTTACCGGCGGCGACATGATCGCCTCGGTGGACTTCCAGTCGGTCAGCTGGAACGAGCTTCCCTACAAGTTCGAGGCCGGCACGCCGCCGATCGCCGAGGCCGTCGGCCTCGCCGCGGCCGCCGACTACCTCGACGGGCTCGGCATGCAGCGCGTGCGCGCGCACGAGCGCGCGCTGACCGAGTACATGCTCGAGCGGCTTGCCGACGTTCCAGGGCTGCGCGTCGTCGGCCCACCCGAGGCCGAGCGTCGCGGCGGGCTGGCCTCGTTCACGATCGACGGCATCCACCCGCACGACGTCGCCGAGCTGGCCGACCGCGCGGGCGTGTGCATTCGCGCCGGCCATCACTGCGCCCAGCCGCTGATGCGCTGCCTCGGCGTCGGCGCCACCGCCCGGGCGTCGGTCGGCGTCTACAACGAGCGCGCCGACATCGACGCGCTGGTCGACTCGCTGCTCGCCGGGCGCGAGGTCTTCGGACTCTGAGCCATGGACGACCTCTACCGCGACTACATCCTCGAGCACTACAAGCGTCCGCACAACTTCGGCGAGCTCGACCCGCACGATCTGGAGGGGCTGGAGCACAACCCGTTGTGCGGCGACGAGCTGGGCGTGCACATCGTCGTCAAGGATGGCCGCATCGAGGACCTGCGCTTCCACGGCCACGGCTGTGCGATCTCCCAGGCCTCGGCTTCGATCGCCTCCGAAGAGCTCAAAGGCATGACGCTGGAGGACGTCGGCAAGCTCGACGCCGACTGGATGATCGAGCTGCTCGGCATTCCCGTGTCGGCCACGCGGCGCAAGTGCGCGCTGCTGAACCTGAAGGTCGTGCGCGGCGCCGTGACCGGCGACAACGCGTGGCCGTCGTAGACGCTCTGGTGAGCCCCGCCGGTAGCGATACAATTCCTACCTCAGCGCACAGGATTCGCAGAATCCGCCAAGACGCACTGACAAAGTCCCCGTAAGGAGCCCCATGGCAACGATTGACCGCACGAAGATCACCAAGCCCAGCCCGATCGTTGAGGATGACCAGGGTCAGCTGCGCGCGCGTCAAGGCATCTCGCGTGAGGTGGTCAGCGAGCTGTCCAAGGTCAAGGGCGAGCCCGACTGGATGGCCGAGAAACGTCTCAAGTCGCTGGAGATCTTCGAACGCAAGCCCGTGCCGACGTGGGGGCCGGACCTGAGCGGTCTGAACCTCGACGACCTCGTGCTCTACTCGCCGCCCACGGCGGGGCGCTTCAACAGCTGGGACGACGTGCCCGACGAGATGAAGCAGACCTACGAGGACCTCGGCATCCCCCAGGCCGAGCGCGAGCACCTCGCGGGCGTCGTCGGCGTGTGGCGCCAAGAGCCGGTGTACGAGGGCCTGAAGGAGGAGTACGCCAAGCAGGGCATCCTGTTCTGCTCGATGGACACCGCGATCAACGAGTACCCCGAGCTGGTGCAGAAATACTTCATGACCAAATGCGTGCCGGCGCAGGACAACAAGTTCTCCGCGCTGCACGGCGCCGTGTGGTCGGGTGGCGCCTTCTGCTACGTGCCCAAGGGCGTCAAGTGCGACCTGCCGCTGCAGTCCTACTTCCGCATGGAGGGCGCCGGCGAGGGCACCTTCGAGCACACGCTGATCGTCGCCGACGAGGGCTCTGAGGTGAACTACATCGAGGGCTGCACCGCACAGACCTACAGCGTCAACTCGATGCACTCGGCGGTCGTCGAGATCTTCGTGCACGAGGGCGCCAAGGCCCGCTACACGACGGTGCAGAACTGGTCCAAGGACGTCTACAACCTGAACACCAAGCGCGCGATCGTCGACGCCAACGGCACGGTCGAGTGGGTCGGCGGGTCGATGGGCGCCAAGTACGTGATGCTCTACCCCGGCTCCTACCTGATGGGCGAGGGAGCGCGCGCCGACCACCTGAACGTCGGCGTCGCCGGCAAGGGCGTGCACAAGGACACCGGCGCGAAGGTCGTGCACCTCGCGCCGAACACGACCTCGAACATCCTCGCCAAGTCGATCTCCAAGGACGGCGGCATCATGGGCTACCGCGGCCTGGTCAAGATGGGCCACAACTCCGCGGGCTCGAAATCTCGCGTGCAGTGCGACGGCCTGATGATGGACGGCGAATCGAAATCGGACACCTGGCCGGACATCCAGATCCAGAACCCGCACGTGACCGTCGCACACGAGGCGACCGTCGGACGCATCTCCGATGACCAGCTCTTCTACATGGGCTCGCGCGGCTTCACCGAGGACGAGGGCGCGGCGATGATCGTCAACGGCTTCATCGAGCCGGTGACCAAGGAGCTGCCGATGGAGTACGCGGTCGAGCTCAATCGCCTCATCCAACTCGAGATGGTGGGAAGCATCGGTTAGCTGTCGCGGCGGTTTGTCCGGCGTGTCTTGCGTCTCTGAGGTTCGAGGGGCAAGGCTGGCAAGGACGCAGGGAGCGTGGCGTACGGACGTACGCGAGCGACTGAGGACGCCGCCAGCCGCCGGCCATCGGGCCTCAGAGTGAGGGCGCCTGTCGACAGCATCGCTGCCCCGCTGTTCCCCACCAAGCTTCCGTGGGTGAACGCGAAGGGCGGCCAGGCCAGCGTGATTCAGCGGGGGCGGCCGATGCTGGTGGAGTTCTGGGACTTCTGCCGGCCGAACTCGATGCGCACGCTGCCGTACCTGAAGGCGTGGCACGAGCGCTATGTCGATGACGGCCTGCGGGTGATCGGCGTGCACTCCCCCGGCTTCGACGCCTCGCGCGACGAGGACGCGGCGCGCGAGGCCGTCGGGCGGCTGCAGATCGAGTACCCGGTGCTGATCGACAGCGAGCTGGCGCTGTGGCAGGAGTACGAGAACGAGGGCTGGCCGGCGCGCTATCTGTTCGATGGCCGAGCGCGGCTGTTCGAGTACCACTACGGCGAGGGCGCCTACGCGGAGACGGAGCTTGCGATCCAGCAGCTGCTGGGCGTCGAGCGCGAGCCGCTACAGCCGCTTCGCCCCGAGGACGCACCGGGCGCAGTGCTTGCTGCGCCCACGCCTGAGCAGCCCGGCGCTTACAGCGGCCCCTACGAGGCCGGCGCGGTGTGGGCCGTGCTGGACGGCAACGGAGCCGTGCTGGCGAGCGACACGGCGAGCGGCGTGAGCCGTGAGCTGACGGTTGGCGCGCCGGGCGCCTATGCGCTGCTCGAGCACGACCGCCACGCCGCCGGCGAGCTCGCGCTGGAGCTGCGCGGCGAGGTGCGCTGCCTGGCGACGTGCTTCACACCGGGTCTTGCCTGACCGCGCGTCGGCGCGGCAGCAGATCGTCGTGTGAGCGGTCCAGCAGCAGGCGCTTGAGCACCGGCGCCCCAGAGTCCTCGACGAGCACGCAGTTGCCGGGCCAGTAGGGGCTCTCGCCGGGCGTGCGCGTGAGAAAGATCGAGTCGTAGGTCCAGCTGCCCGTGTTGATCAATCGCGCTCCGGGCCTGCCGTCGGACGTTGCCGGTCGGTTCCACTCGCCGGCGTCGTCGCCGGGCAGCGGCCCCGAGCGATGCGTGTGGCCGAAGACGACGTAGGCGTCGCCGAGCCCCAGACGCGCTGCGACCTCGCCCATCGCGCGCAGGCCAGCGCCGCGCAGCTCGCCGGAGGAGATCTCGGCGCGCAACGGGCCCAGCCCGGCACGGTTGAGCGCGGCGACGGCCAGCGGAAAACCGTGAACGAGCGCGCGTCTGCGCAGCTTTGCGCCGAGCCTCGCGGGCAGCGAGCGTCTGCTCCGCGCGCGCGGAGCTGCGCCGTTCTCGCGCCCGCTCGGCGGCTCGTCGCGTCCTCCGCCGAGCGTGCGCCAGGCGTGCACGGTTGCAATGCCGTTGAGCGCGTTGCCTGTGCGCGCATCGCGCGCTACCGCATGGCGCCAGGCATACATCGGCGCGGTGACCGACTCGTAGTCGGCAACCTGACCGAACGTGTGCGACGGCCGCCCCAGCAGCCGACTCATCGCGCCGACGCTCAGACGCTCGATCGTGGGAATCGTCAGATGGCAGTCCAGGTAGTGCCCGTGCGTGGCATAGACGTCCGGACGAATCCACAGGCCGGGGTAGGCAAAGCGCACCCGCGCCGGCGCCGCCCATTCGGCCAGGCGCGCCACCATCGGCGAGGCCTGCTCGGGCTCGAGCAGCTGCTGCAGGCCGAGTGGCTCGGGCTCAGGCAGTTCGGCGCGCAGCGCCAGCCACGGCTCGATCAGCGCGTGGTCGTGGTTGCCGGCCACGAGCACGAGCTCGCGCCCATCCAGCACGCGGCCGAGCTCTTCGAAGAACGGCCGTGCCACCGCGAGCGCTTCGCGCGGCGGCCCATGGCGCAGCTCGAGCACGTCGCCGAGCAGCACCACGCGATCGGCCTCGGCGACTGCTGCCAGCAGCGGCTCGCGCAGCTCGGGGCGGCGCAGCAGGTCTGAGCGCGAGACACCGCCGAGGTGCAGGTCAGAGAGGATCAGCGTGCGCATCGAAAGATGGAGCGCGGGCGATCGGCACGCCAAGCGCCGCCGCTGGCGCGCCTAATGGCTAAGCGATCCGTCCGTCAGGTTGTCGTCGGCAACTTGCAGATACAGGCCCCGGCTGCCGCCTGGCTCGACGATCACGCGAGCTCGCGGACGGGCTTGGGCAGCATGAAGCGCACGTCCTCGCGGATCACGTGGAACTCGGAGATGTCGGTCACGCCGCGGTCACGGAATAACTGGACGAGCTCCTGCACAAGGTTCTCCGGCGCGCTGGCGCCCGAGGAGATGCCCACGACGCGCGCATCCTGCAGCCACTCCTCGCGGATCTCCTCGGCGGTGTCGATCAGATGGGACTCGGTGCCGCAGTCACGGGCGACCTCGACCAGACGCACCGAGTTGGAGGAGTTGCGTGAGCCGATGACCAGCAGCAGGTCGCAGCCGTCAGCCATCTGCTTGACCGCCGCCTGGCGGTTTGTGGTCGCGTAACAGATGTCATCGGTGCGCGGACCGACGATCTGCGGAAAGCGCTCTCGCAGGCGCTTGAGGATCGCCGTGGTTTCGTCGACGGCAAGCGTCGTCTGCGTGATGAATGCGACGCGGCTGGGATCGTCGATCTCCAGCTCCTCCACGTCCTGCTCATCCTGCACGAGCACAATGCGATCAGGCGCCTCGCCCATCGTGCCTTCGACCTCCTCGTGCCAGTCGTGGCCGACGAGCACCACGGTGTAGCCGTCTTGGGCGAAGCGCACGGCCTCGCGGTGGACCTTGGTCACCAGCGGGCAGGTGGCGTCGATCGTCTGCAGGTTGCGCGCGATCGCGCCCTCGCGCACGCTCGGCGCCACGCCGTGCGCCGAGAACACGCAGACGGCGCCCTCGGGCACTTCGGTCTCCTCTTCGACGAAGATCGCGCCTCGCTCGCGCAGCGTCTCGACAACGTGCTTGTTGTGCACGATCTCCTTGCGCACATACACTGGCGCGCCATGCAGCTCCAGTGCGCGTTCGACGGTCTGCACCGCGCGGTCGACACCTGCGCAGTAGCCGCGCGGCGCTGCGAGCAGCAGCTTTTCGACGGTGTTGGACACGATTGTCATTGTAGGGCGCGCCCAGGTACGCTAAGCGCTCGTGCCGCAGAGACACCTAGACAGGCTCACGCCGGTGGACGCCTCGTTCCTGCACCAGGAGAGCGCTCACTCGCACATGCACATCGGCGGGTTGACGATCGTCGAGGGCCCAGCTCCCTCGATGGGCGAGTTTCTCGAGCAGATCCGCCGGCGCCTGCACCTGGTCCCGCGTTACCGCCACAAGCTCGCCTCGACGGCGCTGGACAGCGGACGGCCGGTGTGGGTGGACGATCCGAACTTCAACCTGGAGTACCACATCCGCCATACCGCGCTGCCGTCGCCTGGCGGCTGGGAGCAGCTGTGCGGCCTGACGGCGCGGATCTTCTCCCAGCAGCTCGACCGCTCAAAGCCGCTGTGGGAGATGTGGCTGATCGAGGGGCTCGAGGAGGATCGCTTCGCGCTGATCACCAAGACCCACCACTCGCTGATCGACGGCATCGCCGGCGTCGACCTGGCGACTGTGCTGTTCGACCTGTCGCCGAATCAACCGCCGATCAAACACAACGGCCGCCCGTGGCAGCCCCACAACGAGCCGGGCGCGGCCGAGCTCATCGCCGCCGGGCTGCGCGGCGCAGTGCGCGCCGGCATCGAGCTGGCCGAGGGCGCGATCGACGCGCTGGCACACCCTGAGCGTGCTTTCTCACGAGCGCGCGAGGCCGCCGAGGGGGTCGGCGAGATCGTCTGGGCCGGCCTCAACCCCGCGCCGGAAACGCCGCTGAACGTGCCGATCGGGCCGCACCGGCGCTTTTATGGAATCGGCGCCAGCCTGGAAGATTTCAAGACCGTCAAGAACGCCTTCGGCGGCACCGTCAACGATGTCGTGCTCGCCGTCGTAACCGGCGCTCTGCGCAGCTTTCTGATCTCGCGCGGCAGACGCACAGAGGGCGTGGAGATGCGCGCGCTGGTGCCCGTTTCGGTGCGCGTCGAGGACGAGCACGGCCAGGGCGGCAACCGGATCGTCGTGATGCGCGGGCCGCTGCCCGTGTATATCGCCGATCCGGTCCAGCGGCTGCGCTTCGTCTCGCAGGCGATGGATGGCCTGAAGGAGTCAAAGCAGGCGCTCGGCGCCGAGGTGATCGCGGGCGCGCAGAACTTCGCGCCACCGACGATCCTCGCGCAGGCCTCGCGGCTGAACTTCTCCACGCGGCTGTTCAACCTGATCGTGACCAACGTGCCCGGACCGCAGTTCCCGCTGTATGTGCTCGGTCGAGAGATGCTCGCCGCCTACCCGATCGCCTTCCTGCCCGAAAACCACGCGCTGGCGATCGGCATCATGTCCTACAACGGCCAGATGAACTTCGGGCTGCTCGGCGACTACGACGGCCTGCCGGACATCGGCAAGATCAGCGACGACATCGCCGGTGAACTCGCCAGGCTGGTTTCGCTCGCGCGCGAGTCCGTCGGCGCACCGGCCTGACCGCGTCAGCGCCGGCCTGACTGCGTCTCGCCTCTGCGCACGCTGGTAACGGGCGCTTGCGACGCGCATCCCTCATGAACGCGTCGCAAGCAACCCTAACCGCCGTGCCACTGCCCAGGCCTGGGCCGGGGCGAGGCAGCGACCCTGGGACGGCCCCCCTTGGGCGGCCAACCCACACGTGACTTACCCGACCGGTGGATCGGCAAACGAACACACCCGATGAACGCGTGAGCCAGCCCACGGCGCCGGGGCGGGCGCTCAGGACGGCTTACGTCCGTCACCGAGCGCGGCGGCGCCGCAGCCCGCCACGATCAGTGCAAGCGCCGCGAGCCAGCCCACCGCAATCAGGATGAAGAGCATGCGCTTGACTGTGCCCCGCAATGCTCAAGCGCGCCTCGCGCGCAGGTCAAGCCCGGCTTAAGATTCGTCACAGCACTGCGGCGGATTGGGCGACCGTCGTCCCGGGTATCAGCGTGACATGGACGGTTTCGGAGGCAGCAGCGGGAGGGTGATGGCGGATCCAGGAATTCGCCGTGCTGCTGAGCGAGTCAGCCTCGCCTGCAGGGCCCTGTCGGCAGCGGCCAACGATCTCGCAATCGCTTCAAGTCGAGACGGACTGCCCGTCGACGACGTCGCCGAGAGCGTGCAGGCCGAGACGGAGCGGGTGTGCGAGCTGGCTGAGGAGCTCGGCAAGCTCGCCTGGAAGCTCACGCTGACCCCCGCCTAACGGACGCAGGAAAGGAACGAAATGCTGAGAGGGCTGATTGGGCTACTGATCGTCATCGCGATTGTGCTGTTCCTCGTCAAAGTCGCGGTCGTCGGGGGAATCGTGGGCGCCATCGCGTTGGTGCTGATCGTCCTGCTCATTCTCAGGGTGCTGTAGGGAGCACGACCGGCTAGCGCGCGGATCAGTCTCGGCCGGCTCGTCCGCGGCGGGAGAGATAGTGCGTGAATGCCTCACAAGGTCCTGGCATCAGCCGCACGGGAGGTCTACAACGTCGCGCGGGCGACGACCGCGACACATCGGCGGCTGCGAGACCATCTCACGGCGATCCTCTTCGCCACGCTCGGCGTCGACCTGATGTGCGCGCTCATCGCCTTCCTGGTTGAGCGACACTCGCCGGAAACGGACCTCAAGACGTACGGGAGCGCGTTTTTTTGGACGAGCACGCAACTGCTGACCGTGTCTTCCTCGATCAAGAACCCGATCTCTGGCGGCGGGCGCGTCCTGGACATCTTCATGGAGATCTGGGCGATCACGGTCATCGCCACGCTCGCCGGCGCGATGGGCAGCTTCCTGCAGAAGCGCGGCGAGGAGATCGACTCCGAAGCGGCCGCGTAGCACCCGACCGTCGAACGGCTCTTAGAGCCGCCGACTCAGTAGCCGAGCGCGAACTTGGCGTCCTCGCTCATCTTCTCCGGCGACCACGGCGGCGTGAAGACCATCTCGGAGTCGATCGACTTGACGCCGTCCAGTTCGCCGACGAACTCGTCGATCTGTTCGGTCACCTGCGGGCCGATCGGACAACCGGGCGTGGTCAGCGTGAACGTAACGTTGACATTGCCTTCGTTGACCTCCACGCCGTAGATCAGCCCCAGCTCGACGAAGTCCAGGCCCAGCTCGGGATCGATCACGTTGGTCAGCGCATCCATCACGTCATCGACGGAGGGCGCAGCGGCGACATCTGACATGAGCCGAGTCTAGCTGGCGTCGTCTGCAGGCACCCTAGGCTCCTACTACTAGTTGGAGGAGCCGAGGCGGTCCCACATGTACAGCTGGATGCACTCCTGAGCGAGCTCGATGGCGCGATCGCGCGACAGCCGCGGCAGCACGGTGTCCAGCGCCTGCTCCTCGGAGACTCCCGCCTGGAAGGCTTCCTCGCCGCGAAAGCCCGCGGCGATCTTCAGCGCCTCGCGGCGATTCTCCCCGAGGCTCGGGAACACGCCGACGAGGAAGTCGGTGTTGGGAATCGGCTGTCCGACCTCCAACGACGCGTGCCAGGCCGCGAGCAGGTGCAGATCGTCCTCGTCGAGATCGGCGATCGCCTTGGCGTAGTGCACAGACAGCTCCGGCTCGGGAATGTCATCCACCCACGCGCGCACGACCTCGCTGACCAGCTGGCGGCGCGCCTCGCGCCCAACCGACTCGGCGATCACTCGAATTGCGTCCTGAGGCTCGATGAAGCAAAGTGGCATCGCAACTCCCGGGGGCGATTGCAAAGACAACTGACAGCAGGCACTGTAGGCGGCCGTGTGGACGGCACTTTTTGTGGTTCAGAGCGCCAGCGCACCGCGTGCTCGGGCCAGTGTCTCCGCGTCCGGCTCCAGCGCCGGAAAGCCAAGCGTCGCGCGCTCGCCGACGCCCCAGTTGGCCAGCGCAAGCTCCAGCGAGCCCACCGGCACAGCGACCGCCTCGGCGAGCGCGCCGGCGCGGCGGTCGAGCAGCAGCGGGTCGCCGATCGCGAACACACGCTTGGCGGCGAGCGTCGCCGGGTCTTCGGCGCCGCCTGGGCGCGCGGCCGAGAAGTGCAGCGAGTCCGCCTGCAGCTCGTAGGCGCCGAGCGCACCGAGCAGCATCAGCAGCTCATAGCGCGCGGCGCGCGCAAGCCCGGGCAGCGCAACGCGCTCGAAGAGTCGCTCGAAGCGTCGTTGCGCAGTCCAGCTCGCGTCGCCGGAGAGGGCGAGCTGTTGCGAGCCCGCCTGGCCGGTCCACTGACGGTAGGCATCGAGCGTGCGCGAGCCACGCCCAGGGTCGTGCGAAGTGCGTGGCCCCAGCGCCACGTCGGTCAGGGCTGAGAGCTGCTCGCGCGGCGTCTGCAGGGCCTGGACGACGCCGGCGAAAGGCTCGGGACCCTCCAGCGGGCAGAGGTAGGCGACCAGAAAGCAGACCCACGTCGTCTGCTCGAGGTCGCCCGCGGCAAGCAACGACTTGACGTGGCCATAGAGCTGCCGCGCGGTCAAACCGGGCTCGGGCCCGAGCGCATCCAGCGCCAGCAAGCGCGCGTTGGAGAACGCGATCTCCTCGGCCAGCCGCGCGGCGTCGGCCGACGCACGCAGGCCGGGAATCAGCGGTGAGGAGTAGCCATCCTCCACGGCGCGCTCCTGATGGCGCACACGCAGCGCCGCGCCGCCCCGGGTACCGGCGCGACCGCTGGACGCGGCTTTGCGCGGGCGCGCGCGGCCAGGCGTGGCGCGCTCGGCGGGCGCGTTGCCCGGCAGCGTCTTGCTGCAGATCGGACAGCGATCTACGAAGCGGTTGTGCCGGCAGAACGTTGGCATCGCAGAGGCAGCCTGAACCCGTCCGCGCGCGCTCGCTCGAAGCCTTCGGCGCGCTCCTTGTTCAGGGCGTAGAGGTAGTCGTCGAAGTCGACCTGGATCGTGTGGCGCTTGGAGGCGACGTAGCGCTTGCGCATGCTCGCCTGGTCGGCGTCGATGTCGGCGCGCACCTGCGCGGCCGGCGGCAGCGCGTAGTCGCCACGCAGGTGGTCGCCCACCCACGCGCCCTGCGCCTCGGCGAGCGGCATGATCGCGCCGAGCGGCTGCAATAGGCCGACGAAGAAGACGTTCGGCACGTCCGGATGGAAGACCCGCCGAAACAGCTCGATGTGGTTGTCGGGCGCCGAGATGAACTCCTCGTCGAAGAACGGAAACGCGATCTGGTAGCCGGTGCAGTAGACGACGACGTCCGCGTCGACGGTGCTGCCGTCGACGAAGCGCACCTGCGAGCCCTGCAGCGACTCGATGCTCGGCTTGGGCGTGATCGTGCCGTGCTGGATGCGGTCGAGAATGCGCCCTGAAACCGTGGGGTGAGCCTCGCCGAAGCGGTGGGTCGGCTTGGGCAGGCCGTATCGCTCCGGCGGCCCGGCGTAGCTGCGCACCATCTGCTGGATGAAGCGCTGGCAGATCTTGAAGGGGATGCGCGGGTCGTTGCGCAGCTGGTCGACCGGTTTGCCGAAGATGTACTTGGGGATGATCCATACGCCGCTGCGCGCCGCCAGGTACGTGCGCTCGGCGACGTATGAGGACTCCACGGCGATGTCCATCGCCGAGTTGCCCATGCCCAGCACGACGGCGCGCTTGCCGGCGAAGATCGAGTTGTCGATGTAGGAGTGCGCGTGCATCTGAACGCCCGAGAACGTGTCCGAGCCGGGGAACGCCGGTTCGGGCCAGCGCGGCTTCCAGTGGTGGCCGTTGGCGACGATCAGCGCGTCGTACTCGCGCGTCTGGCCGTTGTCGAGACGCACCTCCCAGGTCCCGTCCTCGCGGCGCGCGGCGTGCTCGACGCCGGTCTCGAAGAGGATGCGATCGCGAAAGCCGAAGTGGTCGACGTAGTCGTCGAAGTAGGCCGCGATGTGCGTGTGGTGGGGAAAGTCCGGATAGCTCGCGGGCATCGGCAGGTCGGTGTAGGCCATGCGCTCGCGCGAGGTGTTGATGAACAGGTCGCGATAGGCCGCCGACATGCCGTTCTTGTTGGCGAACACCCAGTTGCCGCCCACGCGATCGGACTTCTCGATGCAGTCGAAGGGGATCGCCCGCTCGTGCAGCGCCTTGGCCGCGGCGATTCCCGACGAGCCGGCGCCGATGATGCACGTACGCGGCAGCGCAGCCTCGCTCGCACGCCCGTTCTCTGTCGACCCCGTCACGCAGCCCAGCCTAGAGAAAAGCCGGCGTCCTGGCCGGCTGGCCAGTACTAGTCCTCGGCGGGAACGCCCGGCCCGACGTGGAGCGGCGGCCCCTCCGGCCCACGATCGGCGTCGGCGTGTCCGGCGCGGCCCTGATCGCGCGCGGCGCCGTCGGTCGCGCCGTTGCGCAGACCGGCGAGATAGCGGTCGACCATGCGCGCGCACTGGCGCCCCTCGTTGATCGCCCAGACGATCAACGATTGGCCGCGCCGCGCGTCGCCGGCGGCGAACACGCCGTCCACCGAACTGGCGTAGGGCTTGGCCGTCTTGACATTCCCGCGCGGGTCCTTGGCCACTCCGAGTCCGTCCAGCAGCTCCTGCTCGGGGTGCAGAAAGCCCATCGCCAGCAGCACCAGCTGCGCCTTGAGCTCGCGCTCGCTGCCCTCGACGGGCGCAAACGGCGGCGCCGCCTCGGCCTGGGCGATGTGCAGCGCCGCGACGCCGCCGTCGCCGTCATCTGAGAAGCGCGTGGTCACGACCGAGTAGTCCTGCTCGCCGGCCTGCGCCTGCTTGGCCTCCTCCATCGCGTAGCTGAGCCGGTACTTCAACGGCCACTCGGGCCACGGCGTGCGGTCGTCGGGGCGATGCTTGGGTGGCTCTGGCAAGAGCTCCAGCTGTGTGATCGAGCGCGCGCCCTCGCGCAGCGCGTTGCCAACGCAGTCGGCGCCGGTGTCGCCGCCGCCGATCACGACGACGTCGCGATCCTTGGCGCTGATCACATGCTCGACGGCGGGCTGGGCGGTGCTCGGCTCAGGACCGGCCTCGCGCGCGACCCAGCGGTTTCGCTGGTAGAGGTACTCCATCGCGAAGTGCACGCC
>DATARK010000022.1:0-17842 GCA_036264175.1 Solirubrobacteraceae bacterium
GCCACTACGCGTGGGACTCCGCTAGAGCCATTGGGTTTGTCACGTACAACATTGCCATCGTATTTACAACGTAGATACCATCGCTATCGCTCGGCGAAAGAAGACACAACTCCCCGCACCGCCCGGCAAGCGCACGCGTCACAACGACCAGTAACGGCGCATCTGCTCCACGGCGCGCTCTGTCGGCCCCAGCCGCGCGGACACCGAGCGCGGCGCGTGCTCGTCGCCTAGAGCGAGCAGCGTCTCGCGCACCGACTGCGCGAGCGCCGCCGGTTCATAGCCGCCCTCGAGGATCACGCCGACAGGGATCTCGGCTTCGTGTGCAAACGCGCGCACATGGCGCGCGAGCTCGCCGAAGGAGCTCGACTCCAGCTCGCACCCGCCCAGCGGATCGGCGCGATGCGCGTCGAAGCCGGCAGAGACCAGCACCAGATCGGGCGCGAAGGCACGCGCCGCGACGAGCACGACGTGCTCGATCAGCGACAGCCATTCGTCCTCGCGCGAGCCGCCGGCCACGGGCAGGTTCAGCGTGAAGCCCTCGCCGTCGCCGGACCCGACGTCGCGCAGCGCGCCGGTGCCGGGATAGATGCCGCCCTGATGGATGCTCGCGTAGAGCACGTCTGAGCGCGTGCGAAAGGCCTCGGCGGTGCCGTTGCCGTGATGCACGTCCCAATCGAGGATCAGCACGCGCCGCGCGCCAAGCTCGGCGATCGCCAGCGCCGCGGCGACGGCGGCACTGTTGAACAGGCAGAAGCCCATCGCGCGATCGGGCTCGGCGTGATGACCGGGCGGGCGCATCGCCGAGAAGCCGAGCGCAGACTCGCCGGCGAGCAGCGCGCTGACCATCTCGCAGGCGCCGCCGACGGCGTGCAGCGCCGCCTCATAGGAGGACGCGCCGACGACCGTGTCGAGGTCGACCGCTCCGCCGCCGGCCGCTGCCAGGCGCTCGATCTGTGCGATCTGCTGCGGCTCGTGCACGAGCTCGAGCCATCGCTGTGGCGCGGCCGGCGCGACGCGACGCTCCCAGCCCAGCCACCGCTCGGCGCCGAGCAGTGCCTCGATCGCGATCAGGCGATCGAGCGTGTCGTGGTGTGCGCGCACCAGCTCGCGCGGATCGTGCTCCAGCGAGGAGGGGTGTGAGAAGTAGAGGCCGCTCACCAGGACACATCGTCGCCTAGAACACGACCGTCGTGGCGCCCGCACGCAGCACGCGGTCTTCGCAGTGCCACTGCACGGCGCGCGCGAGCACCGTTCGCTCGATGTCCGCGCCGAGGCGCCGCAGCGCGCCAACGTCTTCGCGGTGGGTCACGCGCACGGTGTCCTGCTCGATGATCGGACCCTCGTCCAGCCCCTCGGTGACGTAGTGCGCGGTGGCGCCGATCAGCTTGACGCCGCGCTGCTTGGCCTGCTCATAGGGGCTCGCGCCGGCGAACGCCGGCAGGAAGGAGTGGTGGATGTTGATCGCCGGAGCTTCGAGCGCGTCGAGCAGCTCGCCGCTGAGGATCTGCATGTAGCGCGCCAGCACGACGAGGTCGACGCGCTGCTCGGACAGCAGCTCCAGCAGGCGCTGCTCGGCGTCGCGCTTATGCTCGGGGCTCACCGGGATGTGCACGAAGGGCAGGCCGAAGGACTCCACGTCCTCGCGCAGGTCTGCGTGATTGGAGACGACCAGCGCGACGTCCATCTCCAGCTGACCGCGACGCCAGCGCCACAGCAGGTCGAGCAGGCAATGGTCCTGGCGCGAGACGAGAATCGCCACGCGCTTGGGAGTCGCCGCATCCCACATGCGCCACTGCATCTGCAGCGGCCGGGCGACCTCCTCGGCGAAGCGACGCTCGAGCTGCACGCGCTCGGCGGCGCTCAGCTGCAGGTCGAACTCCATGCGCATGAAGAACGTGCCGCCGCGCGGGTCGGTCGTGTGCTGGTCTGAGCGCACGATGTTCGCGCCCACGTCGGTGAGCAGGCGCGAGCTCGCGGCGACGATGCCCGGGCGATCGGCACAGGAGATCAGCAGGCGTGTGATGGCCGCGGACACGCGCGCAGGATACGGGCGCGCTTGCCCGCGCGCCAAGGCCTCAGTCGACCGGCGCGTGCTGCGGGTATTCGTGCACGGCTACGAGTCTGACTGGACCCTCGATCACGCGATAGCTGTGCGCGCGATCGGCGCGGAAGCTGATCAGGTCTCCGGCGTTCAGCACCTCGCTGAAGGAGTCAGAGCTGATCTGCACGCTGCCGGCGGCGACGGTGACGTGCTCGAACAGACCCGTGACGTGGGGCTCGGCATGGCGCACGGCACCGTGCTGCAGCTGCAGCGTGTAGATCTCGATCAGCGCGCCGCCCGAGCGCGTGAGCATGTGACGGACGACCAGACCCTCGCCCTGCAGGCCCGCGGGATCGGCGGCGATCACAGGGCTCTCGCGCTCGCGCACGAGCGCCACCTCCTCGGCGGCAGACTCGTCCTCGAACAGGCTGGCGAACGGCACGCCGAGCGCGGCGGCGAGCGCTCCGACTGTGTCTATCGACGGGTTGCCGTGGCCGCGCTCGATCAGTGAGACGGTCGACTTGGCGACGCCCGCCTGGGCTGCGAGCGCAGACAGGGTCAGCTCGCGCGTATTGCGCCAACGGCGCAGGTTCCGCGCGATCGGCTCACCGGCGCTGTGCGCTGCGCTGGCTCTCGCGCTGGGTGTCTCGCACAAGTCCATAGTCAAATTGGCCGACTAAATGGGATGTTATCTCTTCGTGTCAAGCCGATGTGCCAGGTCGCATTCGGTCGTTGCGAATCGGTCCACGGATGTGCGACCATGCGGCGGCTGTGCCAAAGCTAGGGATGGGGCCGATACGACGCGAGCAGATCTGCCGGGCGGCGTCGACGGTCATCGCGCGGGAGGGCTTCTCGGGAACGACCATGCGCGTGGTCGCCGACGAGGCGGGCGTGAGCACGGGCATGCTCAACCACTACTTCGCCAACCGCCAGGACCTGCTGATGCACGCGCTGGACTTCGTCTCCGAACGCGCGCACGGGCGCATGGTGCAGGCGCTCGACGGCATCCCACCCGGTCGCGAGCGCCTGACGGCGCTGCTCGACGCGGTGCTCGCTGATGGCGAGGACCAGGACGCCGGCGAGACCTGGCGCGTGTGGATCAACGCCTACGGGGAGGCCGTGCGCCTGCCTGAGCTGCGCCACACGATCGAGTCGCGCCTGACCAGCTGGTATGAGCTGATCGACAGCGCGCTCGAGGGTGTCGTGCCGAGCGAACCGCCCGGCGCGATCCCCTGGAGCTGGCGGCTGGACGCGATCCTCAACGGCCTGGCGATCCGCGCGCTGACATCTGAGTCGGCGCTCGACAGCGTGCAGATCCGCGACGAGGTGATCCGCACGCTGCTGCACGAGGTTCCGGCCGAGGCCTGAGTCAGACCTCGCCGGGTTGTGAGCGCGGCGGCAGCGACGGCTCGACGCGCAGCAGGCGCGCGGGCAGGCGCGGCAGCCACCAGTTCCAGCGGCCGAACAGCGAGACGACCGCCGGCACCAGCAGGGCACGGATCACGGTCGCGTCGAGCAGGATGCCGGCGGCCAGCCCGGTGGCCAGCACTTTGACTTCGGTCTCCGGGCCGGAGGCGAGCGACAGGAACGCCAGGAACAGGATCAGCGCGGCGCTCGTGACCAGTCGCCCGGTGCGCCCGATGCCGCGCACGACGGCCGTGTCGGTGGTGCCGGTCGCGTCATATTCTTCGCGCATGCGCGCGAGGATGAACACCTCGTAGTCCATCGACAGCCCGAACAGGAACGCGAACACCATCAACGGGATCCAGGCGGTGACCGAGCCGGTCGCCGTGATGCCCCAGATCAGGTCCGAGCCGTGGCCGCGCTGCCAGATCAGGTCGAGCACGCCCCACGCCGCGCCGACGCTGATCACGTTGAGGATGACGGCCTTCAGCGGCAGCAGCAGCGAGCGGAAGGCGCGCGCCAGCAGGATGAACGTGACGACGCCGATCAGCGCGATCATCAGCGGGAAGTTGCCGTAGACGGCTTCGATGAAGTCGTGGTTCTGCGCGCCCAGGCCACCGAGGCGCACGCCGTCGCCGAGCTGGTGGGTGACCGTGCGCACGCGATCGAGCACGGCGCGACCGGCCGGTGAGGAGCCGTCGGGCGTCTGCAGCGCGTCGACCACCGCCGCGCCGTTGCTGCGCCATTCTGGCGAGACGGGCGCCACGGCGCCGTGCACTCCGGGCACGGCGGCCAGCGCCGTTGCGACCTTCTGCGGTGGCGTCGCGCCTTCGACGAGCGCCTCGTTGGGCAGCAGCGCGCCCGAGCCGATGCCCGAGCGCTCCAGCGCGACCAGTCCGGTCTTGGCGTCGCCCCGCTTGGCGATCGTGTTGAGGTTGGAGAGGCCGAGCTGCAGGTTGGTCGCCGCGACGACGAGCGCGAGAAGCACGAGCCCGGCGCCGAGCGCGGCGACCCAGCGACGGCGCACGACCAGATTGGCCCAGCCGGTCCACGCGCGGCTGGCCTTGTCGTCGTCGCGCACGTGCGGCCAGTCCAGGCGCGGGCCGAGCTTTGAGAGCACGACCGGCAGCAGCGTGACGGCGACGAACACGCTGATCAGCGGGATCAGCAGCCCGCCGTAGCCGACCGAGCGCAGGAACGGCAGCGGCAGCGCGACGAGCGCGAGCAGGCCGATCGCCACGGTCGTGCCGCTGAACACGACAGCGCGCCCGGCGGTCGTCATCGCGCGCACGATCGCCTCATCGTCCTGCAGCCCGTGGCTGCGCTCCTCGCGCCAGCGCACGACGACGATCAGCGCGTAGTCGATCGACACGCCGAGACCGATCAGCGCGATCAGGAACTGCACGATGGGCGAGACTTCGGTGATCGTCGTCAGGCCCCAGACGACGAGGAAGGTGGTGAGAATCGAGACGATCGCCATCATGATCGGCACCAGCGCCAGGAACGAGGCGAACACGAAGGCGAGCACGAGCAGGGCGCCGAAGCCGCCGAGCATCGCCTCGACGAGCACGCCGGGTCCTTCGCCGCCGCCGCTCTGCACCGACAGCGCGTCGTAGCCGGTGACGTGCACCGGCGCGCCGGCGACCGTCGCGCCTTTCAGAGCCCGCGTGGCCGCTTTGGCCGCTTTGGGGTTGTTGTTGAAGGATTCTTTGGGGTCGGGGCGCGGGTAGGCGAGGATGAACGTCGTGCGGCCGTCCTTGGAGAGGAACGTGCGGCTCTTGGTCGTCGCGTAGCTGGCCACGCGGCTGCCGGGCAGCGCCTGCTGCAGGCGCGCTTCGACGGCGCGCAGTTCAGCGAGCACGCGCGGCGAGTCGACCGACTGCCCGGCCGGCAGCGTGACGACGGGCAGCAGCGGCGAGTTGTTGCCGCCGGTGCCGTGGAAGTCGCGCGCGATCTGCTCGTTGGTGACCCAGCCTTCCTTGCCGGGCACGGAGAATTTCTGTTTGAGCGCTTTGCTCGCCGGCCCCGCGGAGGCCATGCCGACGATCGTCAGCACCACCCAGAAGATCACGACGATGCGTTTGTGGGCCAGCACCCAGCGTGTCAGAGATTCCATGCGCGCCTTCCTTCGATCGTTTGCGTCCACCCCTTACGACGGGCGCCCGTGCCGGAACTCATCGAGGCAATCGGGCCAACTGCTTGCGGCGAAAATGATTTGTACCACAAATGATGTGCGTCGCGTAGAATGAGCGCATGTGGGATGGAGGGCCGATACCGGGGGAGCTCGGCGTGTTCCCGGGGTACCTGCTGGCGCGTCTGGGCGAGGCTTCCAGCCGGCGCTTTCACAAGGCGCTGGAGCCCGAGGGCCTGCATCCGCGCCACTTCGGCGTGATGACGATGGTCGCCGCGCAGCCGGGAATGAGCCAGCAGCAGCTGCACGAGAAGACCGCAATCGACCCCAGCTCGATGGTCGCGGTGATCGACGAGCTGCAGTCGCGCGGCCTGGCCGAACGCCGCCAGAATCCGGGCGACCGCCGCGCGCGCACGATCTACCTGACCGAGCAGGGCGAGCAGACGCTGCAGCGCATCCGCGGGCTGGCCGCCGAGCTGCAGCAGGAGTTCTTCGCCGCGCTCAGCGCCGCCGAGCGCCGCGAGCTGCATGCGCTGCTGCGCAAGCTCGCCGGCTCGGCGATTTGAGCGTCAGCCGCGCCGCGCGCCGCGCGCCGCGCGACGGCGCCGCGCCACGCGCCGGCGATGCGCCACGCGACGGCGCGCGTCAGCCGGCGTGCTCAGCCGACGCCAGGCCGCGGCGCGCCAACACGGCCATCACGGCGGCGCCGGCGGCCAGCAGCGCGAAGGCCAGCAGCAGCTTCACGGGCGAGCCGGCGATCAGCCCGCGCGCGGCCTCCAGCGCGACGGTCGCGGGGTTGTAGCGCGCGACGGCGTGGATCCATCCCGTCAGCAGACTGAGCGGGACGTAGACGGGAGCGAGGAACAGCACGACGAACACGGGCATCTGGATCAGCGCGCCGGCCTGTTCGGTGCGCAGGAACATCGCCACGCCGCAGGCCCACAGCGCGGCGACGAGGTTCATCAGCACGCCCAGCCCGACCAGCCCGACGAGTTCGACGCCGCCGCCGGCGACGTCCATGCCGGCGAGCAGCGCGGCGACAGTGATCACGGTCGCCGTGATCAGCCAGCGCCCGAGCGCGCCGAGCGCGTAGCCGGCGATGATGCCGCTGCGCTGCGGCGCGCACAGCAGAAGCCGTCGGGCGAAGCCCGAGTCGAAGTCGCGCGCGATGGCGAAGCCTGTGAACACGCCGCCGAAGGCGGCCGACTGCAGGAACACGAAGGCGAACTGGAAGGCCGTGTAGCCCGGCTTGTAGTCGAAGTTGGGAACGTCGGCGATGCGTGAAAGGCCACCGGCGAACGCGGCGAGGAAGAACAGCGGGAAGATCAGCGACGGGAGCAGGATGGCGGGGTTGTGCACGGTGTTGTGCACCGAGCGCCAGGCGACTCCGCGGGCCACGTAGTAGAAGCGCCTCACGTGCGCACCAGCCGGTTCTTCATTGCCGCGCCCGCGAGGGACAGAGTGATCACGCTGAGCGCCAACGCGAATCCGAAGCCGAGCGCGAGCGCCTGGCCGTCCCAGCCGGTGATGATCAGGCTGCGCACGCCCTCGATCAGATACGAGACAGGGTTGTACGTGGCGACCTCTTTGAACCAGTCGGTCTTGATCAGGTTGCGCGGCAGGCTGGAGGAGCTGAGAAAAACGGTCACGAACAGCAGCGGGAAGAAGCCCTGTACGGCTTCGCCGGTGCCGAAGCGCAGCGCCAGCAGCGCGCCGAGCCCGGCGAAGCCGAAGGCGATCAGGATCGACAGTGCCAGCAGCACGAGCGCGCCGCCGAAGCCGCTGGCGATGCCGACGCCGCTGGCGATGCCGACGCCGAGATAGACCAGCGACTGCACGCAGGCGACGACGACCGCGCCGCCGAGCTGTCCGGCGAGCAGCGCCGAGCCGCGCAGCGGCGTCAGCGCGAGCCGATCGAAGAATCCCGACTCGATGTCGCGGGCGAGATCGGTGCCGGCGCTGACGGCGACGAACAGAGCGCCCTGGATGAACGGCACGGCGAGCGCGAAGTCACGGTAGCTGACGTCCGGAAAACCGGGGATCTTGCGCGCGGCGCTCAGCGAGCTGCCGTTGATCGCGAACAGGATCAGCGGAAAGACGAGCGGAAAGACGAGCAGCGCGCGCTGGCGATACGTGCGCTTCACCGAGCGCCAAGCGATTGCCAGGATCTGGTCGACGAGGCTCGGCGTGGCCAGCGCGAGGCCGCCGGCGCCCGCGCCGCCTGCCGCGGCGGCCGGGGTTACGGCGCTACTGCTCATCGTCGGCGTCGCCGGCGCCCTCGAGCTTGCGCCCGGTCTTCGCCAGGAAGACGTCGTCGAGCGAGGGCTGGTGCAGCTGCAGCGAGGCGACCTTCAGGTGAGCCTGGTCGAGCGTGCGCACGATCTCCGCGAGCTGCGTCTCTCCGCCGGGGATCTGCACGGTGACGGCGCCACGACCGTTGCGCGCGAGCGTGCCGAAGCGCTCCAGCTGCGTCATCAGCGCATCGCACTCGCTCGCGTCGGCCGGCTCGACCTCGACGCTGGGGCTGCCGATTTCGTCCTTCAGCGCGGTCGGCGTGCCCTCGGCGACGATGTGGCCGTGGTCGATGATTCCGACGCGATCTGCCAGCGCATCGGCCTCCTCGAGGTACTGCGTGGTCAGAAAGACCGTCATGCCCTCGTCGCGCGCCAGCCGCGCGACCTCCTCCCACAGCGCGCTGCGACTCTGCAGGTCGAGGCCGGTGGTCGGCTCGTCGAGGAACAGGATGCGCGGGCGATGCACGAGCGCCAGCGCGAGATCCAGGCGGCGCTTCATGCCGCCGGAGTAGCCGCCGACGCGCCGGTCGGCCGCTTCGGTCAGGCCGACGCGCTCGAGCAGCTCCTGCGCGCGGCCGGCGCGCTCGGCCTTGGGCATTCCCTGAAGCGTGGCCTGCAGCATCAGGTGCTCGCGACCGGTGAGGATCGCGTCGAGCGCCGCCTCCTGCAGCGCGGCGCCGATCGATGCACGCACGTGCGCGCCTTCGCGCACGATGTCATAGCCGCCGACGCTCGCGCGGCCGCTGGTCGGCGGCAGCAGCGTGGTCAGCATCAGCACGGTGGTCGACTTGCCGGCGCCGTTGGGCCCGAGAAAGCCGTAGATCTCGCCCGGCGAGACGGCGAGATCGATGCCGTCGACCGCGCGCGGCCCCTTGCGGAACTCGCGCACGAGCTGGTCGACCTCGATTGCGGCGGATTGGCTGTTCATCGGTGGGCTAGCGTAGCGATGCCGTTTAGACGGCTCGCGCAAGCACATCTCATCGGGCGAAGGCGCAGGTGAATTTTTTGATGATTGCTTCGCACTCGTGTTCGCGTTCTGGCGTGCTTTGGATTTAGAAGCTATCGTCCCATTGCCTCGATAACCGAAGCACGAACAAAGGGAGCCTGTCATGCCGCAGACCGCCCGGCAACCTCGCATCGCGCCGCTGCAGCCGCCTTATACGCCGGAGATGGAGGCGTCGCTGCGCAAGTGGATGCCGCCCGGCAGCGACGTGGAGCCGCTGAAGCTGTTTCGCACGCTGAACGTGCACGACGAGCTGGCCTCGCGCATGCGCCCGCTCGGCGCGGGCATTCTCGGCCACGGGCGCGTCGCGCCACGCGAGCGCGAGATCGTGATCGCGCGCACGTGCGCGCGAGCGGGCGCGGAGTACGAGTGGGGCGTGCACGCGCTGGCCTTTGCCAAGCCGCTGGGTTTGACAGACGCGCAGATCGCAGCGACGGTCGCGGCAGCCGCCGACGACCCCGTGTGGAGCGACGCCGAATCGCTGCTGATCGAGCTGTGCGACCAGCTGCACGACACCGCGACGGTGTCCGACGAGCTGTGGTCGAAGCTCGCGGCGAGCTACGCCGACGATCAGCTGCTGGAGCTGCTCGTGACGGCCGGCTGGTATCGCCTGCTGTCGTATGTGATCAACGGCGCAGGCGTGCAGCACGAGCCGTGGGCTGCGCGTTTCCCGCAGGCCTGAGCCAGGCGCAAGTCGCGCGCCGTTACAGCTCGCGGATGCCGTCGTCGGCGACGCGTCCGCCGAGCTCGATCAGACCGTCCCTGACCGGTCTCGCCTCGATCTCGCAGCCGGGTCCCTGCTCGACCGCGATCGCGCGACCGAGCTGCGCACACAACGCGACCGTCGCAGAGCCCGTGGCCGGGTCCTCGGGCACGCCCAGGTCGGGGGCGAAGACACGCGCGCGGATGTGGCCGCTCGGCTCGTCGCTCCAGGCCCACACGTGCAGGCTGCCGGCTGCCGGCGCGTCGAAGGCCTCGACCTCGTCAGGGCTGGCCAGCCGGCGGCGCTCGAAGTCCGGGCACCACTCGGCGCGCGCAAGCACCCAGGCGCGATCGGCCTGCACGCGCGTGGCGACGTCGCCCGCCGGTGCGTGCAGCACCGGCTCGCCGAGCAGCCAGGCGGTGCCGACCATCGGGTGTCCGGCGAACGGCAGCTCGACTGCCGGCGTGAAGATCTGCACGTGGGAGTCGCGCTCGACGAACACGGTCTCGGAGTAGCCGAGCTCGCTGGCGATCGCCTGGCGACGGGCGTGGGCGATCTCACCCGCATCGCGCACGACGCCGAGCGGATTGCCCGACGCTCCCGAGGAGTCGGTGAACACGCGCAGCACACGAACGCTGGTCATCGACCGATCGTAGTCACGCCGAGCATGCGCCCGCGGGGACGTGCTCGGCGCGCCTGCGGGGGCGGAGGCAGCACGGCCTGCCCAGGCGTGGCATAGGCTGAGGCGATGGAGCACGTGAGCATCGACGAGCAGGAGGACGGCGTGGTGCTGCTGACCGTCGATCGCCCGCCGGCGAACGCGATGGACGTGTCGCTGCTGCGCGAGGTCATCGAGGGTGTCGCGAGCGTCTCCGCGCAGGCGCCGCGCGCGCTCGTGCTCGCCGGGCGCCCGGGCTGCTTCTCGGCCGGCGCCGACCTGAAGGCGGTGCCGAACTACGGCCCGGCCCAGCAGCGCGAGATGGTTTCGGGCATCAACGCGATGGCGCTTGGCGCTTACGAGCTGGAGTTTCCCGTCGTCGGCGCGATCACCGGCCACGCGATCGCCGGCGGCATGGTGCTGGCGCTTTGCGCGGACATCCGCGTGGCCTCGAGCGCCGGGCGCTACGGGCTGACGGAGGTCAAGGTCGGCGTGCCCTATCCGCAGGCCGCGATCGGCGTCGTGCAGGCCGAGCTGACGCCGCAGGCGGCGCGCGTGCTGGCGCTCGGCAGCGAGCTGACCGACGCGAGCGAATGCGAGCGCCTTGGCGTGTTCGACGAGGTGCTGGCGCCCGACGACGTGCTCGATCGCGCGCTGCACGTCGCCGCGCGCCTGGCGGCGCTCGTGCCGGAGGTCTACGCGCGCACCAAGCGCGACCTGCGCGCGCCGGCGCTGGCGCTGATGCGCGCCGGAGCCGACGCGGACCCGCTGCTGGACCGTTGGGTGGAGTGAGCGCGGCCGGCGCTCAGCGCCGCGACAGCACAACGCGAGTCGCGCCGCTCGCACGCTGCGGACCGCTCATGGCAGGGCGCGTTCCATGACGACGTGCGGACCGATCTGCGGCACGTCGAACACCTGCGAGCTCACGTGAAAGCCGGCGCGCTCGTAGAAGCGTTGTGCGGGCGTGCGCGCGTTGCACCACACGCGCGAGGCGCCGTGAGCGGCGGCGTGGCGCAGCAGCTCGTCGAGCACCGCCGCGCCCGCTCCGCGGTTGCGCGCGTCGGGCGCCGTGGCCATGCCGCGCACGCGCCACCCGCCCAGGTCGGGGCTGGGCGCGATCAGCCCGACGGCGATCAGCACGTCCTCCTCGAAGACGCCGGCGGCATAGGTTCCCTCGGCCTCGTCGACGGCCATTTCCGCCACTGACTGGTGCGGACGCAGAACCGACTGGCGCAGCGCACGCGTGCGCTGCACGGCAAGCTCGCGCGCGCTCTGCCGCCCAAGCGGCGGTCGCTGACCTGCTATTTGCCCGCTCGCGTCTTGGCTTTTATCTCCAGCGCTTCTTCGTTGCTCAGCGCGAGCGTCACGGTGAGGCCGGTCTGTTCGGATGAGCCGCCGGTGATCGCAGTGACGAGCGTATCTTTGCTCTGGCCTTCGAAGGCTTCGGGAACCTGCTTGCCCACGGTGGCCTTGTCGGCGATCGTGAAGGTCGGAGCCATCGCGTCGGTCTGCGAGTTGTTTTTGGTCACCTGAGCGGCTTCCACCGGGTTGCTCGCCGACGGCGTGGCCGGCGTCGCGGCGAACTTCCAGGCGAGCCCGCCGATGTTGCTCGGCAGCTGCCCGGGCGCGAGCTTCCAGCTCGCCGGTTCGCCGGCGCTTCCCGTGCCGTAGAGCGGGAACTCGGCCGGCGCCGCAGCGGCGAACAGCGCCGACGCGACAGCCGACGCGAGCAGCACCGCTGCGAGCGCGGCGAGCAGCGAGCGTCTGCGCCAGGCGGTCATCTCGCGCTACCGCCCGGCTGTTTTGGTCAGTTCCACGACCTGCTGGAACGTCGGCCGGTTCTGGAAGGGGAACGGCGGCACCGAGACGCCGCTGGCGCTCACGAAGCGGTTCATGTCATAGCAACTGGCCTGCGCGTTTTCGGCGCATTCGCCGTGGCCGTAGAGCTGCTGCGGGGTGACCGAGAGCGCTTCCAGCAGCGAGCTCTGCAGCGCTTGGCGACACGCTTCCAGACCGCCGCCGCCGCAGTAGGTCTGCGAGTACGGACCGCGCGGCCTGGAGCCTTCGCCGTTTGCCGCGAATAGGTCGCGCAGATCCTTGCTCACATAGCCGTACCAGCCGTCGGCGAAGTCCGGCGCGGTCGGTTCGCCGCCCGGGTTGGGCAGACCGAATTCGAGCATGCCGTGGAGCTGTTCGAAGGCAGCGTCGCCGAGCGACGGTCGGAACTCCGCTTCGAGCAGTTTCGGCCACCAGGCGTCCATGATCGTGATCGCTTCGTTGTGCTGGTAGGTGCCCGGGCTGGAGATGCTCGTGTTGTTGAGGTCGCGGCGATGCCCGCCGTCGGCGTACCAGGCGTCCAGCTTGGCGATCGCTTCCTGCAGCTGAGGATCGCTCGGGCTGCCGAGCGCCTGCTTGAGCAGCGGCCACAGCTGCACGCTGCGAATGTCCTGCGTGGCGGCCTCGTCCATCGCGCTGACCAGCTGCGCCGGCTGCATCTTCTTGCCGCCGGAGAGATCCTGTTCGATGAAGTTGCGGATCAGCTGCATGCGGTAGATCGAGCCGAACGAGTACTTGTCGTCGGCGCTGGAGAAGCGCGGCGCCTGCTTGTTGTTCCAGGAGACCAGGAAGGTCGGGTCGAGCGCGTTGGGGTGCGCTTCGAAGGGGATGCGCGTGCTCGTGTGCAGGGTCGGGTCAAAGCCCTGCCAGTCGTATTCGCCGGTGCCGAGCACGGGGAAGTCGGGCGAGGTCTTGGCCGCCCGTTCGGGGTACCAGCCCGACAGGTAGTAGGCGATGTGGTTGGCATCGACATAGGACCAGTTGAAGCCGAAGTTGACATCTGAGGCCGCCTGCTCGAACTGCTGCGGGCCGGTGATGAAGCCCGGTTCGTTGAACTCGGAGAAGCCGACCGCCGAGTCGGCCTCGTGGAAGTAGGTGCTGCGCGCGCTGGCGAAGGCGACCTGCTGGCCTTTGACGGTGCCATGCGCGTAGACGATGCCGTGCACGGTGCGATACACGGTCAGCGTTTCCGAGCCCGGCGGCGTCTGGTCAGAGCCGTTGGGGCTCCACGTGTTCGTGCGTTCCAGCTTTTCCATCGGCACGCATTGGCCCTTGTACAGGTAGTGGAATTCGTCCTGGCAGAGGACCTCGGCGAACGTGTCGACGTTGTCGGCGGTCGCCGTCGTGGCGCTCCACGCGTAGTCGCGGCCGTGGCCGAGCTCGACGTACAGGTTGACGCCGGGGAAGGAGGCGCCGCGCGCGTCGATGCCGGGCCCGTGCAGATCCTCCTCCATCAGTATCTGCGGGTTGTAGTAGCCGACCTGCGGGCCCATCACGGCGATCGCGTGGCCGTTGGTCGAGTGCTTGGCGTTGACGAGCTCCCAGTTGGACATCAACGCCGGGCCGGCGACCGCGTCGTGCAGGAATCCCGCCCCGATCGAGCCGTCGCTGGGGATCGCCACCGGGTCGGGGGTGTCGGTAACCGCCGCGCCGCTGGGCGCCGCCGGCCCTGTCGAGCCGTCCTGGACGAAGCTGACCGAGCCCGGGTCGGGCATCGCCAGACCGGTCTTTGAGAACGGCGAGCCGGTCTCGTAGGGGAATGCTTTGGCGACGGTGGTCGGCGCCTCGGGGTCGTTCTGCTCGCGGAAGTCCTTCCATGCCCTGCGTCCCGCGGCTTTGCCGAACTTCGCTTCGAAGGCATCCAGCGTCAGCGCCGAGCGGACCTCGGCGCCGCCGCCCTTGCCGAAGATGCCGCCGATCAGCGACGCCTCGGCGATCACGTCGGTCGGCTTCCATTCTTCGGGCAGCTTGCCGAGCGCGGCGTACTCGGCCGGCATCTTGTTCGGGTCGAGGCGCGCTTCGGCGATGTAGGCGTTGATGCCGGCGCAGAATTCGCGCACGTCTTCGACCACCTGCGTGCCTTTGGCGCCATACAGCGTCGGCGCGTTGTTCAACTGCGACTGCAGGTCGGCTTCGGTGTAGGGGGCGATCGTCCACTGCACCTGATCCATCGCGCGGTTGCCCGCCGAGCCGCCGACGAACGACGACAGTTCGGCTTTGGCCGTGTGGCGCAGCACGTCCATCAGGAAGAGGCGATCCTGGGCGCCGGCGTAGCCCGCGCCGAACATCACGCCGGCGCGCGAGCTGCCGTAGACGTGCGGCACGCCGTAGCCCTTGTCGCGCTCGATCGTCACATCCGAGCGCGGATTGATCGTCGAGGCGAGGTCGCCTTCCTTGACGCCGAACGTGGCGTCCTTGAAGTAGTCGCCGATCTGCCCGGCCGTCAGCGCCGGCGAGGCGTGCAGCAGGTTCGCGTACAGCGGCAGCTGATCGGCGTAGTGCGGCGGGTAGGTGCCGTTGAGCTGGAATTCGGCGAGCTGCTGGGCGTTGTCCAGGCCGTTCTCACCCGATGGCAGCACGTTGCGAAAGCCGCCCGCGTCGTTCGTGCCGTAGGGCTGCGGCGAGACTTCGGCGTGGGCGACTGCGGCGCTGGCGCAGACGACCGCCAGGCAGGCGATTGCGGTGCACAACGCACGGCCTCGCCCTTTGTGTCCTCGCCGGCGAGCGGCTCGACCGCCTCGCTCGCCATCGGCCGACACCCCGCGCACTGCACTGCCACCCATAGCTGACACCGCATTCCCCTCGCTCGATCTAGATCCCGCCGTTGCAGCAGATACCCCATGTCGCACATCGCCAACCTGTCTGACGCGCACTGACTTTCGCTGAGACATTTGTGCGAACTGCACAGAGTGAGATTCACGCGTGCGGGTAACTAACGCTTGATGCCGGGTGCGCTGAGTCAATGGATGGTGTGAACCCCGCGCGCGGCGCGGTGTTGAACGCTGCCCAAGCGAGCGTGCTGGCGACGCTGGTCGAGCAGCAGGAGGAGCTCGTGCGCGCGGCGACCGACTCGATCCTCAGCGAGCTGCCCGCGTATGCCACCAGCCCCGACTCGACGCTCGGCGCGGAAATCGGCGAGCAGGTGTCGGCGCACATCGGCGCGTTCGTCGAGTGTGCGCGCAGCGGCATCGCGCCTGGACCCGAGGGCCTGCCGTTCATCGGCGCGACGGTGGCGCGGCGGATCGACCAGGGGATTCCCGCCGAGCAGGTGCTCGACGCCTACCGCGTCGGCTTCCGCGTGCTGTCGGAGACGATCGAAGCGGCCAGCGAGCGCGTCGACGCGGGTGGTGGCGTGGCGGCCTCGCTGGCGCTGCCGATGATGCGCTACATCGAGGCCGCCTGGTCGGAGGTGGCAAAGAGCTACATTCGCGCCGAGCGCAGGCTCGCGGCAGACCTCGACCGTGGCCAGAGCCGGCTCGTCGAGGCGATGATCGACGGCCGCGCGATGTCTGAGGGGGTGCGCCTGCAGGCCGGCAGCTTTCCGGTCGATCCGCAGGTCGTCTACCTGGTGGTCGTTCTGCACGGCTTTCCCGACCACGCGGCGGCGGCGCTGCGGACCTCCGCGCGACGCCTCAGCGACGGCCGTCACGTGCGCGCGAGCGCGGTGCACGTGCGCGACGACGACCTGATCGCGCTGGTCGCGCTGGCGCATGAGGACCCGCTGGCGATCAGCGCACTGGTCGCCCAGGAAATGCGCGTGGCGACCGACAAGCTCGGCTGCGATCCGGCGCTAGGTGTGGGGCTGCCGGCGCGCGGTCCCGAGCAGGTGCGCGAGGGCTACCGCGAGGCCTCCGCCGCGGCGACGGCCGCCGGACGCGGCAACACGCTGACGCTCGCGCACGCGAGTCTCGTGGATCGACTCACGGTCATGCTGAGCACCGGCGCGACTCCGGCGCGGCTGATTCCCGAGCGCGTGCGTGTGTTCATCTCCGACGACCTGGCCAAGCACGGTCAGCTGATCGCGACGATCCGCGAGTACGCCGAGTGCGACCTGAACGCCAGCAGAGCGGCGGCTTCGCTGTTCGTGCACCGCAACACCGTCCTCTACCGGCTGCAGCGAGTCGCCGAGCACACCGGGCTGGACCCGCATCTGCTGCCGCACCTGCTCGACCTGATCACAGCGGCGCGCTTGATGCAGGGACTGCAGCCGCAGGACGGCGTGTCGGCAAGCCCGCCGGTGGGCGCATGACGCACAACGCGAGCGTGCACTGGTGCACCTTGCCAAAACTCATTTCGGACTCTTGACGCCGACGGACGTTCTGTGACAGGCTCGCCGCGGGAAAGGGAGGTCGCTGTGACACGCGAGGGTTCGGGTGTGCGCCAGCGCGGGGGACGGACTGCCACGAAGCTGGCGACGCTGACGTGCGCGCTGTTGACGGTCGCCGTCGCGCTGCCGACCGGCGGCGCGAGCGCGGCGGAATGCGGCGGCTTCGAAAATCCCTGCTCGCTCCAAACGGCACAGCAGTTCGGCTACGGCAGCGTGCAGCGCCAGGACACGCCCAACGACCCGAACTACGACCAGGCCGAGCCCGATACCCAGCAGCCCGAAGGCAACCGCTCGTCCAACTTCTACGCCGAGCGCTTCGATCTGTTCGGCTTTCCCTCCGAACTCACGCCGAACGCGGTCTACAAAGTCGGCCCGCATGCCGGCAAGCCGATGGTCGCCGGATTCAACGCCGCCGGCGCGTGGAAGGCCGAGCGGGGTCGCAGCGACACCGTGATCGCGATCCTCGACGACGGGTTCGACTGGTCAGAGCGCGGCCTGCGCGATCAGATTCACCTGAACACCGGCGAGCTGCCCTACCCCGAGCACGCCGACGGCTCCTCGTGCGGCAAGTACGACTGCGACGGCAACGGCGTGGTGAACGTCGACGACTACGCGGCGGACCCGCGCGTGAGCCTCGCCTACACCGGGCGCACGGGTCCGGCCGGACTGATCACCGCTCAGGATCTGCTGCACGCATTCGGCGACTGCCAGCTGGACTCGGCCAGTCACCTGATCACGCAGTGCGTCAGCGGACAGCACTTCGACAACGACGGCAACGGCTACGCCAACGACATCGCCGGCTGGAACTTCTTCGACAACACCAACGACCCGACCGACACCTCCAGCTACTTCGCCGCGCATCACCACGGGACCGGCCGCGCCGTCGATGCGGTCGAGCAGGGCAACGACCACGAAGGCTCGATCGGCGTCTGCCCGCACTGCCAGGTCATGCCGGTGCGCACGTGGGACACGTTCGTGTCAGACGCCAACGACTTCGCGCTGGGCATCACCTATGCGACCGACAACGGCGCGAAGGTGATCGAGGGCGCCAACGGCAGCCTCTATCACTCGGCGTTCGCCGAGGCGGCCTCGCAGTACGCCTACGACCACGGCGTCGTGCAGACGTTCTCCGGCGACGATCTGAACACCGGCGACCACAACTACCCGGCCAACTACGGCCACGCGATGCTGATCCAGGGCACGGTGCCCGACAGCGTCGGTCTCGGCGAAGAATCGAGTCAGTGGGTGCAGGCGCAGAAACTCTGCGGGCTCACCGGGCAACCGGCGTGCCTCGGCTCCAACGTGCCCGTCGGCACGTTCTTCCGCGGCGCCAACACGACGCAGTACGGCGGCAAGAGCTCGATCTCGATGGAGGGACCGACCGGGTCGGTCAACACGAGCAAGGCCTCCGGCGCCGCGGGACTCGTCGTGAGCGCCGGCCTCGA
>DATARK010000044.1:0-22745 GCA_036264175.1 Solirubrobacteraceae bacterium
CCGCGGCCGCGAGCGACGCACGACCAGCTTTACCGCAGTGTTCAGCCCATACATGCCGGCCACCGTGCCCGTCGCCCGCCACCAGCGCGCGCGCCGCCGTCGGTCGGCCAGCGCGCCGACCGCGCCGATCGCCAGCCACACCGCCGCGTGCTCCCCCAGCAGCGTGAACCGCGCCACCAGCCGATCGACCGCCGGCGAGTGCCCGCGCATGCGCGCCAGGCGCAGAAGCTGCTCGTCGAGGTCCACCGCGCGGCGCCGCGAGGGCCTAGCTGAAACCGACGTGAAGGTCGCTGCTCTCAGAGCGCACATAAACGATCTGCGCAAGATCGAGCCGCACCGGACCCTCGTCGGTCTCCAGCTCGTGCCAGCCCGTGTTGCCGAGCGCCTTGTGCAGCGACTCCAGCTGCTTGTCGGCGACGCGCAGCGCGAGCACCTGGCCACCTTGGAAGCCGATGCTGATCTGCTGCTTGCTCGCTGCCATCAGTGGCCCTCCGCCGGCTGCACGATCTCGGTGAGCACGCCGGCTGTGGCGCGCGGGTGCATGAACGCGACGCGCGATCCGCGGATGCCGGTGCGCGGAGTCTCGTCGATCATCTGCAATCCGGCCTGCTTGAGCTGGCCCAGCGTGGCGTCGATGTCGGCGACCTGGTAGGCGACGTGGTGCAGGCCCGGGCCGTTCTTGGCGAGGAACTTGCCGACCGGCGTGTCTGCGCTGAGCGGCGCCAGCAGCTCGACGTGGTTCTCGCCGACGTCCAGCAGCACGGCCTCCACACCCTGTTCCTCGACGATCTCGCGGTGGGCCAGGTCGAGCTGGAAGCTGGCGCCGTAGAGCGCCAGCGCGGGCTCGATCTCCTCTACGGCCACGCCGATGTGGTCGATGCGCTTGAACACGCCCAGCAGTGTATTCGGGCCGAAGCGCGGCCGCCCCGCGCTGCAGGCGCTAGTCGGACGCGATCGCGTCGGTCGCTGTGGCCGCAGCGACCACGCGCAGGCCCACGCCGGGTGCGCGCTCCAGTCGCGGCACGCCGCTCATGACGCGGTCGATCGAGTCCCGTTCGAGCACCTCGCGGTCGAGCAGCTCGTGCGCAAGCGCGTCCAGCTGTGCGCGGTGGCCGAGGATCAACCGCTGCGCCGCACGCCGCGCCTCCTCGACCAGATCCTGGCGCTCCTCGTCGCGAATGCGCAGCGTCGTCTGCGAGAGCTGCACGTCGCCGTCGGGCGAGCGGCCCATGCCGGCCGTGCCCATCGCGAAGTCGTGCACCATCTGGTGGGCGATCGAGGCGACGCGTTTGAGGTCGTCCGAGGCGCCCGTGGTGATCGCGCCGAAGACGATCTGCTCGGCCGCGCGGCCGCCCAGCAGCACGGTCATGTAGTCCAGCAGCTCCTCGCGCGTCTTCAGATAGCGATCCTCCGCCGGCAGGTTGAGCGTGTAGCCGAGCGCCTGGCCGCGCGGCACGATGGAGATGCGATGCACGCGGTCGACCGACGGCAGCAGCTCGCCGCACAGCGCATGGCCGGCCTCGTGGAAGGCGACCACCTGCTTCTCGTGCGCGTTGAGCACGCGCCGCGACTGCACTCCCGCGATCACACGCTCGATCGCCGAGTCGAAGTCCAGCATCGCGATCGTCGGGCTCTTGCGCCGCGTCGCGAAGATCGCCGCCTCGTTGCAGATGTTCGCCAGGTCGGCGCCCGTCAGCCCGCTCGTCTGCTGTGCGATCACGCCGAGGTCCACGCCCGCCAGCGGCTTGTCCTTGGTGTGCACCTTCAGCACGCCTTCGCGCCCGCGCACGTCCGGCGGCACCACGAACACCTGACGGTCAAAGCGCCCCGGGCGCAGCAGCGCCGGGTCGAGCTTGTCCAGCAGGTTGGACGCGGCGATCACGACCACGCGGCCGCTGCCGACGAAGCCGTCCATCTCCACCAGCAGCTGATTGAGCGTCTGGTCCTTCTCGCCGGAGATGTCTGACCCGCGGCGCCCGCCGACGGCGTCGAGCTCGTCGATGAAAATGATCGCCGGTTCGTGCTTGCGCGCGATCGCGAACAGCCGGCGTATGCGCGCGGCGCCGAGCCCCGCGAACATCTCCACGAACGAAGACGCCGACTGCGCGAAGAACTGCGCGCCCGATTCGTGCGCCACGGCCTTGGCCAGCAACGTCTTGCCGGTTCCCGGCGGACCGTGCAGCAGCACGCCCTTGGGCACCGTCGCGCCGAGCTTGGCAAACGGCTTTGGGTCGCGCAGGAACTCGACGATCTCCTCCAGCTCGGCCTTGGCCTCGTCGACGCCCGCGATGTCCGCGAAGGAGACCGACTGGTTGGAGGCCGGCTTGATCTGCTGCGGCTTGACCCGCGGCATGACCTTCAGCGTGCGCCACATCAGATACAGCAGCGCCATGAAGAACAGAATCATCACGACCGGTGACCAGCTGTAGGCGGCGTTCTGGATCTGCTGGACGATCGACTGCTGCGGAGCGGCTGCCGTCGCGACGACGGGCGCCGCGGAGAAGCGCGCCACGGGCACCAGCGCGTGTGAGGTGTGAGCGTAAGCGACCAGCGCGTTTGCGAGGTGGTGAGGCGGCGCCTCGATCACACCGCGAACCGCCGATTCCACACCGGCGTGCACCTTTGCTAGCAATTCCACCATCCCTGGCATCGGTCCAGTATGGCTAAACAGATGTTCGATTGCGAGGGTTCCTCGGACATTTGCGACAGCGCGCTGTGCAACGCTGCGCAAAGCTCGGCAAAGCTCCTCAGCGAGCGCCGGCTGAGTTGTGCAGACTGCGACTCAGCCGAGCGCGCGCGTCGCCAGATCGGCGTAGAACTCGGTCGCAAAAGCGATGTCGCGAACGTCGATTCGCTCGTCGGCGGAGTGCACCAGCGGCGCCGTCTCGAGCATCGTCTGGTGGCGCTGCGGGAAGAAGCCGTAAGCCACGCACTCGGGAAACGCCTCGCGGAAATGGCGCGAGTCGGTGAACCCCGGCAGGATCACGGGAACGACCGTCGCTCCCGGATCGCGCTCGCTGACCCAATTAACAATCATGTCCATCAGCTCGGAGTCCATCGGCGATCGGTTTCCCACCACGCGCTCGGTGAACTCGACTTGAAAGCCGTCCTCGCCGAGCACTTCTGAGATGCCGCGGCGCACCTCCTGCTCGCCCAGCCCGGGGGGGACGCGACAGTCGACTTTCAGCTCCGCGCGGCTGGGAATCACGTTGATCTTCTCCGAGGCGGTGATGCGCGTGGGCGTGAACGTCACGCCGAACATCGGCTCGAACATCGTCGCCAGCAGCGGGTCGGCTTCACGCATGCGAGCGATCGAAGCGCTCGCGTCGTCGGGGTCCTCGCCGATCCCGCGCAGCATGCCGCGCGGCTCGTCGGTCAGGTCGTAGGCGGGCTGGCGCGCGGCCAGGCGCTCGAGCACCGGCGCCATCTTCACCAGCGCGTTGTCGCCCATTCCCGGCATCGACGCGTGACCGGCCACGCCATCGGTGCTGACCGTGAAGCGGAACACGCCCTTCTCGGCGCAGCACACGCCGTAGTAGCGCCGGCCGGCGTACTCGAAGACCTCGCCGCCGCCCTCGTTGACCAGCAGGTCACAGCGCACCTTCTCCGGATGCGTCTTGGTGATCCATTCGGCGCCCAGCGAGCCGCCTGTCTCCTCGTCGACGACCGCCGCGATCAGCAGCTCGCCGCGCGCCGGACGCCAGCCCGAGCGCGCCAGCGATGCCGCCGCGGCGACCTCCGCGGCGACCTGCGACTTCATGTCCAGCGCACCGCGCCCCCACAGGTAGCCATCGGCGACCTCGCCCGACCAGGGGTCGTGCGTCCACTCCTGCGCGTTGGCCAGCACCGTGTCGACGTGACCCAGCATGCACAGCGTCGGGCCTTCGCCGGCCGGCTCTTGCGGCGGCGGCGCGTCCTTGGCACGCAGCCGCGCCAGCAGGTTCGGACGCCCCGGCTCGGCGCCCAACAGCTCACAGTCAAAGCCGGCCTGCTGCAGATGGTCGGCGAGATATTCCTGCGCCGCGCGCTCGTTGCCCGGCGGGTTGACCGTGTTGAACTGCACGAGCCGGCTGAGCAGCTCCTGTGCCTCCGCGCTCATCGCGCAGATCGTACGCCCATCTGCGCGACCTCCTCGCGGCTCAGCGGGAAGTGGCAGGCCGCGCGCGTGCCCGTGCCCTTGTCCTCCAACGGCGGATCGTCGACCGAACAACGCTCCTGCGCCTTCGGGCAGCGTGTGTGAAAGCGACACGCGCTGGGCGGGTTCGCCGGGCTGGGAACGTCGCCGCTGAGCAGCAGGCGCTCGTCGCGGCGCGCCGTCGGGTCGGCGACCGGCACAGCCGACAGCAGCGCTCCGGTGTAGGGGTGTCGCGGCAACCCGTAGACGTTGTCACTCGGGCCGATCTCCACGATGCGCCCGAGATACATCACCGCAACGCGGTCGCACATGTGTTTGACCACCGACAGGTCGTGCGCGATGAACACCAGCGTGAGTCCGAGCTGGCGCTGCATGTCGCGAAGCAGGTTGAGCACCTGCGCCTGAATCGACACGTCCAGCGCCGAAACAGGCTCGTCGGCAATCAGCAGCTTGGGCTTCAGCGCCAGCGCACGCGCGACTCCGATGCGCTGACGCTGACCGCCGGAGAACTCGTGCGGGTAGCGATTGTAGTGCTCGGGGTTCAGCCCGACCATCTCCATCAGCTCCTGCACCGCGCGCTTTCGCTGGTCCCTGCCCTGCTCCAGGCCGTGGATCGCGTACGGCTGGGAGATGATCGAGCCGATCGTTTTGCGCGGGTTCAGCGACGAGTACGGGTCCTGGAAGATCATCTGCATGTCGCGTCTGATGGCCTTCAGCCTGGCTCCCTTGAGGTGCGTTATGTCCTGACCGTCGAAGTGGACCTCACCCGCAGTCGCGTCGAGCAGGCGCATGATCAGCCGCGCCGTCGTGCTCTTGCCGCACCCCGTCTCTCCGACCAGCCCCAGCGTCTCGCCGCGGCGGATGTCGAAGTCGATCCCGTCGACGGCCTGCACGGCGCCGACTTTTTTCTGCAACACGATGCCGCGCGTCAGCGGGAAGTGCTTGACCAGACCGCGCACCTGCACGAGATTGTCTTCGTCTCGCACGATCGGACCCGCTGCGACGTCGCCGGCCGAGGATCTGCCGGCGCCCAACGCATCGCCTGCCGGCGGCGGCTCGTGCTCGTGCTCGTGCATCGTCACGCCGGCTCCTGCTCGGAGGGCAGGCCGACCGCCGCGATGGCCCCGTCGGGCGTGCGCCCCTCACGCAGCTCGTTCCACAGACGCCGCCTCGTGTCCGCCTCCAGCAGGCAGGCGACCTCGTGACCGAGCTGGTCGGCGACAGGCTGCAGCTGTGGGTCGATGCGCGCATGCGAGGGCTGCGCATAGGGACAGCGGGGGTGAAAGTGACATCCAGGCGGTCGCTGGATCAAGCTCGGCGGCGTGCCGGAGATCGGCACCAGAGCCTCGTCGCGCGAGCTCGCGAGCTTGGGAATGGACTTCAACAGACCCCAGGTGTATGGATGTTCGGGTGCGTCGAAGATCGTCTCCGTAGAAGCTTTCTCGACGATCCGCCCTGCGTACATCACGGCGATCTCGTCGGCCATCTCAGCCACCACGCCGAGATCGTGCGTGATGATCACAATCGCCATGCCGAGCTCGCGCTGCAGCCGTTCGAGCAGCGCGAGAATCTGCGCTTGCACGGTCACGTCGAGCGCCGTCGTCGGCTCGTCAGCGATCAACAGCTTCGGCTCGTTGGCTAGCGCCATCGCGATCATCGCGCGCTGGCGCATGCCGCCGGAGAACTCGTGCGGATAGTCGTCGACACGGCGCGTCGGGTCGGGAATGCCGACGAGCCCGAGCAGCTCGATCGCGCGCGTGCGTGCCTGCGCCTTGTCGATGTCTTTGTGCACGCGCAGCGCCTCGATGAGCTGCGTGCCGACTTTGAAGAACGGGTGCAGCGAGGAGAGCGGATCTTGAAAGATCATCGCGATGTCGTTGCCGCGGATCTGTCGCAGCTCCTCTTCGGAGAGTGAGACCAGGTCGCGCCGCTCGAACATGATCTGTCCAGACACGTGCGCGCCCTGGCTGCGCGTCAGCCCGAGCATCGCCAGCGACGACACGGTCTTGCCCGAGCCCGACTCGCCGACGATGCCGAGCGTGCGCCCGCGCTGGATGTCGTAGCTGATGCCGTCGACGGCGTGCACGATGCCATCTTCGGTCGAGAACTCGACGTGCAGATCCTGCACACTCAGCAGCGCTTCGGCCGAGCTCACGAGTACCTGACCCGCGGGTCCAGAAACGCGTACACGATGTCCACGACGATGTTCAGCACGATGATGAACAGCGCCGCGAGCAGCACAGTTCCCTGCACGATCGGAAAGTCGGCGTGTGTGATCGCGATGTAGTTGAGACGTCCGATGCCGGGAATGTTGAAGACGGTTTCCACGAGCACCGCGCTGCCGATCAGAATGCCGACGTCCAGCCCGAGAATCGTGACGATCGGGTTGATCGCCGAGCGCATGCCGTGCCGCAGTACGACGCGGCGCTCGGACAGCCCCTTCGCGCGCGCCGTGCGTATGTAGTCCTCGCCCATCGTCTCGATCAAGCTGCCGCGAATCAGCCTTGCGTAGATCGCAGCGGTGCCGGCGGCGACCACCAGCCAGGGCAGGATCAGCGACTCGAACCATTTCACCGGATCGCTCGTCAACCCGACATAGCTGCCGGCGCCCGGAAAGATACGAACCTGCCCGATGTCCGACGCGAACAGATACAGGCTGATCAGGCCCAGCCAGTATTCGGGAGCCGACACGAGCACCAGCGCGGTGCCCATGGAAAGACGATCTAGACGCGAGCCGGCTCGTCGCGCAGACACGATGCCCACGCTGAGCCCGGCGACCAGCCACACGACCGCGCCGCCGAGCGCGAGCGACAGCGTCGCGGGCAGGCGGTTGAAGATCAGTTCCTTGACGGGCGCGTTCGAGTAGTAGCTGTAGCCGAGGTCGAAGTGCAGAAAGAGGTTCTTGATGTACACCCAGAACTGCGCCGGCAGCGATTTGTTCAGTCCCAGGTTCGCGCGGATCTCGGCGATGATCTTCGCGTTCTGCAGACGGCCCGCCCTGAGCTTCGCCGGGTCGGCCGTCGGCAGCACGCGGAACATCACGAACAACAGCGCGAGCACGATGACCAGCAGCACGACGCCCCACAGCAACCTGCGGATGATGTAACGGATCACTGTTTGTCGCCTGCTGACATCGCCTGAGCTCCCGGTCGTCTGAGACGCCTATGCGGCCTCTCCGTCGCGTGTTCGATCTCGCGACCGCGACGAGAGGGCGGACCACGTCCGCCCTCTCGCCCGCAGCCTCACTGCGCCTACTTCAGCGACGTGAACGAGTAGTCCCAGGTCCCCGAGTTCCAGAAGTCATTGACGCCTTCGACGTCCTTGGACTGGATGTACGGTTCCTTGGCCCACTGGTACGGGACCGCCACGGCTTCTTCGACGAGTTCGCGGTCGATCTTCGCCCACGCTTCGCCGCGCGCCTTCTCACCGACGACTTTCGCTGCCGCTTCCATCGCGGCGTTGATCTTCGGATGATTGACGAGTCCCCAGTTGGAGTTGGTGCCGTTCGTCGTGATCAACTTCCCGTTGAACGGAACGTCGAGCACGGCCTGCGGGTCGCCGAAGTCGGCGATCCAGCCGACGTTCGGGCAGACGTCGATCTTTTCGGACACGACGCCGCAGTACTTGGAGTACATGACCGTGTGCTCGACCAGGTTGAGCTTCGTCTTGAAGCCCAGCTGTTTGAGCGTCGCGTTGACGGCTTCAGCAACGTTGTTCGCCGGAGCCGAGGAGTCGCCGACGACCTGCAGCGTTTCCGAGCCGGTGTACTTGCCGCTCGGGTAGCCGGCGAGCTTCATGTACTTTTCCGCGACCTTCATGTCGCCCTGCGGGTTTTCGTTGTAGTCGAACTTCGGGCCAGCGTAGCCACCGGCTTCTTCGAAGCCCGCGATGCCGTTCCACAGGAAGTGCGTCATCACGTCGGCCACAGTTTTGCCGCCGCGCAGCCTGTCGAGCGCTTCACGGTCGGTCGCCGCCCACAACGCCTTGCGCAGGTTGACGTTCTTGAACGGACCGTCTGAGTTGTTGATCGCGATGTAGCGAGTTCCCGCACCACCGCCTGCCGAGATCACGAGCTGGCTGCGGTGCTGCTGCAGCGCGAGCTTGAGAATCGGCGCCGCGGGCGCGTCGGACTGAACCATGTGGCTGCCTTCGAGCACCTGGCGTCCGATCACGTTCGCATCTCCGCCGATCGAGATCTTGACTTCGTTGAGGTACGCCGGCCGGTAGTCCGTGCTGGCGTTCCAGTTCGGGTTGCGCACGAGCGTGGCCGACTTGCCGGGCTGATAGCCCGTGCCAAGGACCTTGCCCGCGCTGTCCGCCTTGAGCATGTACGGGCCCGTCGCGACCTGGTAGTTGACGTATTCGCTCGGTTTCTTGGCGTCGAACTTCGCGGCGTATTCCTTCGGCACAGGCGCGGTCCAAGGAAGCACCATCGACGCGACCACGATCGGCGCTTCAGGCGCGGTCAGTTTGATCTGCAACGTGTACTTGCCGGTGGCTTTCACGCCCGCGATCGGGCCGCCTTTGGCCGTCTTGATGCCTTCGATCGAGCTCAAGTAGCCTTCGTAGTAGGGGTTGGCGACGTTCGGGTTGGCAACGCGTTCGAACGCGTAGACCTCATCGGCCGCCGTCACTTCACGGTTGACCGGCGGGCTGAAGCGGACCCCTTTGCGGATGTTGATCGTGATCAGCTTGTTGCCATCGGTGAGCTTCGCCGGGCCTTCAGCCATGTCCGGTGAGGCTTCCGAGAAGGTGTTCGGCTTGTATGAGTACAGCGAGCGCTGCGTGGAGTTCGTGATCTGGTAATCGAGCTGGAAGTAGGCCTGCCCGGGGTCGAGATGTTCGAAGTCCTCGGACTGAACCTCTTCGAGGACTCCGCCTCGTTTACCGCCTGTCAGCGACTCGTCTGCGGGCGTCTTCACGCCCGATGGAACCGAACCTCCGGTGACGGTCCCGCTGGAGCTGCTGCTACTCGAGCCGCAAGCGGCAAGCGCGACCGTCAGCGCTGCCGCCACGACCGCCAGCAGAGTCATTCTAAGCGACCTCATCGAGCCGCCTCCTTTGGTTTGGGTGGTTGAAGAGAATGGCGCTCACTCGACCGTCCTTGGATTGAGCGCGTCGCGCAGTCCGTCGCCGAGCAGGTTGAAGGCGAGCACCGTCAGCAGCAGCGCCACGCCGGGGAAGACCATGTACCACCAGGCCGTGTTGAAGATCGGCGTGGCGGCGGCGAGCATCTGCCCCCAGCTGGCTGTCGGCGGTCGCACGCCGACGCCCAGATACGACAGCGATGCCTCGAGCAGGATGTTCAGCGGGATCAGCAGCGTCGCGTAGACGATCACCGGCGCGACGAGGTTCGGCAGGATCTCGCGGAACATGATCCTGGCGTTGGAGGCGCCGAGTGCCCGAGCTGCGTCGACGAACTCACGCTCGCGCAGCGACAGCACCAGCCCGCGCACGATGCGGTAGATGTAGGTCCAGTTGACCAGCGCGATCAGGAAGATGATCACGCTGGTGCCTGGAGAGATCGCGCCGCCGACGCAACCGCGCACCGCACAGGCGGCGCCGATGCCCAGGCCGAGCAGCAGAATCGGAATCGACAGGACGACGTCGACCGTACGTGAAAGCAGCGTGTCGACCCAGCCGCGGTAGTAGCCCGCGACGATGCCGAACGACACGCCGATCACCGTCGCGATCGCCGTGCCGACGATGCCCACCTCGAGCGACACGCGCGTGCCGTAGATCACGCGCGACATCACGTCTTGGCCGAGCTGGTCGACGCCGAACGGATGCGCGCCGCTCGGGCCGAGCGGGCTGCCGAATTCGTCGGTCAGGTTGAGGTTCTGCACGTACGGCCCGGACAGGCCGAGGATTTTCACGATCAGCGGCGCTGCGATCGCCACGATCACGAGAAACACGATGAACGCCAGTGACACCATCGCCACGCGATCTCTGCGCAGGCGCCGCCAGAACAGCTGCAACGGCGAACGCGCCGCGATCGCACCCTCGGCTTCGAGCACGTCGAACGGCGCGCCGCCCGGTCCGGGAAGGATCTCGGCTGCTCCGATGCTCATCTCAAGGGGGTCCCCAGCTCACGAAGCTCTCTCGTCCACATAAACACGCGACGTACCAGTTCGACGTCCACGCCCGGCCAACCTTCTGACCATGTCACATCCCCAGCTGGCCAACGTGCGTGTCTGCGCATTAAGCCTTTGCCCCGTTTGCGCCGCAGTTATTCGGCTTTTGCCGCGCCGGACGCGATACTGAGCAGGGTGGACACGCTGTTCGACGCCGATCCGGACCGCCGTCCGCTGGACGAACGGCCGAGCTCGAGCGCCTCCGACGCGCTCCCAGGGCACTCGCGGTCACCGCAAGACACCGAACACGCAGGGCGGCCATTGGCCGTGCGCATGCGCCCGCGCACCCTCGACGAGTTCGTCGGCCAGTCGCATCTGCTCGGCGCCGGCTCAGCGCTGCGCAGCGCGATCGAGCACGGACGCCCGCATTCGATGATCCTCTACGGCCCGCCGGGCTCGGGCAAGACCACGCTCGCGCGGCTGGTCGCCGAGCACTCGCGCGCGGCCTTCGAGGAGCTGAGCGCAGTGCAGGCCGGTCGCGCGGAGGTTCGCGCCGTGATCGAGCGCGCCGAGCACCGGCGCTCGCTCGCGCCAGCGGAGGGCGGCGAGAGCCCGGGCGCGCCCGGCGCCAGCGCAGGCCCGGGCGAGGGCCAGGGCGCGACGATCCTCTTCCTCGACGAGATACACCGCTTCAACAAGGCACAGCAGGACGCACTGCTGCCGGCCGTCGAGGAGGGCCTGTTGACGCTGATCGGCGCGACCACCGAGAACCCCGCCTTCGAGGTCAACGGCGCGCTGCTCTCGCGCACGCGCGTGTATGCACTGCAAGCGCTCAGCGACGAGCATGTTGCCGAGCTGCTGGGCCGCGCAGCCGAGCAGAGCGCCGGCGGCACGCCGGTCGACGAGGACGCCATCGCCTTCTTGTCGGCGCGCAGCGAAGGCGATGCGCGCACGGCGCTCAACGCGCTGGAGCTCGCCGTCGCGACTGCGGCGGAGGCAGGCGAGCAGCGCGTGACGCTCGCACGCGTCGAGGATGCGCTGCAGCGGCGCGCGGTGCTGTACGACAAAGCCGGCGATCGTCACTACGACTACGCCTCGGCGTGGATCAAGGCGACGCGCGGCTCCGATCCCGACGCCTCGCTGTACTACCTGGCGGTCATGCTCGAGGGCGGCGAGGATCCGCGCTTCATCGTCCGGCGCATGGTCATTCTGGCCTCCGAGGACATCGGCAACGCGGACCCGCAGGCGCTGTCGCTCGCCACGGCGGCGGCCGCAGCAGTCGAGCACGTCGGCCTGCCCGAGGCGCGCTACGCGCTCGCGCAGGCCGCCATCTACCTGGCACTAGCGCCCAAGTCCGACGCCGCCGGGCGCGCGCTCGGTGCGGCGCAGCGCCACGTGCGCGAGCACGGAGCACAGCCCGCGCCGGCCTGGCTGCGCTCGGGGCCGAGGCCCGGTCAGGACAAGGCCGACTACGACAATCCCCATCGACACCCGGGTCACCTCGGCCCGCAGCAGCTGCTGCCCGAGCAAGTCGTCGGTCAACGCTTCTACGAGCCCGACGAGGCCGAGGCGCAGCTCGACGCGCGACTGCGCGAGATTCGCCGGGCGCGCGGGGTCGAGCCGCGATAATCGCCTGAACATGAGCGTGATCTGCAACAGGCCGGCGCGATGAGCGCAACGACCAGCGAGGCGACAGGCGCGGGCACGCTGCAGGCGCGCGATCCCGCGACAGGCGAGCCGCTCGGCAGCGTGCAGGCCACGGCGCCGGTGCGCATCCCCAACGTCGTTGCCGAGGTCGCCAAGGTGCAGCCGCTGTGGGCGCTGCTGCGCGTGCAGGACCGCGCTCGCTACATGCGCCGCATGGCCCAAGCCGTGATCGACGACTTCGACGAGCTCGCCCAGGCGCTCTCGCGCGAGCAGGGGCGACCGGCGGCGGAGATCGCGGCGCTCGAGCTGCTGCCCGCGATCGACGCCCTGATCTGGATCGCCGACGACGGCGCCGACCTGCTCGGCGGGCGGCGCGTCGGCATCAGCCGCGGCATGTCTTTGGCCAAGCGCGCACGTGTGGCTTTCGAGCCCTACGGCGTCGTCGGCGTGATCGGCGCCGGTTCCGCGCCGTTCGCGCAGCCGCTTGGGCAGATCGCCGGCGCGCTGCTGGCCGGCAACGGCGTCGCCTTCAAGCCTGCCGCGCGCGCCGCGCTGGCGGGCGAGCGCATCGCGCGCGTGCTCGCGCGCGCCGGCCTGCCCGAGGGCCTTGTGCGCATCGCGCACGGCGGCGCCGACGTCGGCATCGCCCTGGCCAAATCGCCGGTCGACAAGATCCTCTTCACCGGCTCGCCGGCCGTCGGTCGCGTGGTCGCCGGCGAGGGCGTGTCGCGCGAGAAGGAGGTCACCGTGGAGCTCGGCGGCAAGGACGCCATGCTGGTGCTCGCCGACGCGCGCCTCGCATGCGCCGTGGACGGCGCGCTGTGGGCCGGCTGCGTCGGCGCAGGCCAGGCGCGCGGCTCGGTCGAGCGCGTGTACGTGGCGCGCGAGGTGCACGAGCGCTTCGTCGACGCGCTCGTCGCCGCGGCCGGCGCCCTGCGCGTCGGCAATCCGGCCGACCCCCGCACCGACGTCGGGCCGCTGGCCTCGCCGCGCCGGCTGGCCCACGTGCAAGCGCTCGTCGACGACGCCGTCGCGCAGGGCGCCACGCTGCGCTGCGGCGGCCCCGTGCAGCCGGCCGGCTGCGACGCCGGCTCCTTCTACGCCCCCGCCGTCGTCACCGGCGTGACGCACGACATGGCGCTCATGCGCGAGCCCCTGGAGGGGCCCGTGCTGGCGGTCATGGCCATCGACTCGGTCGGCGAGGGCATCGCCCTGGCCAACGACTCTGACTACGCACTCGGCGCGTCTGTGTGGACCGCCGACCGCTACCAGGCGCTGCGCATCGCGCGCGAGCTGCACGCGGGCATGGTCTGGTGCAACGATCACCTGCCCTGTCCGACCGTCTCGCGCGGGCCCTGGGGCGCGGCCGCCGGCGGCGGGCTCGGGCGGACACTGGGCGCGGCCGGCCTGCGCGCCTGCGCGCAGGAGAAGCTCATCACGTGGGACCCCTCCGCCGCGCGCGGGCTGTGGTGGGGGCCCTACGACGAGCTGACCACGCGCGCCGCGCGTTCGGTCGCCAAGATGCGTTCCAGCCGCGAGATCGACCGCGAGCACGCCTGGCGCAACGGCGCGTTGGCGCTCACGCGCATCGGCGCGCGCGCGTTCGGGCGCGGGCTTCCTCGCTAGCCCTGGCGACCCTCCGGTCGCTCCTGCCGCGCCTTGCCGCCGGGGCGGCGCCGCGGGTCGGGGCCGCGGGTCGGGGCCGCGGGTCGGGGCCAATAGACTACCCGACGGACTGCTTACTACCTGTTGTGCGCATCGGTAGCCATGGTAGATACAGGCAGCCCGGTGCATATACCATTGCTATCGCTCGACGCGGCGCAACACACAGGCTCCGCCGCCTTGCAGAGAGCCTGCCGGCGTGGGCGCTGCACTACCCTTCAGAGCATGCCCGCCCAGGCCTATGCAGGAAAGGAGTGCGTGTGCCAGCTGCGCAAGGGCATCTGCGATCAGAGCTGCGTGCAGGGCATGCTCGACACGCCCTTCTACATCGCCTGTCTGAAACTCACCGGGCGGCGCTGTGTGGTCGTCGGCGGCGGCTCGATCGGCCTGGAGAAGGTCGAGGGGCTGCTGGCATGCGACGGGCGGGTGACGCTGATCGCGCCGGAGGCAGAGCCTGAGCTGCGCGAGTACGCGGCCGAGGGCTCGATCGAGTGGCTGGCGCGCGAGTACGCCGGGCCGGCGGACCTGGAGCGCGCGTTCATGGTGATCGCGGCCACCGACGACACCGACGTCAACATCGCCGTGTACGAGGACGCCGAGCGGCGCGCGATGCTCGCCAACGTGGTCGACGTGCCGCCGCTGTGCAACTTCATCCTGCCGGCGATCGTGCGCACCGGCCCGCTTGCGATCGCAATCTCCACGGCGGGCGCCTCGCCGGCGCTCGCCAAGCGCATGAAGCGCGAGATCGAAGCGCAGTACGGCGAGCCCTACGCGCGCCTGGCGATCCTGCTCAACGAGGTGCGCGGCTGGGCCAAGGGCACGCTGCCGACCTATCAGGATCGCAAGGAGTTCTTCGAGAGCATCGTCAACGGCGATCCCGATCCGATCGCGCTGCTGCGCGAGGACATGACCGCCGACAGCGACGGCGAGCACGCTGTGCGCGAGCTGATCGCCCAGGCGCAGACGCAGCGAACGCCGCAGGTGTCGAGAGCCTGAGCCATGGCGGCCGTGCAGGTCGAGGGACTCTCTCGACATTACGGTGAGCGCGAAGCGCTGAGCGGCGTCTCGCTGTCGTTGCAGGAGGGGCAGACGCTCGTCGTGTTCGGCCCCAACGGCGCCGGCAAGACGACACTGCTGCGCGTGCTGGCGACGCTGTTGCGCCCGCACGCCGGCGACGTGCGCGTGCTCGGCTGCAGTGTTCCCGATCAGTCCTGGGCTGTGCGCGGGCGCATCGGTCTGCTCGGGCACGAGCCGCTGCTCTACCGCGAGTTGAGCGTGCGCGAGAACCTGCGCTTTCACGCCCGCCTGCACGGCGTCGCCGAAGAGCGTGTCGAGCAGCTGCTCGAGTGCGTGCAGCTGCAGGAGCGCGCAGATGAGCCATTGCGTCTGCTCTCGCGCGGCATGGTGCAGCGCGCGGCCGTCGCGCGGGCCGTGCTGCACGACCCGCAACTGCTTCTGCTGGACGAGCCGCGCTCGAACCTCGACCCCGCGGCCAGCGAGCTCGTCGAGCCGTTGATCGGCGCCGCGGCGGGATGCACGCGCGTGATCTGCAGCCACGATCCGAGCGGCGGCCTGGCCGAGGCCGACGTCGTGCTCGGGCTGCGCGACGGCCGCCCGGCGCTGTTGCGCGCAGCGCGCGAGGTCGACGCCGAGGAGATCGGTGGGCTGTACCGGTGAGCGCGACGGCCCCAGACACCCAGCAGACGGCCATGCGCGAGCAGCCGCACGGAACTGCTGCTGCAGCTGCGAAGTCACAGCCGAGCACGCTGACGGTCGTGCGCGCACTGCTGCGCAAGGAGCTCCTGGTGGAGCTGCGCACGCTGGAGTCTGTGCCGGCGATGTCGCTGTTCGCCGTCACCACCTTCGTGGTCTTCCACTTCGCGCTGAACCGCAGCACGGTCGACGGCGATCTCGCCGCGGGCATCCTCTGGGTCACTTTGCTGTTCGCCGCGATGCTCGGCGTCAACCGGCTGTTCGTCGCCGACGCCGACCAGGGCGGCTTCGATGGCTTTCTGCTCGCGCCCGTCGACCGCAGCGCGATGCTGCTGGCCAAGGCGCTGGCGCTGCTCTGCTACCTGGTCGTGCTCGAGCTCGTCGCCGTGCCGGCGTTCGGCCTGCTGCTGCTCGGCCCGTCGCTCGGCCACGCGCTGCCCGGGCTGATCGGCGTGCTCGCGCTGGGCGACCTCGGCGTCGCATTGATCGGCACGCTGGTCGCCGCGCTGGCCGTCCGCACGCGTGCTCGCGACCTTCTCGGGCCATTGCTGGCGCTGCCGTTGCTGGTGCCGATCGTGATCGGCGGAGCGCGCGCCAGCTCACCGCTGCTTGCGCTCGGGCATTCGGGGCAGCCTGCTGCGCGCTGGCTGCTTACGCTCGGGCTCTATGATCTGGTGTTCGGGCTGATCGCCTACGCCCTGTTCGACTTCCTCCTGGAGGACTGAAAAAGATGTATGGCAAAGGCCTGCGCGCGCTGAGCATCTCCACGGTGGTCGTGATGGCCGCCACGCTCGTGCTCGTGTTCTTCTGGGTGCCGTTGGAAGCCGACCAGGGCTTTCTGCAGAAGATCTTCTACGTGCACGTGCCGCTGGCGATCGTCTCGCTGTGCGGTTTCGTGCTCGGCGGAATCTTTGGCATCCAGCATCTGCGCACGCGCGACTCGCGCTGGGACATGCGCTCCTACGTGGCCATCCACATGAGCTTGATCTTCGGCGTCGCCACGCTGATCACCGGCTCGATCTGGGCCAAGGGCTCGTGGGGGCACTGGTGGGAGTGGAGCGAGCCGACGCTCGTGTCCTTCTTGATCGTCTTTCTGCTCTACGCGACCTACCAACCGCTGCGCTTCGCGATCGAGGACCCCGAGCGCCAGGCGCGCTACGCCTCCGTGTTCGCCATCACCGCCGGCGCGTTCGTGCCGCTGAACTTCATCGCCGTGCGTGCCTCCACCGCCTACGTGCACCCGCGCGTGCTCGGAGCGACGTCCAACCTTCCCTGGCAGATGTCGCTGACCTTCCTCGTGTCGCTGCTCGGCATGGCGCTGCTGTTCGCGACGCTGTGCAAATACGAGCTGACGGCCAAGCACACGCGCGCCCAGCTGCGCGCGTTGCGCCGGCTGGCTGAAAAGCGCACAGGCACGGCCGGCGCCGCGCCTGTGCGCCGCGGACGAAGCGCCGCGCCAAGCCTTCAGGCAGCCGCGATGACCGCCGACCGGCCCGCTGGGCGCCGGAGCCTGTGATGACAGCCGCAACGCTCGCTGTGCTGCCCGCGCTGCCGCTGCACGAGGCCGGCAAGTACGTCGCGGCGGCCTACATCGTGCTGTTCGCCATGGTGCTCGTCTACGTCGCGATCATGGCCATCCGCCTGAGCCATCTGGAGCGCGACCTCGGCGAGCTGCTCGCGCGCGAGCAGGCCGACGCCGAGGACAGCGCCGGCGAGAGCGCGGCGGGCGAGCAGGCGCGGGAGTCGACGCTGGTATGAGCGGTGAGCTGCTGGCACTCGGCATCTCCCACAAGACGGCGCCGGTGGCGCTGCGCGAGCGCGTTGCCTTCACGGAGTCCGAGGCGACAGACTTCGCGCAGCAGGCGACCGGCACGCCGGAGGTACGCGAGGCGGTCGTCATCTCCACGTGCAACCGCACGGAGATCTACCTCGTCGTCGGCGACGCCGTGCGCGCGGAGTCAGACGTGCTCGGCCTGCTCGCGAGCCGAGCATCGATCCGCCCGACCGAGCTGGCCGAGGCGATCTACTCGCCGCGAAACTGCGACGCCGCGCGCCAGCTCTACCGCGTCACCGCCGGCCTGGAGTCGATGATCGTCGGCGAGGCGGAGATCCAGGGCCAGGTCAAGCGCGCGCATGAGGCCGCGATGCGCGCGAGCTGCACGGGTCCGCTGTCCAACCGCCTGTTCGCCGCGGCGTTGACGACGGGCAAGCGCGTGCGCACCGAGACCGGCATCGGCGCCAGCCGCGTGAGCATTCCCTCGGTGGCGGTGGACCTCGCGCAGAGCGTGCTCGGCGGGCTGGAGGACCGGCACGTGGTCGTGCTCGGCGCCGGCGACACCAGCGAATTGACCGCACGCGCTCTGGCCGAGCAGGGTGCCGGGACGATCTTCGTCGCAAACCGCCACGCCGATCGTGCGCTCAGCCTGGCACAGCGCTTCGGCGGTTCGGTCGTCGGCCTCGACGGTCTGCCCGACCAGCTGCTGCTGGCGGACATCGTGCTCTGCTCGACCGCCTCGCCCGAGCCGATCGTCGGGCGCGACGAGCTCGAGCAGGTCATGAGCGAGCGCGCCGAGCGGCCGCTGCTGCTGATCGACATCGCCGTGCCGCGTGACATCGAGGCGACCTGCGGCGAGCTTCAGGGCGTCAGCCTCTACGACATCGACGATCTGCAGGCGGTCGTCGCGCGCAACCTCAGCTCGCGTGAGAGCGAGGCTCCGCGCGCGCAGGAGATCGTCGAGCAGGAGATCCACCGCTTCGCGCGCTGGCTCGGCCAACTGGAGACGCTGCCGACGGTCAGCGCGCTGCGCGAGCACGGCAACGACCTGGTCGAGCAGGTGCTCGCTGAGAACGCCGGGCGATGGGAGTCGGCGTCACCGCGCGACATCGCACGCATCGAGGCAGTTGCGCGCGCGGTCATTAGCCGCCTGCTGCACGAGCCGACGATTCGTCTGCGCAGCCTGTCCGAGGAGCGCGGGCACGCGAGCCTCGAGCTGGTGCGTGAGCTGTTCGGCCTGCGCGAGGACGCGCCGGCACAACAGCCGCCGCGAACGGAGCTGGCGGAGGTTCACGACCTGCGCCAGCGGCGCGAGCGCTGACGCGCCTTCGCTGATGCGCCTGGGAACCCGTGCGAGCGCGTTGGCGCTCGTGCAGGCGAAACTCGTGGCCGAGCTGCTTCAGAGCGGCGCCGGCGGCGATGCACCAGCGCCCGTCGAGATCGTCCCGATCGTCACGCGCGGCGACCGCGAGTCCGCAGAGGCGCCTGCACCGCCGCTCGGCGAGGACAAGTCGCGCTGGGTCTCCGAGCTCGAGGCGGCGCTGCTGGCGGGCGACATCGACGCCGCCGTGCACTCCGCCAAGGATGTGCCTGGCGAGCACGTCGACGGCCTCTCGCTTGTCGCCGCGCCGCCGCGCGCCGCCGCTGAGGATGCGCTGTGCGGCGCGTCCGATCTCGATGCGCTGGCGTCGGGTGCGCGCGTGGGCACGAGCAGCCTGCGCCGAGCGGCACAGCTGCTGGCCGCGCGCCCAGACCTGCAGCTGGTCGAGCTGCGCGGCAACGTCGACACGCGCTTGGCGAGGCTGCAGGGCGACGAGCTCGACGCGATCGTGCTGGCGCGCGCCGGGCTGCAACGACTCGAGCGCGAGGACGCCGTCGGCGCGGTGCTAGACGCCGCACGCTTCGTGCCCGCGCCGGGACAGGGCACGCTCGCGCTGCAAGCGCGCAGCGAGGATGCGCACGCGTGCGACTCGCTGACGGCGATCGGCAGCGCCGACGCGCTGGCCTGCCTGACGGCCGAGCGCGCGGTCGCGCGCGCTCTCGGAGCGAGCTGTGACACGCCGCTCGGCGCACACGCGACGATCCACGCCGGCGACCTGCGGCTGCGCGCATGGGTCGGGCTGCCCGACGGCTCGGCCTGGGCGGCCGACGAGCTGCATGGCGATGTCGCCGACGCCGTCGCGCTCGGGCAGGAGGTGGCGGCGCGCCTTGAGCACGCCGGAGCGAGCGAGATCCTGCGCCGCGCCGGCGAGATGGCGCGCGGCGCGCTGGAGCAGGCCCAGTGAGCGCCTCCGGCGCCGCCGGCGGTATCGGCGCTGAGGGCGGCAGCGGGGCGCGTACGGCCCGCGGTCGCGTCTACCTGGTCGGCGCCGGTCCTGGCGATCCCGGCCTGCTGACCGCGCGCGCGCTCGAGTTGATCGCCGACGCCGACGTGATCTTGTACGACAGGCTGATTCCCGAGTCGGCGCTCGATGGCGCGCGCGAGGATGCGGAGCTGCTGTTCGCGGGCAAGCGCGGCGGCGGCGACTCGGTGCCACAGGAGCACACCGAGGCGCTGATGTTGGAGCGCGCGCGCGAAGGCAAGTCCGTGGTGCGGCTGAAGGGCGGCGACCCCTTCGTATTCGGCCGCGGTGGCGAGGAGGCGCTGATGCTGCGCGAGGCGGGCATCTCTTTCGAGGTCGTCTCGGGCGTCACCGCCGGCGTCGCCGCGCTGGCCCACGCCGGCATTCCGGTGACGCATCGCGGCCTGGCGACCGCCGTGGCGTTCGTGACCGGGCGCACAGGCGACGACGGCGAGCTCGACTGGGCAGCGCTGGCGGCATTTCCCGGCACGCTGGTCTTCTACATGGGCGTGCAGCGCCTGGCGCAGATCGCCGGCTCGCTGATCGAGGCCGGTCGCGATCCGGCTGAGCCGGCGGCCGTCATCGAGCACGGGACGCTGCCCACGCAGCGCACCGTGCTGGCGACGCTGCAGACGATCGGCCAGCACGTCCGACGCGAGGGAATCGGCTCGCCTTCGATCACCGTCGTGGGGCCGGTCGCCGAGCTGTCCCAGCAGCTCGCGTGGGCCGCCCGCGGGCCGCTGGCCGGGCGCACCGTCGCGGTCACGCGCGCGCGCGCGCAGGCCAGCGCGCTGGCGCAGAGGCTGCGCGAGCTCGGCGCGCGCGTCGTGCAGGCGCCGGTCGTGCGCACGCAGACGCTGCCCGGGCCCGCGCTGGACCCGGCGCCCTATGACCTGATCTGCGTGACCAGCCCCAACGCCGTGCGCGAGCTGTTCGCGCGCCTGGCTGCCGGCGGTCGCGACGTGCGCGCGCTGGCCGGCGCGCGCTTCGCATCGATCGGCCCGGGCACGACCGAAGCGCTGGCGCGCGGCGGCATCGCCGCGGACATCGTGCCCGAGCGTTTCGTCGCCGAGGGTCTGGTGCAGGCGCTCGCCGGCGTGCCAGTCAAGCGCGCGCTCGTCGCCCGCGCACGCGGCGGGCGCGACACGCTGCCCGACGCCTTGCGCGCAGACGGCGCGCAGGTCGACGTGCTGGATCTGTATGAGACCGTCGTCGAACCGCTCTCGGCCGACGCGCTTGCGCTGGCGCGCGCGGCCGACTACGTCACGTTCACGTCGGCCTCGACAGTGCGCAACTTCTTCGACGCGGCCGGCGCAGACGCCGCCGGCGAGGGCCAAGCACCGCTGCTCTCCCAGGGCACGCGCATCGTGTCGATCGGCCCGGTCACCAGCGAGGCGCTGCGCGAGCGCGACCTGACGGTCGATGTGCAGGCCGCACAGCACGACATCGATGGTTTGGTGCAGGCGCTGCTCGCCGATGCCGCCGCTCGCTAGCCCAGCCAGTCTCGGCACTCCGCGCCTGCACCTGCGGCGCATCGACTCGACGAGCGATCGCGCGCGCGAACTGGCACTGGCGGGCGCGCCTCACGGGACGCTGGTGACGGCTGACGAGCAGACCTCGGGCCGCGGGCGCCAGGGCCGCAGCTGGTCAGCGCCGCCAGGCAGCGCGCTGCTGATGTCGCTCGTGCTGCGATCGCCACCGCCGTTGCTGCCGTTGATAGCAGCACTGGCGGTGAGCGACGTGGCCGGCGAGCCGGCGCAGATCAAGTGGCCGAACGACATCGTGCTGGTGCAGGACGGGCGGCTGGCCAAGCTCGCGGGCATTCTCGCCGAGGGTCGTCCTCAGGAGGGATGGGCTGTGCTCGGCATCGGTCTCAACGTGGCCGTGCGCGTGCAGGAGCTGCCGCCCGAGCTGCACGCCAGCGCCGCGACGCTTGGGCTGACGCCTGCCGAGGTCGAGCCGGCGCTCGCGCAGCTGTTGGCCGCGCTGGAGCTGCGGCTCGGTCAAGACGACGAGGCGACGCTGGCGGCGTGGCGCCAACGCGATGCGCTGCGCGGGCGCGAGGTCAGCTGGAGCGCGGGCCGTGGACGCGCCGAGGGCATCGACGGGACGGGCAGGCTGATCGTCGCGCTGGCAGATGGTGGCCGGGCCGCGCTCGACGCCGGCGAGGTGCACCTGCTCAGCGGCTGAGGCGCTGACGCCTAGGCAGAGTCGCCGTCGCGCGGCTCGCTCGGTGTTCGCTGGGCCGCCCTGCGTGCGTTCTCGCGCCTGCGCTGGCCCTGGCCGCCACGTCCATTCTCTGAGCCGCTCCCATTGCGGGCGCGACCGTTGCCGGCCGTGTTGCCGTCGGACGCGCCGTTGGAACTCTCGCCGGCAGCCGGCGCGGTGGCGTCGGTCGTGACCGCCTTGTCCGATGCACCGTTGGCCCGCGCAGCCGCCCGCGCTGCGGCGCCCGAGCTGCCCTTGCGCCGGCGGCGCGAGTTGCGCGCTCGCCGCTTGGGGAAGTTGCGCAGCAGCTCGCGCGCCAGCGCCGGCGGCTTACGCGCCATGCGCGTGCGCGCTCCTCGCAGCGCCTCCTCGGCCTCGGGCGTATGCGCGAGCGCGGCCGCCAGCAGCGCAGCGGCGAGCCGGCTGTCCTGCTTGCGCGCGGCGTGAATCAGGCGGCGGGCGTTGCGCGCGTGCGCTCCGCCGGCGGAGTTGACGAGCAGCCCAAGCAGCCGCTTGGTCTCCGGCCAGCGCTGCACGGCGTACTCCTCGTGCACGTCGCGCGTGTACTCGGCCAACCGCCAGATCCAGGCGTTGGCCTGGTCACGGCGCCCGATGCGCCGCTCGACCAGCGCGCGCAGCATGATCTTGGTCGCCTCGCGGCGCTCGTCGCGCGGCCAACCGCCGATGATGTCGATCGCCTCGTCGAAGGAGTCGGGGTCGCGCAGCGCGGCGATGTCGGCGAGCGCGCGCAGGCGCAGCTGCGAGTTCTTGTTGCGCTTCACGGCCGTGATCAGGAAGCGGCTCTTGAGCTCGCCCGTCCTGTCGAAGTGGAGCATCGCCCGCGCCCGGCGCAAGCCGTTGGGCGCCACGCGCGCCCCGGCGAGCGCGGCCCACACGTGCTGCTCGCCGTAGTCGAGGTGCTCGACGGCGATCCGCCAGAGCTCGCGCTCGAAGACCGCGAAACGCCGCTCCTCCTCGGCGCACACCGGCAGCACGCGCCGCTCGACGCGCATCCTGCGCCCGCGGCCGCGGCGAACGGGGCCGACGACGATCGCGCCTCCACTGTAGACGTCGCGGTCGAGCAGTGAGTGCAGCGTGACGACCGGGTCGTCGTGCTTGGTCGCCGGGTGCACGAAGTCGACGACGAGCCCCGCCTCCTTGCCCGGATGGCGGCGCGTGACGCGGCCGAC
>DATARK010000108.1:0-13383 GCA_036264175.1 Solirubrobacteraceae bacterium
CTACATCAGCACAGCGTCGGGCACCGCGACCGGCTACACGGTGACTGCCAAAGCGGTCGCCTCCAGCGGTGACAAATTCACGATCACGCGTAATGCGGCAGGCGAAATCAGCCGCACGTGTGAAGGTACCGGCGGGGGTTGTAAGGGCTCCAGCTGGTAGGGCCGCGGACGCGTGCGGAGCGCTCAAGCCCCGCGTCGCACCGGCCGATGATTCGATCATGGAGACGGCAACGCTTGCGGGAGTCTTCGGAGCGATCTTCGGCTCGTTCCTGAACGTCGTGGCCTACCGCCTGCCGCGCCATGAGTCGCTGCTGGGCCCGGCCTCGCACTGCACGTCTTGCGGCACGCCGGTCAAGCCCTACGACAACATCCCGATCCTCTCGTTCCTGCTTCTGCGCGGGCGCTGTCGCAGCTGTTCGGCGACGATCTCGCCGCGCTATCCGCTCGTCGAGGCGCTGACCGCCGCACTGTGCGCGGGCGCCGTTGTCGTCCATGACTCGGCGGCGTCGATTGCGCTGAGCGTGGCGTTGATGCTGATCGTCGTCCCCGCGGCGTTGATCGATCTCGAGCACCGCATCATCCCCAACAAGCTCACGGCGCTCGGCGCGCTTCTGGCGCTGGCCATCGGACTTGCGCTGGACCCCTCCGGCGAGCCGCAGCGGCTGATCGCGGGCGCCGGCGCGGCGGGCTTTCTGCTGTTGGCCGCGCTCGCCTATCCAGGGGGAATGGGCATGGGCGACGTCAAGCTGGCCGGCGTGATGGGTCTGTTTCTCGGGCGCGCGGTGGCACCGGCGATCTTCTTCGCGCTGCTTGGTGGCGTGCTCGTCGGCACGGCGATCGTCGCGCGCAAGGGTGTCGGGGCCGGGCGCAAGACAACTGTGCCTTTCGGCCCGTTTTTGGCGCTCGGCGCCGTGCTCGGTTCGTTCGTCGGGCAGAGCGTCATCGACGTCTACGTACACCACTTTCTCTGAGTTCGCACCCAGCTCTAAAGCGCGACCATGATCGCGCCGATAGGCCTCATGCGGCGCCTACGCCGTGACTGTAAAGCCATGCGACTGCCCTCTTCCCCCTCACTGAACCTGCGCCGGCGCGGCGGCTCGGCCGACGTCGTCGGGCTGGACATCCAGCCGGGGCTCGTCGCGGCCGTCAAGGCTCGCGTCAACGGCTCGATTCTCGCTGAACGCGCAGCCGCCCGGCCGCTCGACGCCGACGTCGTCCGCGAGGGCGAGGTCGTCGACGCCGAGGCGCTGACGGCGGCGCTGCGCGAGCTGTTCGCCGACAGCAGCCTCGGCAAGCACGTACGCCTCGGCGTTGCCAATCAGCGCACGGTGATGCGCACGCTGGACCTGCCGCCGGTCAGCGACCGCAAGGAGCTCGCCGCGGCGGTCCGATTCCAGGCTCAGGACCAGGTTCCGATGCCGCTCAACAACGCTGTTCTCGACTTTCACCCGCTCGGCATCTTCGACACGCCGGCGGGCTCACGCCAACGCGTGGTGCTCGTCGCCGCGCAGCGTGACATGGTCGAACGCCTGCTCGGCGCGGTGCGCGCCGCCGGGCTCACGCCCGAGGGCGTCGATCTCTCGGCCTTTGCGCTGATTCGCTCCCTGTACGACGTTTCCGAAGGCAACGAGGGTCGTGTGCTCTACCTGAACGTCGACGGCCTGACCAACTTGGCGATCGCCGAGGGAACCGTCTGCCGCTTCACGCGCGTAATTGGTGGCGGCGTGGAGGCGATGGCCAGCGACCTGGCCGCGCGCCGCGGCATTCCGCTCGCCGAGGCTCGCAGGCTTCTCGCGACGGTCGACCTGAGCGTGCCCGCGCCTGTGCCGTCCAACGAGATGGCTGTTGTGGCTGCCGAGCCCGAGCCCGAGCCGGCGCCCGAGCTAGAACTGCGCGACGACATCGCCTCTGGTGCGCCCGACGACGACGTCGCGGCCGCCGAAGCCAGCGGCGAGCGCGATGCCGCGCTCTCGCGCGAGGAGCACGAAGAGCGTGAGGCCTCGATGGGCTATGCGGAGACGGTCGAAGCCGCGCAGGTCATCGCCGCCGCGGCAGTGCAGCCGCCTCAGGACGAGCCCGCCGATGCCGACATCCGCGCTGTGCTCGAGGGCAGTGTGCGCGACATCTCCGGCGAGATTCGCAACTCGCTCGACTTCCACCGCACGCAGGAGCAGGGCGGCCAGGTTTCGCACGTCGCGCTCAGCGGCGCGGCGCTGGACCTTCCCGGCTTCGCCGATGCGCTGCAGAGCTCGCTCGGCATGGAGGTCCGCAGTGAGGAGGTCGGGCTGGTCGACTCGAGCCTGCAGGGCAAGGTCTCAACCCACCGGCTGGCCGTCGCGGCCGGCCTGGCGACCGCGAAGGCGCCGCAGCAATGAGGGCCGTCAACCTGATCCCCTCCGACGACCGTCGAGGAGCGGCCGTCGGGCGTTCGCAGGGCGCCGCCTATGGAGTCGTCGGGCTGATCGCCGGCCTGGCGATCCTTGCGCTGATGTGGGGCGTGGCCCATCACCAGATCTCGAGCCGCCACGCAGAAGCGGCGTCGCTGGCCGCGCAGACCGCGCGCGCACAGGAATCGGCCACCAAACTGACGCCGTACACGAGCTTCATCTCCCTGCAGCAACAGCGCGAGCAGGCCGTCTCTCAGCTCGTCGACTCGCGCTTTGACTGGGCGCACGCGTTCCACGAGCTGGGTCGCGTGCTGCCGATCGAGGCATCGATCAGCTCCCTCGAAGGCTCGATCGGCGCACAGACCACCGGGACGACGACGGCGTCCGCCACGCCGAGCTCGACGGCGACGCCGGCGGCCGGCTCGGTCACCTCGGCGACTCCTCCGGGTAGCGTGCCGACGTTCACGCTGAAGGGCTGCGCCACCAGTCAGGCAGCCGTCGCGCTGACGCTCGAGCGCCTGCGTCTGATGGATGGCGTCAACGCCGTGAGCCTCGAGAGCTCGGCCAAACAGAGCGCAGGCGGCTCCGGCAACGCCGGCGAAAACGCCTGTGGCGTGGCAAAGCCGACCTTCTCGGTGCAGGTCACCTTCGATGCGCTGCCAATGGCGAGCACGTCGAGCACGACCGCCACGAAGGTGACGACTGCGACAGGAGGCGGACAATGACCACGCGCGATCGCCTCGGCCTGATCGGAATCGCCGTGCTGGCGCTGCTCGCCGCCGGATGGTTCTTGGCCGTCTCACCCGAGCGTAAGGAAGCTTCGTTGGCCGCTACACAGGTCGCGGCTGCCAAGACCGCACTCGTCACCGCGCAGGGCGACGTCGCCAGCGCGACCAAGGCCCGCGAACGCTATGCATCGGCCTATGCATCGGTGGTGAGCCTCGGCAAAGCCGTTCCGCCCAGCGACGAAGTGCCCTCGCTGATCTATCAGCTCGCCCGTGCCAGCAACAAAAAGCACGTCGAATTCAACTCGATCACCAGCGGCTCCGCGGGCGCCGCCGGCGCCAGCGCGGTCCCGACGGCGGCGACCGCCGCGGCGGCCACGGCGGGCTTCTCGCAGATGCCCTTCACGTTCATCTTCAACGGCGGCTTCGACGACCTCTACCACTTGTTCAACTCGCTCGACGCGGCGACCGTGCGCACCACGTCTGGTGGTCTTCAGGTCAGCGGACGCCTGCTGACGCTGCAGAGCGTCAAGCTCGAACACCTCGGTGGCGAAGCGCAGGGCGGCGCCGGCCACGAGCTGACCGGCACGATCTCCGCGACTGCTTACGTGCTGCCCGCCGGCCAAGCCGTAACCGCCGGAGCGACGCCGGCCTCTCCGGCAGCCGCGACGGCGCCCACGACCGCCTCCAGCGCGCCGGCTCCCAGCTCGACCCCGGCGGCGCCGGTCGCCACGATCGGAGCTGCGCGATGAACGAGTTCCTCGGCTCGCTGAAGGCCGATCTGCTCGATCGTCGGCTTCGCCCGGTGCTGCTGCTCGTCGGCGTTGCGCTGCTCGCGGCGGTCGCTTACGCATCTTTCGGCGGTGGCGGCTCGAGCTCGGCGACCCCGCCGGCGTCTTCTGCCTCGGCGGCCGCGCCCGCCACGCCGGGCGTGAGCGTGCGCGAAGCCGGCGCCGACACCAAGCAGCCGGTCGCCGAGACGACCAACGGCACGGCCCAGCAGCGCAAGGGCATCCTGCGCAACCCGTTTGCAGCGGTGCCAGGCGTCAAGACGGCCAAAGCCGCCGCTGCACCGGCTTCCAGCGCGAGCGCCACAGGAACCTCAAAGACGTCCGGCGCCTCTGGTGAATCGAGCGGCGGATCGAGCGGCGGCGAAAGCCAAGCCGGCTCGAAATCCGGCGCCAGCGAAGCGCCTTCCGCGAACGAAGAAAAAACGTCGCAGACCAAGAAATCTTCCAAGCCGGCCAAGCAGACCGTCTACCACGTGACCGTCATGTTCGGCGTCGCGCCGGCCGGCACGCCGCCGCTGAGCGCGCAGCTGACGCCGTATGACAACCTCAAACGCCAGCAGCCGCTGCCCTCGACGGCGCAACCCCTGGTCGTCTTCCGAGGCGTAACGGCCGGCGGCAAGAGCGCGACGTTCACGCTCGTGGGCGAAGCGATCCTGCGCGGTCAGGGCGCCTGCCAGCCCGACGCCTCGCAGTGCCTGGCGATCGACCTCAAACCCGGCCAGTACGAGGAACTCGAATACGTGCCGCCGGAAGGCACGCCGGTCGTCTACCAGCTGCAGGTCGTCAAGATCGACTCGACCAAAGCGTCTGCGGCGGCTGCCCGCGCGGCCTTCGGCAGCGAATCAAAGGTCGGCATCCAGTTCCTGCACACGGCCGGCCTGGACGCGCTGCCGGGCATGCGCTACTCGCCCGACAAGGGCGTGCTGGTGTTCGCCCACCATCCGGCGTTCATCGCTCGCGCCCACGCAGCCGCGTGGGGCGCGTGGCTCAGAAGCTGAGCACGCAGCAAATAAGCTAGGAGCGTGACGCTCCGTCTGACAACCGCCGGCGAGTCCCACGGCCCCGGCTTGACGTGCCTGGTCGAGGGTCTGCCCGCGGGCCTGGCGATCGACCCGGGCGACCTCAACGGCGACATGGCGCGCCGCCAGCTCGGCCACGGCCGCGGCGGGCGCATGAAGATCGAGCGCGACGCCGCCGAGGTGACGGCGGGCATCCGCCACGGACGCACGCTGGGCAGCCCGGTGGCCCTGCAGGTGACCAATCGCGACTACGCCAACTGGGAGGAGCGCATGAATCCCTGGCCGGTCGACGAGGAGATCGCCGAGGTGCACCTGCCGCGTCCCGGGCACGCCGATCTCGTGGGCACACAGAAGTACAAGCACTCAGACGTGCGCAACATCCTCGAGCGCGCCTCGGCGCGAGAGACGGCCGCGCGCGTGGCCGGCGGCGCACTGTGCAAGGCCTTTCTTCGCGCCGTCGGCGTGGAGGTGCGCTCGCACGTCGTGCAGATCGCCTCGGTGCGCGCGCCCGAGGCCGCCGGCGAGCTGACCTTGGCGGACTTCACCGAGGTCGACAGCTCGCCGGTGCGCTGCCTCGACGCCGACGCGACGCGGGCGATGGTGCGCGAGATCGACGACCTGCGCAAGGCCAACGAGTCGCTCGGCGGCGTGTTCGAGGTGCGGGCCTTCGGGCTGGTGCCGGGGCTCGGTTCGCATGTCTCCTGGGAGGAGCGCATGGACGGTCGCCTGGCGATGGCGATCTGCTCGATCCAGGCCGTCAAGGGCGCGGCGATCGGCGACGCCTTCACGGTCGCCGGACTGCCCGGATCGGCGGCGCACGACGAGATCTTCTACTCGTCCGAGCGCGGCTACTACCGCGAGACCAATCACGCCGGAGGCCTGGAGGGCGGCATGACCAACGGCCTGCCGCTGATCGTGCGCGGGGCGATGAAGCCGCTGCCGACGTTGACCAAGCCGCTGCGCTCGGTTGACACCGAGACCCACGAGCCGGCGCAGGCGCTTCGCGAGCGCACCGACTCGTGCACCGTGCCGGCCGCCGGTGTGGTCGGCGAGGCGATGGTCGCGTTCGTGCTCGCCGACGCCTACCGGCGCAAGTTCGGCGGAGATCACATCGACGATGTGCGCCAGGCGCTCGGCGCCTACCGCGAGCGGATCGGATGGCAGACGTAGCCGGCGCGCCTGCACGCGCGCTCGTGCTGATCGGCTTCATGGGCGCAGGCAAGACGACGGTCGCCAGAGAGCTCGCGCGGGCGCTGCACACCGAGGCACAGGACAGCGACGAGCTGCTCACCCGCCGCTTGGGCCATTCTCCGGCAAGCGAGTTCGAGCAAAACGGCGAGGCCGCATTTCGCGCCGCCGAGGAGCAGCTCGTATGTGAGCTGCTCGACGCCGCCGAGCCGGGCGCGGTGATCGCGCTGGGCGGCGGCAGCATCCTCTCCGATCGCGTGCGCACGGCACTGGAGCCGCACGTTGTCGTGTTGCTGGACGTCGAGGCGGAGCTTGCCTGGCAGCGCGTCGGTGGCGCGGGCGAGGCCGTCGGCGGTCCGCTCGGTCGCCCGCTGGCGCGCGATCGCGAGGCCTTTGTCGCGCTGCACGGCGAGCGCCGAGCGTTGTATGAGCGCCACGCGCATGCTTTCGTGCCGCCGCTTCGGCGCGGCGACGCGGCCGAGCTGCTGGACGCGCTGCGAGCGCTTGCCGCGGCGCCGGGCGGAACGCGACTGATCTGGGCACAGAGCGCCTCCGGTGACTACCCCGTGCTGGTCGGCCGCGGGCTTCTGCGACTCCTGAATGGCGACGGTGCTGACGAGCTGTGGCCGCTGAGCCGGTCGCAGTCGCGAGCTTTTCTCGTGACAGACCAGAGCGTAGGGAGCATCTACGCCGAGCTGCTCGGCCAGACCGCGGGGAACATCGCGATCGCGCCCGGCGAGAAGACGCTCGCGACGGCCGAAGCCGTGTGGCGTGCGGCGGCGGCGGCGGGCATCACGCGCGCCGACCATTTCGTCGCGCTTGGCGGCGGCGTGGTGGGGGACCTCGCGGGCTTCTGTGCCGCCACCTATCAGCGCGGCGTGCCGATCGTGCAGATCCCCACGACGCTGGTTGCCCAGGTCGACTCGGCTTACGGTGGAAAGACGGGCATCGACCTGCCCGAGGCGAAGAACTACGTCGGCGCCTACCACCAGCCGGCGGGAGTGATCGTCGATCCCGACGCACTGGAAACGCTGCCCGCCAGAGAGCTTGCCGCCGGCTGGGTGGAGGTTCTCAAGACGGCGCTGATCGCCGGCGGGCCACTGTGGGAACGCGTCGGCGCGGGCGATGATCTCGACGAGCAGATCGTGCTCGAATGCGCGCGCACGAAGCTTGCCGTCGTCGCCTCTGACGAGCGCGATTCCGGGCAGCGGCAGGTGCTGAACCTCGGCCACACCGTCGGCCATGCGATCGAGACGGCCACCGGCTATCACCGCTACAGCCATGGCGAGGCGGTCGGCCTCGGCCTGCTCGCGGCGCTGCGCCTGTCGGGTGCCGATGGCCTGCGCGAGCAGGTGCGTGAGCTGCTGCTGGCGCGCGATCTGCCGGTCGGTTTCGAGGGCGCGAGCACCGAGGCGGTCGTGCAGGCGACGGCGCGCGACAAGAAGCGCGTCGGCGACGAGCTGCCGTTCGTGCTGCTGTCCGAGCCCGGCCAGGCACGGCCCGGGTGCGTCGTCGCCGCCGGGCAGTTGCAGGCAGCCGTCGCGGAGCTGGCGCAGTCGTGATGATGTGCGCGCGATGACGCCACAGCTCAAGCGCATAGCCGTGATGCACGGCGTCAACCTGGATCAGCTCGGCCGGCGCGATCCGGCGCTGTACGGATCGCTGACGCTCGACGAGCTCGAGCAGCGTGTCGCGCGTCACGGCGCGGAGCTGGGGCTGGGCACGAGCTTCTTTCACACCAACCACGAGGGCGCGTTCGTGGAGCACCTGCACGGCCTGCGCGGGCAGGCCGACGCGATCCTGCTGAACCCCGGCGCGTGGACGCACTACGCCTGGGCGATCCGCGACGCGCTGGAGATAGCCGCGCTGCCGGCGCTGGAGATCCACCTCTCAGACATTCATGCACGCGAGCAATGGCGACAGGTGTCGGTGATCTCAGACCTCTGCTTCGCGAGCGTCTCCGGACGCGGCGCCGATGGCTATGACGAAGCGCTGGAGCTCTTGCGCGAGCGCCTGCAGGCAGGCGGCGCATGACCGGCTCGATCGCCGCCGCAGGCGAGCAGGGGCGTATCGAACGGCTGTCGTGCGACCTGGGCGAGCGCGACGTCGACGCGCTGATCGTCGACGCGCCGGTGAACCTTCGCTATCTGACCGCCTACACAGGCAGCAACGGCCTTGCGCTGATCGCCGGCGGCGATCCGGCGAGCGCCGGTCATCGCTTCTTCACGGACTTTCGCTACGCCAAGCAGTCCGCCGAGCAGGTGCCGGCGGCGCTGGAGCGCGAGATCGTCACAGGCAATCTGATCGACGCCGCGCTGAAGGGGCTGTCCGAGTCCGGCGGAACGCTCGGCTTCGACGACGCCAGCCTGACGGTCGCCGAGCACGAGCGACTGCGCGCGGCTCTGCCGCCGGGCTGGGTGCTGCAGGCCTGCGCCGGCGCCGTCGAGCGGCTGCGCGCCGTCAAGGACGACGCGGAGGTCGAGCGCATGCGCGCGGCGGCGCAGCTCGCCGACGAGGCTCTGCGCGGACTGCTGGAAGACGGCGTGGTCGGACGCTCAGAGCGAGACGTAGCGGTCGACCTGGAGATGCGCATGCGCCGCCTGGGCGCCGAAGCGCTGAGCTTCCCCTCGATCGTCGCCGCCGGCGAGCACGGCGCGCTGCCGCACGCCGAGCCGCGTGACGAGCCGATCGCGCGCGATGTTCTGGTGACGTTCGACTGGGGCGCGCGACACGAGGGCTACTGCTCGGACTGCACGCGCACCTACGCCACCGGTGAGGGCATCTCAGAGGAGGCGCGCGAGACCTATGCGCTGGTGCTCGCCGCACAGGAACGCGGAGTCGCGGCCGTGAAGGCCGGCCCGACCGGGCGCGAGGTGGACGCCATGGCGCGCGCGGTGATCGACAGCGCCGGGCAGGGCGAGCACTTCGGCCACGGCCTGGGCCACGGCGTGGGCATGGACATCCACGAGGCTCCGCGCCTGTCGCGCACCGGAGGCGACAGACGTCTTGTCGCGGGCAATGTCGTGACGGTCGAGCCGGGCGTCTACCTGCCGGACCGCCTGGGCGTTCGCATCGAGGATCTGTTGGTGGTGCGCGAGGGCGGTCAGGAAGTGCTCAACGGCCTGGACAAGGCGCTCAGCGTCGTCGGCTGAGACGCCGCTGAGCGTTCGTCGGCCTGGCGGCCTGCGCCGATCCGTGCGGGTTCACGAAGCAGACGCCATCCGAGCACGCCGGCGAGCGGCAGCGACCACGCCAAGAACAACGCGGCCTGCACGTCGGCAGAGCAGTGTTCGGGCAGCCAGCGGAAGCTCAGCCAGGCCAGCGCGCTGCTTGCCAGCGCGACGATCGGCGCGCGATCCACCGGGGCGCTGATCTCCCAGGCGAGCACCGCCAGGACGAACGGCAGGAAGTAGTACTCGGTGTCCCATGTGTCGAGCAGGCAGCGCCCGAGCATCACCACCGCGAGCGCAAGCAGCGCGCGGCGGGCTCCGATGCGACCCCTGTCACGCTGACGAAGCCACAGCCAAGCGCTCAGTGCGAGCCCCAAGATCAAGATCAGCGGGTGGCTGATCGCCCCCGCCCAGCCCGGGCCGAGGCGATAGCCGGGCTTGGCCGCGCCGAGCGTGCCGTGCACCAGGGCGCCGTGATGTCCGAGAAACCACCAGACCTGCCAGGGCTGAAAGATCGCAGAGGCGGCGGTCGCGCTCGAACCTGTCGCAGTTATGAACCCGCCGGAGCCGACGAGCATCAGCGGCGCGAGCACGGCCGTGGCGATCACGAGCACAGCGCCGAGGCAGACCGCCCGCCGATGCGCAGATAGGGCGAGCAGCACCGGCCCGAGGGCGAGCAGCGCCCATGGCTTGTTGGCGATCGCGAGTCCCAGCAGGACCCCTGCGAGCAGGCTGCGATCCTCGCTGGCAAACAGCACGGCCGCAACGCACAGGCAGGCGCCGAGCAGCTCCTCGGGGTGTCCCACTTCCAGCGCATCGAGCGTGATCGGGTTGGCGACGCAGACGGCGAGCGCGACCGCCCTGTGGGTCGGAGATCGCGATTCCTGTCGCATGCGCGCGACCAGCCAGACTGCGAGCAGGGCGGACGCGAGCAGGCACGGCACGGCGACGGAGCGATAGACCGCGAGCTCGCCGCCGCCCCACAGATGCGCAATCAGCGCAAAGGGGGCTCGCTCGACGAGCGATCCGCCATAGGCCGGGGCGAGGCGCAGGAACTGCTCGAGCTGTCCGTGCAGGAGCGCGTCGAAGGCAGGGCGAACCTCGTTGTCGTAGTCGTTCCAGGCAAATCCATACAGCCCGAGCCAGCCCAGCACTGCGCAGCCGGCGAGCGCGACCAGCGCGCACGGGGCGTTCTCGCGTGCCGTTTGACGCATACCTCGGCATCGGCGCGCGCCGGCGCTCGCTTGAGCGCTCGCGCGCACGGCAGCGATCTGCCACGGCGCGCTGCGCAGCGGGTATGGTCGGCGCAAGGAGCGCCGCCATCGCGCATACCACCAACGGGAGGATCTGATCGCCATGCCATCGCTGCTCGAGCTGACCAGTCAAGGTGACGTCGGCACCATCTCCGACGAGTCCAAGCTGTCCTCGGTGAAGCTGATGGAGCCGCAGGAGCTGTATGAGCTGTGGGAGCGCCAGAGCTGGCAGTCGCACACGATCGACTTCTCCCAGGATCGCGTCGACTGGGCCGACCTCGACGGCGACCTGCGCGAGAACATGGCCTGGAACCTGTCGTCGTTCTTCGTCGGCGAGGAGCGCGTCACGACGCAGTTCTCCGGGCTGGTGATGTCCTATGAGAGCCAGTCAGAAGAGGCCTTCCTGACGACGCAACAGGTCGACGAGGCGCGCCACGCGCAGCACTTCAACCGCTTCTACGAGCAGGTGCTGGGCCTCGACGGCAGCTTCGAGGACCGCCTGGCGCGCGCCCGCGAAGACCTCAACCCGGCGTTCATCGAGATGTTCGACGGCACACTCGTGGAGTGGGGGCGGCGGCTGATCGAGAACCCGCGCGACATCGAGGCGAAGGTCGACTTCGTGACGCTCTACCACATGATCATCGAGGGTACGCTGGCGTTGACGGGGCAGTGGTTCTTGACCGACTACATGGAGCGCAAGGAGATCTTGCCCGGCTGGACGGAGGGCTTCAGGCTGATCTCCCAAGACGAGCACCGCCACGTCGCCTACGGCACGTGGTTCCTGCGCGAGAAGGCGCGTGACGAGGGACTCAAGCGGCGCATCGCACAGCGTCTGGCCGAGCTGATCCCGCTCGCGGCCGCCGTGCTCGTGCCGCCCGGCGCCGACCCCAGCGACTACGCGATCCTCGACTACACGATGGAGGAAACCAACGCCTTTGCCTTCAACGCGCTGCAGCGCAGGCTGAAGGTGATCGGCATCGACACGGCGATGCTCGCTGCGGCAGCCTGAGGCGGGCCGCGCGCTCAGTCAGGCGCGCTTCTCGAACACCAGGCGGAAGTGATCGAGCAGCTCGCGTTCGAAGCAGACCTTGTTGGCGCTCACGCCGGAGGTGAAGGCGAGGCGGAAGTCCGAGCTGGTCAGCCAGCGCGGCACGAGTCTGAGCTTCAGCAGCGACTTGCGCAGGCTGCGCGCGCCGATGCGCGCGTTCCACTGCTCGATTGTCTCGATGTAGTCCAGGCGCCCGCTCTGCGCCGAGATGAGCTCGAAGCTCGGCTCGGCGCAGCGCACGACCTGCTCGTGGCCGAAGGGCAGCCACGAGCCGGGAAACTGGCGCTCCATCAACGCCAGCACGAAGGCGTCGGAGTCGCGCGGCGCGGAAATGTCGACCTCGTCGATGGGAATCATGTTCTCGCCGAAGACCATCGTCTGCAGATAGAAGCGTCCGCGCGGCGGCAGCACGGTCGCGACGTGCTCGAAGATCGCGCGGTAGACATCCTCCTGCTTGCCCTGGCGGTACTCGTCGGGTGAGCAGAAGTGCTCGAAGGCGCCGAGGCTGGCCACAGCGTCGAAGTCGCCGAAGCTGTCATGGTCGAGCTCGCGCGCGTCGAAGAGGTGCACGTCGAGCTCGTGGCGGCGGCAGGCGGCGTACTGCGCCTGGGACAGCGTCACGCCGACGCCCTGCGCACCGCGCGCACGTATGAAGTTCAGCAGCGGCCCCCAGCCGCAGCCGAGATCGAGCACGCGCCGTCCGGGCGCGATGCCGATCTGCTCGGCGATGTACTCGTGCTTTTTCGCCTGCGCCTGCTCCAGGCTGAGCGAGAAGTCGCCGTCGTACTTGGCACCGCTGAAGTCCGCCAGCTCGCCCATGCTGAGACGAAAGACGCGGTCGGTCAGCGAGTACGTGAAATCGATGTCGTGGCGGTCGGCCATCGGCGCGCAAGCAGGCTAGTCGGCCGGGCGGCTGGGACCGGGGGAGGCGGCGCCGGCCTTCGCCTCGCAGCTGACGGGATGGGCGCGGCTCAGAGCTCGAGCAGCAGCTCGGCCACGCGCCGCGCGATCTCGTCGCGCGTCGCGCGCACCTCGACGAGCGGCCGGCCCGCGGGATCGGGAAGCTGCCAATCGATGTAGCGCCGGCCGGGGATGTACGGGCAGGCGTCGCCGCAGCCCATCGTGACGACGACGTCGGCGCGCTCGGCGAGCTCTGTGGTGAGCAGGCGCGGCCTGCGCTCGGCGAGGTCGATGCCGAGCTCGCGCATCGCGACGACGACCTCGGCGTGGACGTGTTCGGCGGGCGTCGTGCCGGCGGACAGCGCGACGTGGCTGTCGCCGGCGGCGCGGCCGAACAGCGCCTCGGCCATCTGCGAGCGCCCGGCATTTTGCAGACAGACGAACAGCACCGTGGCCATCTCTACGCGCCCGCCGGGTGATGGGGAACGACGAGTTCCTGCGCCTCGGCGGGTGTCAGCCCTGGATACAGCGTCTTGATCGCAGCGAACGCAGCGCCCGCGCCGACAAGCTGCGCGAGCACGAATGCGGGTACGGACGCGGGCGCGATGCCGGCGAACGTGTCGGAGAACATGCGCCCGACGGTGATCGCCGGATTGGCGAAGCTGGTCGAGCTGGTGAAGAAGTAGGCCGAGCCGATGTACACCCCGACCGCCGCGGGCGCCCAGGTCCCGCGCCGGGTACGCGCCAGCGAGAAGATGACGAGCACCAGACCGAGCGTGGCGACGAGCTCGGAGAGCAGGTGAGCGGGACTGGCACGATGCTTGGTGGAGATGCTGATCGCCGCCAGCGCGAACATCCCGTTGGCGAGCACGGCGCCGGTGACACAGCCGGCCACCTGCGCC
>DATARK010000017.1:0-1926 GCA_036264175.1 Solirubrobacteraceae bacterium
TTCGGCAACAACATCCCGGCGAGCCTCAAGGCGACGGTGCTCAGCGTGCAGTCGTGGGTCGCGGCGGCGTTCTACGTCTTCATCCTTGCGACCTCGAACCCGTTCCTGCGCATCGCGCAGCCGCCGTTCGAGGGCCGCGACCTCAACCCGATCCTGCAGGATTTCGGCCTCGCGGTGCACCCGCCGATGCTCTACCTCGGCTATGTCGGGTTCTCGATCTCGTTCGCCTTCGCGATTGCGGCGCTGATCGAAGGCCGCATCGATGCCGCCTGGGCGCGCTGGGTGCGGCCGTGGACGCTGATTGCCTGGATCTGCCTCACGCTGGGCATCGCGATGGGCTCGTTCTGGGCCTACTACACGCTCGGCTGGGGCGGCTGGTGGTACTGGGACCCGGTGGAGAACGCCTCGTTCATGCCGTGGCTGGCCGGCACGGCGCTGCTGCATTCGCTGCTCGTCATGGAGAAGCGCGAGGCGCTGAAAGTGTGGACCATCCTGCTCGCGATCCTCACCTTCTCGCTCTCGCTGATCGGCACCTTCCTGGTGCGCTCGGGCGTGCTCACCTCCGTGCATGCCTTTGCGTCCGATCCGATGCGTGGCGTGTTCATTCTGGCCATTCTCGTGCTGTTCATCGGCGGCGGGCTCGGGCTCTATGCCTGGCGCGCGCCCATGCTCAAGCAGGGCGGGCTGTTCGCGCCAATCTCGCGCGAGGGCGCGCTCGTGCTCAACAACCTGTTTCTGACCACCGCCTGCGCGACCGTGTTCGTCGGCACGCTCTATCCGCTCGCGCTCGAGGCGCTCAACGGCGCGAAGATTTCGGTCGGCGCGCCATATTTCGACTGGACCTTCGGGCCCCTGTTCGTCCTGCTGCTGATGGCCGTGCCGTTCGGGCCGCTGCTCGCGTGGAAGCGCGGTGACCTCAAAGGCGTGACCCAGCGCCTGACCGCCGCCTTCATCCTGGCGGTGCTCGGCCTTCTCGCCGTGTGCGTGATCGAAGGGCGTCCGGCGCTCGCCGCCGTCGGCGTCGGAATTGCGACGTTCGTGATCACGGGCGCCGTCATCGACCTCGGCGAGCGCACCGCGCTGTGGCGAGCGCCGCTCCCGACTGCGCTGCGGCGCGCCGTCGGCCTGCCGCGCTCGGCGTGGGGCACGGCATTCGCCCATATCGGGCTCGGCATCACGCTGCTCGGCATCGTCGGCGAGACGCAGTGGGGCAGCGAGCAGATCGTCTCGCTGCGCCAGGGCGACAAGGTCGCGCTGCGCCATTACGACTTCACGTTCGAGGGAACATCGACCCGCCAGGGGCCGAACTACAGTGAGCTCGCAGTGCGCTTCGCGGTGCGGCGCAACGGCGAATTGATCGGCGAGATGGTGCCGGCAAAGCGCACATTCCCGGCGCGCGGCATGACCACCACGGAATCCGCGCTGATGACGCGCGGCTTCAGCCAGCTCTACGTCTCGCTCGGTGACGTCGCGAGCGACGGCGCGATTGCCGTGCGCCTGTATCACAAGCCGCTGGTGCTGATGATCTGGCTCGGCCCCATCGTGATGGCGTTCGGCGGCGCGCTCTCGCTCTCCGATCGCCGTCTGCGCGTCGGCGCGCCCAAGCCGGCGAAGGCGAGGGCGGCGTTGCAGCCCGCGGAGTAGAGAATGCGGATCGCGACGACCTTCCGGCTCCTCGTTTTCGCCGCCACGGTCGTGGCCGCGAGCCCGAGTCTCGCGGTGCGGCCGGACGAGATCCTGCCCGACCCCAATCTCGAGGCACGCGCGCGGGTCTTGTCGCATGAACTGCGCTGCATGGTCTGCCAGAACCAGTCGATCGACGATTCCGACGCGCCGCTCGCCCACGACCTGCGCGTGCTGGTGCGCGAGCGGCTGACGGCCGGCGACACCGACCGGCAGGTGCTCGACTTTCTCGTCGCCCGCTAC
>DATARK010000018.1:0-11954 GCA_036264175.1 Solirubrobacteraceae bacterium
CAGCTGTGCATGACGCTGATGGCCTCGTCCTCCACCGTTGGCGGCCAGTATCGCGCACGCAACCTATGATCGGCGGCGTGATGACATCCGACGAGATCCGCGAGCGCTACCTGGCGTTCTTCGAGCAGCGCGAGCACCGGCGCATTCCCTCGGCCTCGCTGGTGCCCTCCGCCCACGACCCGTCGGCACTCTTGACGGTCGCCGGCATGCACCCGCTGAAGCCCTACTTCCTCGGACAGGAACAGCCGCCGGCGCCGCGCCTGACTGACTGCCAGAAGGTCTTTCGCACGGTCGACATCGACAACGTCGGCAACACCGCGCGCCATCTGACGTTCTTTGAGATGCTCGGCAACTTCTCCTTCGGCGACTACTTCAAGCAGGAGGCCATCGAGTTCGCCTGGCAGCTGTCGCGCGAGGTCTATGGCTTCTCCGAGCAGGACATCTGGGTGACCGTGTTCGAGGGCGACGAAGGGCTGGACCTCGGCCCCGACGACGAGGCGATCGGCTTCTGGCAGGACACGGGCGTGGCGCGCGAGCGCATCGTGCTGTGCCCGCGCTCGGAGAACTTCTGGCAGGCCGGACCGTCGGGGCCGTGCGGTCCGTGCTCTGAGCTGTATCTCGATCGCGGCGTGCAGCATGGCTCGCCAGAGGATCTGCCCGGCGGCGAGAACGAGCGCTTTCTGGAGTACTGGAACCTCGTGTTCATGCAGTACGACCAGCAAGAAGGCAAGCTGACGCCGTTGCCGGCGCGCAACATCGACACGGGCATGGGCCTCAACCGCATGGCGGCGATCCTGCAGGACAAGCCGTCGGTGTTCGAGACCGACCAGTTCGCGCCGCTGATCGAGCTCGGCGAGCAGCTGTCCGGGCAGAGTTACGGCGCCAATGCCGACTCAGATCGCGCGCTGCGCATCCTCGCCGACCACTCGCGCGCAATGACCTTTCTCGTCGCCGACGGCGTCGTGCCTTCCAACGAGGAGCGCGGCTACGTGCTGCGCCGCGTGATGCGCCGCGCGATCCAGCAGGGCCGTGCGCTGGAGCTGGCGCCGGGCTTTCTGACGCGCTATGCCGAGCGCGTGCGCGAGCTGATGGCCGCAACCTACCCCGAGCTGACAGAGCACGCCGAGTCGATCGACATGTGGCTGTCCTCCGAGGAGGAGGGCTTTGGGCGGACGCTGGCCACCGGCATGGAGCTGCTGCGCTCGGAGATCGCCCGTGCGCGCGAGGCTGGCGCGAGCACTGTCGCCGCCGACACGGTGTTTCGCCTGCACGACACCTACGGCTTTCCGCGCGAGCTGACCAGCGAGATACTCGGCGAAGAGGAGCTGTCGATCGACGGCGACTTCGATGAGCTGATGGAGCGCCAGCGCGGTCGCGGGCGCGCGCAGGCCGGCGCCGGCGCGGGGCCGAGCGGCGGCGACCACGCCGGTGCGCTGCTCGGCGAGCTGGCGAGCATCGGCCAGAGAACGTGCTTCACCGGCTATGAGACCGAGGAGCAGCACACGACGATCGCGGCGCTGCGCGAGCACACGATCGAAGGCGACGGCGGGGGAGGGGGCGACAACGGCGAGGCGGGCGGCGCGCGCTATCTGGTCAAGCTCGCCGAGTCCCCCTTCTATGCGCCCGGCGGCGGCCAGATCGCCGACGCGGGCACGATCGAATGCGAGCACGGCGACTGCAGCGCGCGCGTCGCGGATGTGCTGCGCGTGGGCGACGACCAGGCGCTGGAAGTGGTGCTCGAGCGTGGCGAGCTTCGCGAGGGCGAGCCGGTGCGCGCGCGCGTGGATCACCTGCGTCGCCACGAGACGGAGGCCAACCACACCGCGACGCACCTGCTACAGGCGGCGCTGCGCGAGCGCCTGGGCAGCCACATCCGCCAAGCCGGCTCCTACGTCGGCCCGGACAAGCTGCGCTTCGACTTCAGCCACGGCCAGGGGCTGTCCGACGAGGAGCTGCGCGACGTGGAGGACCGCGTCAACGAGTGGATCGCGCGCAACGACCCGGTGCGCGCGATCTCAACGACGCTCGACGAGGCCAGGAAGCTCGGCGCGATGGCGCTGTTCGGCGAAAAGTACGGCGACGTGGTGCGCATGGTCGAGGTCGGCGACGGCGACTACTCGCGCGAGCTGTGCGGGGGCACGCACGTACGCTCGACCGCCGAGATCGGCCCGTTTCGCATCGTCGCCGAGACCTCCAGCTCGGCCAACGTCCGCCGCATCGAGGCGCTCACGGGCCCGGAGGCGGTGCGCCTGCTGCGCGAGCACGACCGCGTGCTCGGCGAGGTCGCTGCGGCGCTGCGCACGCGCCCGCAGGATGCGGCCGAGGTGGTGCGCACGCGCGAGAGCGAGCGCCGTGAGCTGGAGAAGGCGCTGAAGGCCGGAGGTGCGGGGGCCGCCGCGGCCGGAGGTATCGATTTTGATGATCTCTCTGCTCGCGCCGTGGAGGTGGCCGGCGCGCAGGTGCTGTCGGCGGCCGTCGAGGTGGCGGACGCCAAGGCTCTGCTGGACATCGCAGACCGGCTCAAGGGCAGGCTCGGCGACGGCGTGATTGTGCTCGGCGCGGCCGTCGACGGGCGCGTGCACCTGCTCGTCAGCGTCGCACCCGAGCTGGTCGCGCGCGGCGTCAAGGCCGGTGCCGTCGTCAAGACCGCCGCGGAGGTCGTCGGCGGCGGCGGTGGTGGGCGTGACACGCTGGCGCAGGCAGGTGGGCGCGAGCCGCAGAAGCTCGGCGAGGCGCTGCAGGCAGCACAGGCGGCGATCGCGTCCGCGCTCAGTGGCTGATGCGCGTGCTCGCGCTGGACTACGGCAGCGCGCGCTGCGGCTGTGCCGTGAGCGATCCGACAGAGACGATCGTAACGCCGATCGAGCCGGTGCTGCGTCCGGCCAGCAAGCGCGGCATGCTCGCGCTGGCGCGGCTGGTGGCCGAGCGCGAGATCGCGCGCGTGGTCGTCGGCCTGCCGCTGTCGCTGAGCGGTGCAGACAGCGATCAGACGCGCGAGACGCGCGAGTTCGCCGAGCGTTTGTCGCGGCGCCTGGGCGAGCATGTGCCGGTGGAGATGTATGACGAGCGCTTCACCACGCGCATGGCCCAGCGCCTGGACGCCCCGACGAGCACCAGCGAGGACTCGCGCGCCGCGGCGCATCTGCTGGAGAGCTGGATCTCCGCCCACGCGCACTAGAGCGCACGAGATGGTTGATTCCACGTCCATGCACCGCCGGATGACACGTCTGGCCTTCGCCGGCCGGTGTCCTCGGCCTCGGCCTTGCCTCCAGCAAGGCCTTCGACCTGCGTCCTTGGCCGACTCGACCATCCGCACCCCCGGAAGACGGCACATGGCCGTGGAATCAACCATCTAAGGTCTCTGCTCTTGTCCCGCGGTAACCGATCACGCCCGGCGCACGAGCGCACCGCGCAGGAGCGCGAGCACGATCGCCTGGAACGCGAACGGCGCCGCGCAGGGGCTGCGCCGCTGCCCGAGGCGCAGATCGAGCCCGAGCCCGCGCCAGAGCCCGCGGCCGAGCCCGCGGCCGAGATCGCTCCAGAGCCCGAGCCAGAGCTGCCGGCGTGGGAGGTCCGCGACGAGCTGCCACCGCCGGCCGCGCCGGCGCCGGCGCCGGCCAATCTGGTGATCGGCGAGCGGCTGCGCGAGCCCGGCGGAACGCTGGCTGGCGGCGGCGGGTTGCGCGGGCGGATCGCGCGCTCGACGCCGCGCGGCGGCCACTCGGGGCGGCGCCTGACGCGAGCGCGCGTGGCGGCGTTGGTCGCGCTGCTCGCGGCGGTCGCGCTCGTGTGGTTCTTGGTGTCGCTGTTTCAGCCGTTCGCGGGCTCGGCGCACGGCAGGGTGATCGTGACGATTTCCAAGGGGTCGAGTTCGAGCAAGATCGGGTCGATTCTCGCGCACGACGGCGTCGTCTCCTCTGGCTTCTTCTTCGAGGTGCGCGCGCTTCTGGAGGGCAAGCGCAGCTCGCTTCACTCCGGGCGCTTTGCGCTGCAGCACGACATGACCTACTCGGCGGCGATCGCGGCGCTGAGCAAGCCGCCGCCGAAGGCGATCGCCGTCAAGGTCGTGATCCCCGAGGGCTACACGCGCCACCAGATCGCCGATCTGGTTAGCGAAGATGCGCTGAGCGGCGACTACACGGCTCAGACCAAGCGCTCCGCGCTGCTCGACCCCAAGCACTACGGCGCGCCGGCAGCCACGTCGAGTCTGGAGGGCTTTCTCTTTCCGGCGACGTACGATCTCACGGCCGGAGCTCCGGTCAAGCGCCTCGTCGACGAGCAGCTGACGGCCTTTCGCGAGCGCTTCACCGCCGTTGACCGGCGCCGCGCGCGGGCGCTGGGAGTGACTCCCTACCAGCTGCTGACGGTCGCCTCGATGATCGAGCGCGAGGCGCAGACCGACCACGATCGGCCGCTGATCGCGGCGGTCATCTACAACCGCCTGCGCGAAGGCATTCCGCTGGGAATCGACGCGACGATCTACTACGCGGTGGAGCTGCAGATGAACATCGCGACGTACACCGGCGAACTGACCGAATCGCAGCTGAAGATCGACTCGCCGTACAACACGCGCACGCACAAAGGGCTGCCGCCGACGCCGATCTCCAACCCCGGCGAAGCGTCGATCGAAGCGGCGGCGCATCCGGCGCACGTGCACTACCTCTACTACGTGGCCGGCGCCGACGGCTGCGGCGAGCAGGCGTTCTCGGACACGATCGCGCAGTTCGAAAAGAACGTCGCGGCCTACCAGGCGGCGGTAAAGAAGAACGGCGGCAAGCCTCCGACGTGCAAGAAGAAGTAGCCAAGCGCCTGGGCGTGCTCGGCTGGCCGGTCGCGCACAGCCGCTCGCCGGCGATGCACAACGCGGCGCTTGCAGCGCTGGGCATGCAGGGCTGGCGCTATCAGCTGCTGCCGGTCGCGCCGGTGCTGCTGGCGCAGACGGTTCGCGCGCTGGGAGACTCGGGCTTTGTCGGCGCCAACGTGACGATTCCGCACAAGCAGGCGGCGCTGGCGCTGGCCGATAGCGCGAGCGATGTGGCGCGCGCGGTCGGCGCGGCGAACACGCTGACGTTCGCCGGAGACGGTGAGATCGCCGCGGAGAACACCGACGCGCCGGGCCTGATCGCGGCGATCGGCGAGCCGCTGGCCGGCCGCAGCGCGCTCGTGCTCGGCGCCGGCGGCAGCGCGCGCGCGGCGGTGTGGGCGCTGCGCGACGCGGGCGCTGCGCGGGTTTCGATCCACAACCGCACACACGAGCGCGCTCGGCAGCTCGCGCTAGAGCTCGCGGCGGACGTCGCTGAGCAGCCGCTGGCGGCAGATGTGCTGGTCAACTGCACGTCGGTCGGACTCGACGCGGCCGAGCACGAGCTCGCTCAGCTGGCACTCGACGAGGGCAAGCTTGGCCAATACGCACTGGTCGTCGACCTGGCCTACCGCGAGGGCGACACGCAGCTGGTGCGCGCCGCGCGGGCCGGCGGAGCACGTACCGTCGACGGGCTGGACGTGCTCGTCGCGCAGGGCGCTCTGAGCCTCGAGCTGTGGACCGGACGCGAGGCGCCGCTGGATGTCATGCGCGCCGCCGCGCGCGCCTCATAGCAGCAGCGCGACGTTCTCTCAACCGCTCTAAAACCTTTGTCCAGTGGCGTGCAGAACACGCGATTGGCGCGCCCGCGCGGTCGATGGGCCGGACCATGGACATAGATTTCGCAGATCTGCTGATGGAGGTCGTCTCGCGCCGGGCGTCCGACCTGCACCTGGCCGCCGGCGCGCACCCGACCGTCCGCGTCCGCGGGCGCCTGACGCCGCTGGAGGGCTACCCCAAGCTGTCCTCGACGGACACGCGCGAGATCGTCTACTCGATCCTCTCCGGCGATCAGCGCCAGCGCCTGGAGACCGACTGGCAGCTGGACTTCGCCTACTCGATTCCCGGGCACGCGCGCTTTCGTGTCAACGCCTACTTCCAGCGCGGCGCGATCGGCGCGGCCTTCCGCCTGATCCCGTTCAACCTGTCCAGCATCGACGAGCTCGGCCTGCCGGCGCCGGTGCACGAGTTCACGCGCAAGCCGCGCGGCTTCGTGCTCGTCACGGGCCCGACCGGCTCGGGCAAGTCCACCTCGCTGGCGGCGATGATCGATGAGATCAACGGCACGCGCGAGGAGCACATCATGACGATCGAGGACCCGATCGAGTTCCTGCACGGCCACAAGAAATGCCTGGTCAACCAGCGCGAGCTGGGCTCTGACGCGCAGAGCTTCTCCGAGGCGCTGAAGGCGGCGCTGCGCCAGGACCCCGACGTGATTCTCGTCGGAGAGATGCGCGATCTGGACACGATCCAGACGGCGCTGACCGCAGCCGAGACCGGCCACCTCGTGTTTGCGACGCTGCACACGCAGGACACGGCGCAGACGATCGACCGCATCATCGACGTGTTTCCCGCCCACCAGCAGGGACAGGTGCGCGTGCAGCTGTCGGTTGCGCTGCAGGGCATCATGACCCAGCAGCTGCTGCCGACCGCAGACGGTTCCGGTCGTGTGGTGGCCACGGAGGTGCTCGTGCCCAACCCGGCCGTGCGCAACCTGATCCGCGAGGGCAAGACGCACCAGATCTACTCGGTGCTGCAGACCAGCTCCGCGTCGGGCATGCAGACGATGGACGCCTCGCTGGCGACGCTCGTGCGCGCCGGTCAGATCACGCGCAAGCTCGCCGAGGCGCGCTCCTCGACGCCTGAGGAGCTGGGACGGCTGCTCGGCGCCGAGACGCTCGATCTCGGCCAGCGAGCCGCAGCGTAGGAGAACGCGGCGATGAGCACGTACGTCTTCAAGGCAATGGACGCAGCCGGCGTGAAAGCGCGCGGCGAGCTGGAGGCCGACTCCAAGCAGGCGGTCTCCGATCAGCTCAAGCAGCGCGGGCTGATCGTGCTGGACATCGCCGACAAGCACTCCTCGCGGGAGATCGAGTTCGAGTTCATGAAGTCGGTCAAGGCGTCCGAGCTGGCCGTCTTCTCGCGCCAGCTGGCGACGATGATCACCTCGGGCATGAGCATTCTGCGCGCGCTGTACGTGCTGGAGTGGCAGACCGAGAACAAGTTCCTCAAGGAAACGATCGTCGCCGTGCGCAAGGATGTCGAGGCCGGCCTCTCGCTGAGCGACTCGCTGGGCCGTCACCCGAAGGTCTTCAACCCGCTGTTCGTCGCGATGACGCAGGCCGGCGAGGCCGGAGGCGTGCTCGAGGACGCGCTGCTGCGCGTCGCCGACCAGCTGGAGAAGGACGCGTCTCTGCGGCGCCAGATCAAGTCGGCGATGGTCTACCCGGCGCTCGTGGTGATCTTCGCGGTGGGCGTGATGATGGCGCTGGTGGCCTTCCTCGTGCCGGTGTTCGAGGGCGTCTTCAAGCAGTTCGGCGGCGAACTGCCGAAGATCACGCAGGTCTCGGTGTTCCTCTCACACGCCGTGACCGGCTACTGGTGGTTGATCTTCCTGCTCACCGGCCTGACTGTCTTCGCCTTCATCAAGTGGAAGAAGTCGACCTGGGGCCGCCCGCAATGGGATCACTTCCGTCTTCGCATTCCGATGAAGATCGGCGCGATCGTGCAGGAGGTCGCCGTCGCGCGCTGGTCGCGCACGCTGGCCTCGCTGACGAGCGCCGGCGTGCCGCTGCTGCTGGCGCTGGACATCACCGGGCGCACCGGTGGCAACGTCGCTGTCGAGGAGGCGATGGAGGGCGTGATCGCCTCGGTCAAGCGCGGCGGCACGATCGCCGCGCCGCTGGCGCAGGCTCCGATCTTCCCGGTGATGGTCACGCACATGGTCGGCGTCGGCGAGGAAACCGGCGCGCTGGACTCGATGCTCGACAAGGTCGCCGAGTTCTACGAGGACCAGGTGGAAGCGTCGGTCAAGGCGCTGACGTCGATCCTCGAGCCGATCATGATCATCGTCATCGGCGGCATCGTCGGCTTCATCGTGATCTCCATGTACCTGCCGCTGTTCTCGGTCTACAACAGCATCAAATAACGCTGACGCGTCCGTTTCGTGGCCTGCGCTCAGGTCGCGTCGGGGGAGCTGATGTGAAGCTTGCCGTCGAGCACCGACAGCGACAGCTCGCCATCCAGCAGCGCCAGCAGCTCGGCACCTGCGAGCTCGCGCCGCCAGCCGCGCAGCGTGCGCACGTCTGCCTCGGCTGTGCCTGTGCGCCAGGCGGCGACGACCGCCTGCAGGTCGGCGCGCGCTGCGATCAGCTCGTAGGCGATGTTGGCCTCTCTCGCGCGCGCCCGCAGCAGCGCCTCGGCGAGCGCGATCAGTGGCGCGTCCTCGGGCTTGGGCGCGGGAGGGCGCGTCTCGCGCGGAGCATCCTCGGTCGGCAGCTCGCGCGCCTGGCGCACGACCGCCAGCAGATCCTCGCCGCGCTTTCTCAGGTTGGCCGCGCCGGCGCCGCGGATCTGCTCGAGCTCGCCGCTGGAGCGCGGCTTGCGCTTGGCGATCTCGATCAGCGCCGCGTCTGAGAGCACGCCCTGCACCGGGCGGTCGCGACTGGCGGCCGTCTCCTCGCGCCAGCGCACCAGGGCGCGCGCGATTGGGCGCGCCGAAGGGCTCAGGTTGCGCACGCGTGGCAGGCGTGCGAAGACCGTGTCCAGATTGCGCTCGTCGCTGGACTGCTCCAGCGCGGCGCACTCCTCGCGCGCCCACTCCAGGCGCCCGAGCGCGCGCAGGCGGCGTTCGAGCTCTTCTGAGAGCTCCAGCAGCTGCTCGACGTCGCCGCGCGCGTATTCCAGCTGCTCGGCCGACAGCGGGCGCGCGTCCCAGCGGGTGAAGCTGGCGCTCTTCGAGAGGCGCACGCCGAGCGCGTCGTGCATCAGCGAGTCATAGGAGGACTGAGCGCCCATGCCGGCGAAGGCCGCGGCGACCTGCGTGTCGAACACGTTGGTCACCTCGGTCGCGAGCACGCGCCGCGCCAGCGCGATGTCCTGGCGCCCGGCGTGCAGGACGATCTGCACGGTCGGGTCGGCCAGCAGCTGCGCCAGCGGCCCGGCGTCGAAGTCGTCGGCCAGCGGGTCGAGCAGCTCGATGCGCTCGTCGGCGCCGTCGCTGGAGGTCACGGCCAGCTGGATCAGGCACAAGAGCGTGCGATAGCGACCCTCGCCGACGAACTCCGTGTCCAGCGCCAGTCGCCCGGAGGCGCGCGCGATCTCGCAGAGCTCTTCCAGCGCGACCTGCGTGTCGCTCATGGCGCCACCCCGGGCAGGCGCCAGAGCACCTTGCCGCGTTCGAGCCCGGCGACTCGCGAGATGTCGGTGCCGTGCGCGCGTATCCATTGCGCCGGCGGCGAGCATGCGGGGTTTTTCGCCGCGAGGCGATGCGGGCAGGGCGAGTTGAGAAAGGCGTAGCGGACTTCGCCGGCGGCGATCAGCTGCTTGAGCTTCTGAACGTCCGTGAACACGCGCGCGCCGTAGCTGGTGAGGATCGCGACCGGGCGGGCGTCCTTGACGATCAGGCCGCCGATCTGCGTGGCCGACTGCGCGGCGACCTCGTAGCGGGCGGTGCCCTGATGCGCGCGCAGGTAGCTGCTGAGCACCTGCTGCTCGCGCACCGGAAGCGCGCCGACATAGCCGGCGTCGGTGACGTGGTCGCCGATCGCCGTGAGGTCGGTGCCTACGGAAATCGACAGGATCGAGCACAGCGTCAACACGAGCACGCCTGCGGGAGCCATCACCGCGCGTGCGCGGGCCGGCACGGCCGGCCAGCGCGCCAGCGCCGCGAGCGTCAGCGCGCCGAGCGCGCCGAGCAGCGAGATCCACCACTCCGAGGACGTGCCGAACAGCAAGCGCTCGCCGTAGTAGACGACGATCGCCAGCGCCACCACGAGCACGATCGGCCGTGCGCGCCCGCGCGCTTCGCTGGCCCACGCCGCGCCGATGCCGAGTGTCGCGGCGACCGCCGGCACGAGCCCCTCGACATAGCGCGGGTGAAGCCGCGCCATGTGGCTGAACAGCACGATGCCGGTCAAAAGCCACAGCGCGAGCCCGGCCGCGACGGCGATGCTCATGCGCCGCTCGCGCTCGTCGTCGACGTTCGCATCGTGGTCGTCGTCCTCGCCGTCGTCCTTGCCAGCTCGCACGGGTGCGCGCCGCCGACGCACGCCCCACAGCAGCGCCGGAATGCCCAACAGCAGCGAGGCCAGCAGCTCCATGCCCAGGCGCTCGCCAGAGAGCGGGCCGATGCGCGCCAGCAGGCGCGTCGGCGACGGCGTGACGATCGGAATGTGATCGCGCTGGGATTGCGTGGCGACCGGGTATTTGTGGCCTGGTTCGTAGACGGTGAACTGCGGTTCGGGCGATTTGCCGCCGAGTCGATCGGTGCCGTTGAACACGAACACGGCGTTCCAGGCGCTGCCGTTGGTCGAGCCGATCGCCCATGGGCGTTCGCTTGCCGGTGCGATCAGCGTCGCGGTCAGCCAGGCGAGCGCGACGACCACGTAGACCGCGCCGGCCGCCGCGAGCGTGAGCAGGCGGCGCGCAGGCGGAGCGGGAAAGCCGAGCAGCGCGATCAGCGCCAGCGCCGGCAGCGCGACGACCGTCTCGAGAATCTTCACGTCGAAGGCCAGCCCCATGACCGCCGCGCCGGCCAGCAGCCAGCGCGCGCGGCCGCTGTCGCAGGCGCGCAGGATCAACAGCAGCGCCAGCACGATCAGCACCATCATCACCGCGTCCATCGTGTCGCTGCGCGAGGTGATCACCTCGACGGGCAGCACCGCCAGCGACACGGCGGCGGCCAGCCCGGCCATGGCGCTCCACATGCGCCTGACGGCCAGGAACAGCAGCGGCACGGCGGCTACGCCCGACAGCGCCTCGGGGAACTTCAGGGAGCTGCTGGAGAAGCCGAACAGCTTGACGCTTGCCACCTGCAGCCACAGATCGACAGGAGGCTTGTCGATCGACACGCTGCCACCGGGCTCGAAGGCGCCGAAGAAGAAGTTGTGCCAGGACATGCCCATGCTGCGCACGGCCGCGTCGTAGAAGGGGTCGGGCTCGACCTTGCCGATCATCGCCAGCCGCAGCACCGCCGCGACGGCGGTGATCGCCGCGAGCGCCAGCCACTCGTAGGTCTGGACGGGCTTTCTCACGGGCGGGACGCTAGTCTCCTCGCCTCGTGGCGAGCGAGCAGGCAGATAGCGGAGATCGGTCCGAGGAGTCCCACGGGCCGCGGGAGTGTATGCCCTGCCGCGGCACCGGCAAGCTGGTCTCCAACCTCGGCGGCACGCCGAGCAGCGTCACCTGCCCCTGGTGCGAGGGCAGCGGCGTGCGCATGCCTGGGGTCGACGCGCAGGCCAAATGGCTCGCCGACGAGGCCGGCGAGCAGCCCGCACCCGCCGAAGCCGAATAGTGCATGCGTCCATCGACGGTGCAGGGCTAAAGATCGCTTACTGACGGGTCGATGCACCGGCTGACAAAGCCAGTGTCGAGGTGCCAGGGCAGTACACCTTAATTGGTGTGTAGCAAAGCCGGCGGCCCTCTAAAAGATCGATCCTCACAGATCGATCGGACCGGGGGACGTATCGCCACATCTGGGCGATGGGCCAAGAGCTGGCGCTCTATAAACGGATCCTAGGAGGATTCACATGCTGTATCGACCGCGCCAGCGCTTGAGCCATGAGGGTGGTTTCACCCTTATCGAGCTTCTGGTGGTCATCCTGATCATCGGCATCCTTGCCGCGATCGCCATTCCGTCGTTCCTGAACCAGAAGAGCAAGGCAAACGACGCTTCCGCAAAGGAGCTCGCGCGCACGGCTCAGACGACGATGGAGACGGTAGCTACCGAAAACAACGGCAGCTACGCGTCGGTGACGACGCCCGCCCAGCTGCAGGCGATCGAAAAAACGATCCCGATTGCGGAAACGGGTGGCAACGCCTACATCAGCACAGCGTCGGGCACCGCGACCGGCTACACGGTGACTGCCAAAGC
>DATARK010000056.1:0-1738 GCA_036264175.1 Solirubrobacteraceae bacterium
CGTCAACCCTTGCCGCAGCGAGCCGCCGCCATCGCCGCCTAATACTTCCCTTCCCTCATGTCTGTGTCACCGATGTCTTGGCATCAAAGTGTCACCGATGTCTTGGCACGCACCCTCGCTCACGGACACGTGCCCGAGCACGGACACGGACACGGTGACGAGCACGCGAGCCCTATCCCGTCGTCGCTAGGCCAGCGCCTTCTTCATCGCTGCCGCGCTCTCCTCCGCAACCGCGCTCTCCTCGGCCGGCGACGACCCCACTTCCTTCCCCAGCGCCGGGAATGTGAGGGTGAGTGTCGTGCCCTGCCCTATCACGCTGTCGACGTCGATGCGCCCGCCGTGCTCGGCGACGATCTGCTGCACCAGTGGCAGGCCCAGCCCGGTTCCCTTCTGCTTCGTCGAGAAGAATGGATCGAAGATCTTCGGGCGGTCCGCCTCGGGGATGCCTGCGCCGCTGTCCGACAGGCGCAGCCGCACCTGGCGGATGTCGACTCCGGGCGAGGCGCCGGACGCGATCACCGGCGCGTCGACGGTGACGCGCAGGCGGCCGCCGCTGGCCATTGCCTCGCGCGCGTTGCGCACCAGGTTGAGCAGCGCCTGACGCAGCTGGCTTTCGTCGGCGGCGATCTCGGGCAGGTTGCTCGCGACCTCGACCTCGAGCGCGATCCCGGCCTGCGCCAGCTCCGCGCGCGAGAACTCCAGCACGGCCGCCGCGACCGCTCCCAGGTCCTCGCGTTCCAGCTTGGCCTGCGGGAACCGTGCGAAGCGGAGGTAGTTCTCGGTGATCTCGGTCAGCCGGTCGACCTCGCTGGCGATCGACGCCAGCAGCCGGCGCGCCTCGGCGCCGGTCTCGTCGGCGATCTCGTCGCCCAGCAGCTCGGCGTAAAGCCCGATCGACGCCAGCGGGTTGCGCACCTCGTGGGTGATCTGCGACGCCATGCGCCCCACCGTCGCCAGCCGCTCCGAGCGAATCAGCCGCTGCTCGCGCTCCTGGATGGCGGCCGCCATCGTGTCGAACTCGCGCACCAGCTCGCCGATCTCGTCGTGCGACGCCGCGCCGATGCGCCGGCCGTAGTCGCCGCCCGCGACCTGCTGCGCGCGCGCGCGCAGGGTTCGCAACGGCTGCAGCGTGCGCAGGATGATCACGAACGCCCCGATGCCGATGAGCAGCCCGACCGCGCCCAGCCCGAGCGCGATCTGCAACGACGTCTCCTCGTCGTCCCGCAGCTGCTGCGCGATCTGCCCACTCTCCCCGCGCAACGGGCGGCGCATCCGGTTCAGGTTGTGGGTCAGCGTGGCGAAGTGGCTGTCGAAGTCCGGCCGCGCCTGAGGGTCGTTCGCAACCTCGGCGGCCCCAAGCTCGCTGGCCAGCTCGTCGGCCTGGTCGCGGAGCGCGCCAATCTGGCGACGCTTGACCTCGAAGTCGTGCCGGCGCGTCGAAAGCGGCTCGCGCTCGTCATAGCGATCGATCGCCGCCTGCGCGTCATCGAGGTGCTTACGCGTCATGCGCAGCCCCAGGGCCAGATTCGGGTCCAGGCGCAGGTTGCGGCCCAGTGACGGCGCGAAGTCGTTGAGCGATTTCCACGCCGCGTCGACCGACCCCTGTAGGTCCAGGTACGCCTCGTTGGCCACGACGCCCTGCCGCGCGCGGTGGATCACGACCAGCGTGAAGGTCGCGTTGGCAGTGAACGCGAGCAGCAGCACTGTGTAGGCAAGGAAGATTTTGCCGGACACACCC
>DATARK010000030.1:0-26787 GCA_036264175.1 Solirubrobacteraceae bacterium
GGTCGAGGCGACGGTGGACCAGGAGCCGACGGTCGACCCCGAGACCGGCGAGATGCGCGAGCCGCCCGAGCCGGAGATCGATCTCGAGAAGCTCAAGGAGTACGAGGACCAGATCGAGACCGAGGACGTCACGCCCCACGACTTCGGCCGGATCGCGGCGCAGACCGCCAAGCAGGTGATCCTGCAGCGGATCCGCGAGGCCGAGCGGGACATGATGTACGAGGAATACCGCGACCGGGTCGGCGAGCTGATCACGGGGATCGTGCAGCAGTCCGACTCGCGCTACACGCTCGTACAGCTGCGCGAACGTGTCGAGGCGCTGCTGCCGAAGTCCGAGCAGGTCGACGGTGAGCGCTACGACCACTCGCAGCGCATCAAGGCCGTCATCAAGGAGGTCTCGCCCTCGACGAAGGGCCCCGCGATCATCGTCTCGCGGCGCGACCCGGAGCTGATCAAGAAGCTGTTCGAGCTCGAGGTCCCCGAGATCGCGGACGGGCTGGTCGAAATCGCCAACGTCGCGCGCGAGCCCGGCTACCGCTCCAAGATCGCCGTGATCTCGCACACCGACGGCGTCGACCCGGTCGGCGCCTGCGTCGGGCCCCGCGGGTCACGCGTGCGCATGGTCGTGTCCGAGCTGCGCGGCGAGAAGATCGACATCATCCCCTTCAACGACGAGCCCGCGCGCTTTGTCGCCAAGGCGCTCTCGCCGGCGCGCGTGCGCGAGGTGCTGGTCGACGACGACGCCAAGCAGGCGACCGTGATCGTGCCCGACGACCAGCTTTCGCTGGCGATCGGCCGCGAGGGCCAGAATGCCCGCCTGGCCGCGCGACTGACCGGCTGGCGCGTGGACATCCGCTCGGAGACCGAGTTCGCCGCCGAGGAGGCCGAGCACGGCTACGAGGAGGAGGAGGTGCAGGGACGCTGCGCCGCGATCCTCTCAAACGGCCGTCGCTGTCCCAATGCCTCCCTTCCCAACTCGCGCTACTGCGGCATCGAGAGCCACCAGGCGCTCGCGAACATCGACACCGACAACGTCGCCGACCTGACGCCCGGCTCGAGCAACGGCGACGCCGCCGACGCCGAGAGCGCTCCCGCGACCAGCGCGGCGGCCGACGAGGCCGAGCCGACGGCTGGCGAGCAGCCGGCCGACGGACTCGCCGACGCGCCGGAGCCGATCGGCGAGCAGGTGCCGCCCGACGCCTCCGCCGAGCCGGCCGCCGAGGAGCAGACGACATAGCCGCTCCTACCGGGGGCCGCACGGGCGGGCCCGCTGGCTCGGCCCGCGTGTACCCGCGACGCCGCTGCGTCGGATGCGGGCGGCTCGCGCCCAAGTCAGAGCTGTTGCGCATCGTCGCCGAGCGAAGCTCGCGCGAGGGCGAGCTGCCCGTGCAGACCCGCGCCATCGCCGATCCGCAGGCCGTGCTGCCCGGACGCGGCGCCTATCTCTGTCGCGAGCCCGGCGCCGCGCGCCCGGCCGAGCGCTGCCTGGCGCTGGCCACCCGCCGCGGCGGCATCCCGCGCGCGCTGCGCACGGCGATCCCCGGCGGGCTCGTGCTGAATGACTCCAAGCTCGTAGAATCGATCGTCGCATGAGCAAGAAGCGCGTACACGAGATCGCCAAAGAGCAGGGGCTTTCCAGCAAAGAGCTGCTGGAGAAGCTTCACGCTGCCGGCATCGAGGCCAAGGCGGCCGCCTCCTCGGTCGAGGAGAGCGTCGCGCTGAAGGCACTCGGCGCCAGTGCGGGCGCTGCCAGCACGAACGGCAACGCGGCCGCCAGCGCGCCCGACGCGCCCCCGGCCAAGCCCGCCGCGAGCGCCACGGCGACGCCCAAACAGGCTGCACCGGCAAAACCAGCTGCCGCTCCAGCACCCGCGGCGTCCACCGCCGCTCCCGCTGCGGCTGCCGATGCGCAGGGCGCCGCGGCGCCGGCGGCATCCGCCGCCGCTCCAGGCGCGCCGCCCGCTGCGCCGGCGCAGGGCGCAGGCGAGCGAGTGCGCCCGACGCGCGACTCGCGCACCGGCGAGCGCACTCCGGGCGACATCGGCCCTGGTGGCCGCCGTCGCGTGGTGATCGACTCGCAGGCCTCGCGCCGCCAGCAGGGCGGACCGGCCAACCAGCCTCAACGCCGCCCGCGCCGCGGTCGCCGCCGCCGTGGCACCTACGACGACACGGTCGCGCCGATCGACAACACCGCGATGGAGGCGACCGACGAGATCCGCGTGAACTCGGGCTCGACGGTCAAGGATGTGGCCGAGTACCTCGGCGTGCCAGTGCCCGAGGTGATCAAGAAGCTGATGACGCTCGGCGAGATGGCGACGCTCACACAGACGCTGTCCGACGAGGCGATCCAGGTGCTCGCCGACGAGTTCGAAAAGAAGATCGAGATCGTGCACGCCGCCGACGACGTCGAGGTCGAGCCGGTGTTCGAGGACGCAGACGAGGACCTCGTCGAACGCCCACCGGTGGTCACGATCATGGGCCACGTCGACCATGGCAAGACCTCGCTGCTGGATGCCATTCGCACGACCGAGGTCGCCGCGGGCGAGGCCGGTGGCATCACCCAGCACATCGGCGCCTACCAGGTGCATCACGGCGACAAAGAGATCACCTTCCTGGACACGCCCGGCCACGAGGCCTTCACGGCGATGCGTGCGCGCGGCGCGCGCGTCACCGACCTGGCGGTGATCGTGGTCGCCGCCGACGACGGCGTCAAGCCGCAGACCGAGGAGGCGATCGACCACGCGCGCGCGGCCGACGTGCCGATCATCGTGGCCGTCAACAAGATCGACAAGGAGGGCGCACAGCCCGAGCGCGTGCGCACGGAGATGACCCAGCACGGCCTGCAGCCGGCCGAGTGGGGCGGTGAGATCGAGTTCGTCGACGTCAGCGCCAAGACCCACCAGGGCCTTGACTCGCTGCTCGACACGATCCAGGTGGTCACCGACCTGGAGGAGCTGAAGGCCAACAGCGACGCCGAGGCGTCGGGCACGGTGATCGAGTCAAAGCTCGACCCCGGGCGCGGCCCCGTCGTCACCGTGCTGATCCAGCGCGGCACGCTTCGCGTGGGCGACGCGCTGGTCGCCGGCGCGCACTTCGGCCGCGTGCGCGCGATGCACGACTTCATCGGCAACAAAGTCAAGCGCGCGACTCCCGGCGAGCCGGTCGAGATGCTCGGCTTCGACGGCGTGCCCGAGGCGGGCGAGATCGTGCGCGTCGTCGAGAACGAGCGCCGCGCGCGACAGCTGGCCGGCGAGCGTGCCAACCGCCTGAAGACCGAGGCGCTGGCCCGCCGCTCCGGGCGCAAGGTCTCGCTGGAGGACGTCTTCAAGCTCGCCCAGGACGGCACCGTCAAGGAGCTCAGCCTGGTCGTCAAGGCCGACGTCGCCGGATCGCTCGAGGCGATCGAGGACGAGATCGCCAAGCTTCCCCAGCAAGAGGTCGCGGTCAACATCATCCACCGCGGCGTCGGCGGCATCAACGAGTCAGACGTGATGCTCGCGGCGGCCTCGGAGGGCGTCGTGCTGGCATTCAACGTGCGACCGGTCGGAGACGCCCGCCAGATCGCCGAGCGCGAGGGCGTGGAGATCCGCTCCTACGCGGTCATCTACCGCGCGATCGACGAGCTGCGCGCGGCGATGCAGGGCATGCTCGAGCCCGCCGAGGTCGAGACGACGCTCGGCCAGGCCGAGGTTCGCCAGCTGTTCCGCGCCTCCAAAATCGGCGTCATCGCCGGCTCGTTCGTCACCGAAGGCAAGGTCACGCGCGGCGCCAAAGCGCGCGTCGTGCGCGACGGCACGGTGATCTACGACACGACCGTCGAGAGCCTGCGCCGTTTCAACGACGACGCGCGCGAGGTCACAAGCGGCTTCGAGTGCGGCATCGTGCTCGCCAACTTCCAAGACCTGCGCGAGGGCGACGTGCTGGAGACCTACGAGACGCGGCTTCAGGAACGCGAGCTGGCCTCCTGAGCGAGCGCGCGACGCCGCGTGGCGCCGGGCGCGCTCGCGGGTGAGAGAATTCGCTCAGCGCTTTCGGACCGCGAAGGTTGGTAGTTAGGATGAGCACAGGACGCATGCGCCGTGTCGATGAGGCGATTCGCCAGGTGATAGGCGATGCGGTGGCAAGCGAATTGAAGGACCCTCGAGTGGGATTCGTAACAGTGACCGACGTCAGAACCAGCCCCGATCTGAGCCACTCGCGCGTCTATGTCAGCGTGCTCGGAAAGCGCGGCGCGCCCTCGGCGCCCGACCAGCGCGAGGCCAGCTTGGAGGGCCTGCGCAGCGCGCACGGCTTTTTGCAGAGCCGCATCGCTTCTGAGCTTCGCCTCAAGCGCACGCCGACGCTCGAGTTCTTCTATGACGACACGACCGATCGCGCCATGCGTGTCGAGGAGATCCTCGACGAGATCGGTCCGTCGTGAGCGACGCGCACTTCCACAACGGCGCCGGCGCGCGCGAGAGCGTGCTCGCGAGCATCCGCGAGGACTCGCGCTTCGCGCTGGCCACGCACGAGCACCCCGACGGCGACGCGCTGGGCTCGCTCGTGGCGATGCAGGAGCTGTTGACGGTGCTTGGCAAGGACTCGGTGATGTACGTCTCGCCAGACGATCTTCCGCTGCCCGCGGAGTACCAGGTTTTCGTGCTCGACGCCGCCATCCACGCGCCGCCGCCGGACATCGCCGAGCGGACCGTCGTGTTCTTGGACTGCGGCAACATCGATCGCAACTCCGCCGGCGTGCTGCGCGACGGCGCCAAGCTGCTGAACATCGACCACCACCACGACAACACGCGCTTCGGCACCGTCAACCACGTCGTCGCCGACGCTTCCTGCACGGCCGAGATCGTCTGGGATCTGATGCACGGCCTCGACGTCGCGCCCACGCCCGTCGCCGCGCAGGCGATGTACATCGGGCTGATCACCGACACCGGGCGCTTCATGTACGAGAACACCGGCCCGCGCGCGCACTTGATGGGCGCCGAGCTGATCGAAGCCGGCGTCGACGTGGCCGAGGTCTACCACCATCTGTATGAGGAGATGCCGCCGGAGAAGCTCGCGCTGATGACGCTGGCGCTCGGCCAGCTGCAGCGCTTCGACGGCGGCGAGCTGACGCTCACCGCGCTGACCGCCGGGGACTTCGAGCGCACCGAAGCCGAGGAGCACTACTCCGAGGGCGTCGTCGACCAGCTGCGCGCGCTGCGCGGCACCAAGGTCGCGGTGCTCGTGCGCGAGGTGCTCAGCGGCGAGCGCCGTGGCCAGCGCAAAGTCTCGCTGCGCGCGACCGACGAGGACGTCGACGTGTCGCTGATCGCGCGCGCGCAGGGGGGAGGCGGCCACCGCCGCGCCGCCGGCTTCTCCTCGCCGCTTGAGCTCGACGAGCTGATCGCCTTTTTGCGCCCGGCCGTCGCCGCCCAGCTGCACGCCTCCGACGGCCACGCCGCGGCGACGCTTGCCTGAGCCGACCAGCGGCGTCCTGCTGATCGACAAGCCTGCCGGCATGACATCGCACGACGTGGTTGCGCGAGTGCGCCGCGCGCTCGACGGCGCGCGCACGGGCCACGCCGGCACGCTCGATCCCTTCGCCACCGGGCTTTTGATCGTGCTCGTCGGCAAGGCCACCAAATCCCAGCAGACGATGATGGCGCTGCCAAAGCGCTATGAGACGGTCGCCCAGCTCGGTGCCAGCTCGAGCACCGGCGACACCGAGGGTGAGATCGATCAGACCGGCCGCCTGGCGCCCGACCCGCCGAACATGCCGACCGGCGAGGTGCGCCAGCGCCCGCCCATCTACTCGGCCGTGAAGGTCGGCGGCGAGCGCGCCTACAAGCGAGCGCGCAGGGGCGATCACGTGCAGATGCCCGAGCGCATCGTCAGCGTGCACCGCTTCGAGCAGATCTGGCGCAGGCCCGACGAGCAACGTCCCGGCCTGCAGCAGGCGGGCTATGAGATCGAATGCGGCTCGGGCACCTACGTGCGCTCGCTGATCGCCGACCTCGGCGGCGACGCCTACTGCCTGGCGCTGCGCCGCACGGCGATCGGGCCCTTTGACGTGTCAGACGCCGTCGCGCCGCCCGAGCGCGACAGCAAGTGGATCGATCCGCCGCTGATCGCCCTCGACGACGCGCTGGCCGTGCTCTCGCGCGAGCGACAGGGCTAGGCTTTCGGCTGTGAAGGTCACGCGCCTGCCCGACGTGCAGCCCAGCGACGGTCGCAGCGTGGCGGTCGGCACGTTCGACGGCGTCCATCTGGGCCACCGCGAGGTGATCGCCGGCTCGGACACCGTGCTGACGTTCGACCCGCACCCGGTCTCGGTGGTCGCGCCCCAGCACACGCCCAAGCTGCTGACCACGCCCCAGCGCAAGGCCGAGCTGATCGCCTCGCTGGGCGTCTCGGAGCTGGTCGTGATCCCCTTCGACCGTGATTTCGCCCAGCGCACGGCCGATGAGTTCGTCGCCGACGTGCTCGTCGGCGCGCTCGGCGCGCGGCGCGTGGCGATCGGCGAGAACTTCCGCTTCGGCCACAAGGCCCAGGGCGACCCGCGGCTGCTGGGCGCCGATGAGCGTTTCACCACGACCGTGCACCCGCTGCTGGAGGTCGACGGCGAGATCGTCTCCTCCAGCCACATTCGTGGCCTGGTGCTCGCCGGCGAGCTGGCCGAGGCAAACCGACTGCTCGGCGCGCCCTTCGAGCTGACCGGCGAGGTCGTCCATGGCGACGAGCGCGGGCGTGAGCTGGGCTTTCCCACGGCCAACCTGGTGCCCGACGAGGCCTTTGCCTGCCCCGGCCACGGCGTCTATGCCTGCATCGCCGCGACGCAGAACGCCGGCGAGCGGGCGGCGGCCGTGAGCATCGGCGTGCGCCCGACCTTCAACACCGGTCGCGGCGAGCTGATCGAGGCCTACCTGCTGGACTTCGACGGCGACCTCTATGGCCAACCCCTGAACCTGCGCTTCCTCGACCGACTGCGCGGCGAGCGGCGCTTTGACACGCCCGAGGCGCTGGTCGAGCAGATGCATCGCGACGTCGAGCAGGCGCGCGAGATCGCCCGCCAGTGATGTCCGACGGCCCCATCGCTCTGCTACCGTGTGGCCGCCCATGGCCGCAATAACCACAGAGCGCAAGCGCGAGATCGCCGCCCAGTTCGGCGCCGGCGAGCAGGACACCGGATCGACCAAGGTGCAGATCGCGCTGTTGACCGAGCGCATCAACCACCTCACCGAGCACCTGCGCTCGCAGAGCAAGGATCACCACTCGCGTCGCGGCCTGCTGATGCTCGTCGGCCGCCGCCGCCGCTTCCTCGACTACCTGCAGCGCGAGGACCTCGACGGCTACCGTGCGTTGATCAAAGAGCTGGGTCTGCGCAAGTAACCTTGGAGGGCCGATGACCGGCGCTCAGCTTCGTCCTCAATCGCTCGCCTGCAAAGCAGGCCACGCTCATTGCGTCCTCGCTGCGCTTGGCCCTCGACCCTCCAAGCCGCGCTCATGACAGTCATCGCTCCCGGAACGCCCGCGCCCGAGTTCAGCCTGACGCGCGAAGACGGCGAGACGTTCACGCAGGAGGATCTGAAGGGCGGGTACACGGTTTTCGTGTTCTACCCGTTCGCCTTCAGCCCGGTGTGCACCGACCAGCTGCAGCTGTATGAGGACGCGCTGGGCGGCTTCGCCGAGCGCGGCGTGCAGCTCTACGGGGTCTCCTGCGACGCGAGCTGGTCGCAGAAGGCCTTCAGGGAGAAGCTCGGCGTGAGCTCTGAGCAGCTGTCTGACTTCGAGCCCAAGGGCGCCACCTGCGCGTCGCTCGGCGTGCTTCACCCGGGCGGCTTTGCCGAGCGCGCGCTGGTGATCTTCGGCGCCGACGGCGTCGTGCGCTGGAGCTTCCAGGCGGCCTCGCCGGGCGAGCTGCCCGCGCTGAAGCTGCTTCGCAGTGGCGTCGAGGTCGCACTTGAGGGCGATCCCGCTTCGGCCTGATCGCAGCGGCTCGGCGTCTCTCCGCTAAGCTCGTCGGGTTCGGAATAAAAAAGAAAACGGACCGCCGACCGACGGGCGGAACAGGAAGGCAGTGAATATGAGCAGTGATGGGGTTACGCGGGTTTCCGTGGAGATCTCCGGCAGCGAGATCTCGTTCGAGACCGGCAGAATGGCCAAGCAGGCCTCCGGTGCAGTGGTCGTCCGCCAGGGCGACACGATGGTGCTTTGCACCGCCGTCGCGGGCAGTCTGCGCGACGTCGACTTCCTCCCGCTGACGGTGGACGTCGAGGAGCGCATGTACGCCTCGGGCAAAATCCCGGGTTCCTTCTTCAAGCGCGAGGGCCGTCCCGGCGAGAAGGGCACGCTCACGGCGCGCATGATCGACCGGCCGATCCGCCCGCTGTTCCCCAAGGAATGGCGCTATGACACGCAGCTGGTCGCGATCCCGCTGTCGATCGACCACGAACACCCGTACGACATCCTCGCGATGAACGGCGCGTCGACCGCGCTGATGATCTCCGACATCCCGCTGCCGACGCCGGTCGGCGCGGTGCGCATCGGCAAGATCGACGGCAACTTCGTCGTCAACCCGAACGAGGCCGATCTGCTGGACGACGCCGAGAACGCCTCAGACCTCGACCTGATCGTCGCCGGCACCGAGGAGGCCATCCTGATGGTCGAGGCGGGCGCCAACGAGATCCCCGAGGCCGAGATCCTCGACGCGCTGGACATCGCGCACGCAGAGATCAAGAAGCTCTGCGCGCTGCAGCGCGAGCTCGCCGAGAAGGTCGGCAAGCAGAAGAAAGTCTTCGAGACGATCGCCGTCGACGAGGCGCTGCTCGAGCAGATCCGCACCTCGCACGGCAAGGCGCTCGACGACGCCACGCAGGTCGAGGACAAGCTCGAGCGCCAGGACGCCACCAAGGCAGTCGAGGGCGAGATCATCGAGAGCTACGGCCCGGCGGCGCCGGAGGGCGCATCCGAGGACCAGCTCGTCGCCGCCAAGCAGCAGCGTGCTGCGGCGCAGCTGGCCTTTGACAAGCTCGAGAAGGCGATCATCCGCGAGCGCATCGCCGTGCACAAGAAGCGTCCCGACGGACGCGGCGCGGATGAGATCCGCGACATCTCCATCGAAGTCGGCGTCACGCCGCGCACCCACGGTTCGGCGCTGTTCACACGTGGACAGACCCAGGCCCTCAGCGTCGTCGCGATGGGCACGCTGAAGGAGGAGATGCGCCTGGACACGCTCGGGCTGGAGACGAAAAAGTACTACTGGCACCACTACAACTTCCCGCCGTTCTCGGTGGGTGAGGCGGGCCGCATGGGCGGCGTCAAGCGTCGTGACATCGGCCACGGTGCGCTCGCCGAGCGTGCGCTTGCGCCGATGGTGCCCTCGATCGAGGACTTCCCGTACTCGATCCGCGTCGTCTCGGACATCCTCGAGTCAAACGGCTCATCCTCGATGGCCTCGGTCTGCGGATCCTCGCTGTCGCTGATGGACGCCGGCGTGCCGATCAAACGGCCCGTCGCCGGAATCGCCATGGGTCTGATCAAGGAGGGCGACGATTACATCGTGCTCACCGACATCGCCGGCGTCGAGGACCACCTCGGCGATATGGACTTCAAGGTCGCCGGCACCGAGCGCGGCATCACCGCGCTGCAGATGGACATCAAGATCACCGGCGTGACCTTCGACATCCTGCGCGACGCGCTCGCGCAGGCCAAAGAGGCGCGCACATTCATCCTCGGCAAGATGGCCGACACGATCCAGGGCCCGCGCGAGCAGCTCTCGCAGTTCGCGCCGCGCATCCAGACGATCCAGATCGACCCCTCGCAGATCGGACTGCTGATCGGCAAGGGCGGCGAAACGATCCGCGGCCTGGCCGAGGAGTTCGAATCGCAGATCGACGTCAACGACGACGGTCAGGTGCTGATCTACTCGGCCAGCGGCGACCTCGGCGACGCGCTCGTCGAGCGCGTGCGCGTGATGATGAAGGAGGTCGAGGTCGGCGACGAGTACGTCGGCAAAGTCGTCAAGACGACGACCTTCGGCGCGTTCGTCGAGCTGTCCAAGGGCACCGACGGCCTGCTGCACATCTCAAACGTCTCGCCCGGACAGCGCGTCGAGTCGGTTGAGGACGTGCTCAACAAAGGCGACGAGATCAACGTGCGCGTGGTCGAGGTCGACCGCGAGCGCGGGCGCATCGGGCTGCGTCTGGCCGACGACCCGGACATCGCCGGCAAGTCCGTCGAGGAACTGGCCGGAGTCGGCACGGGCGGAGGCGGAGGCGGCGGACGCCCGCCGCGCGACGGAGGCGGGCGAAACGGCCGCTCCGATCGCGGTCCGCGCCGCGACGGAGACCGTGGCTCGCGCGGCCCGCGCCGCGACCGCGACCGCGGCTGAGGACACCGCTGCAGCCAGAGCATCAGATAACCACGCTGGACTCCGGCGTGCGAGTCGCCACCGAGCGCGTGCCCAGCGTGCGCTCGGTGGCGCTCGGCTTCTGGATCGCGACCGGCTCGGCCGCAGAGTCAGACGCCCAAGCGGGCATCTCGCACCTGCTCGAGCACATGCTGTTCCGCGGCACCGAGCGCTTCGGCTCGCAGGAGATCGACCAGATCTTCGACGCGATGGGCGCCGAGGTCAACGCGGGCACCGACAAGGAATCGACTTCGCTGTACACGCGCGTGCTCGACGGCCACCTGCCACGCGCCTTCGAGGTGATGGGCGACATGGTCTTCCATCCGCGCTTCGGCGAGCTGGAGACCGAGCGCGAGGTCGTGCTGGAGGAGATCGCGATGTACGAGGACGATCCCCAGGACAAGGTCTTCGACGTGCTCGGCACGGCGATCTTCGGCTCACACCCGCTCGGGCGCGCCGTGATCGGCACCGCCGACGTCGTCGGCGCGGTCACGCGCGAGCAGCTGGCCGAGTTCCACGCCGCGCGCTATGAGCCGCAGAACCTCGTCATCGCCGGCGCCGGCTCGATCGACCACGACGCGCTCGTGGCGCTCGTCAGGACGCTCGACGAGCTGCGCGCCGGCGACTCGAGCGCACCGCAGGCTGGCGGCGAGCGTTCGCGCCTGGACGCCACCGCGCCGGATTTCGCGCGGCGTGTCCAGTTCGTCGAGAAGGACACCGAGCAGTTCCACGTGTGCGCCGGCGGCGCCGGCCTCGCGCGAGACGACGAGCGGCGCTTTGCGCTGCGCGTGCTCGAAGGAGTGCTCGGCGGCACGACGTCCTCGCGCCTGTTCCAGGAGGTGCGCGAGCGGCGCGGCCTGGCCTACTCGGTCTTCTGCTTCTCCACGCTCTACGCGCACACCGGCGAGATCGGGCTATACGTCGGCACGCGGCCGGACAATCTCGAGCAGGCGCTCGCGGTCATCTCTGAGGAGCTCGCACGCTGCGTCGCCGATCCGGCCACCGACGAGGAGCTCACGCGCTCGCGCGAGAACCTCAAGGGCCGCGTGGTCCTGTCGATGGAGTCCACCGGCGCACGCATGAGCCGCCTCGGCGGCTCGCTCTTGCACGACATGCCGATTCTCTCGATCGACGAGGTCATCGAGCGCATCGACGCCGTCACGCATGACGACCTGCGCGCGCTCGCGGGCGAGCTGTTCGCTCCCGACATGCTGTCGATCGCCGGCGTTGGGCCCGACCGACGCCTGTTCGACAACGCGATCGCGCCGCTCGGCGCCGGGCAAGTCGCCGGCGCGACCGCGCACGAGCCGGTGCCGACACGATGATTCGCGTCGCCGTGGCCGGCGCCGCCGGGCGCATGGGCCAGACCGTCTGCGCCGCCGTCGAGGGCGCTGAGGACATGAAGCTCACCGGGCGCGCCGATCCGCTGCTGGGCATCGAGCTCGACGAGGTGCTCGGCGAGGCCGACGTCATCGTCGACTTCACGCGCCCGGACACGGCACTGCAGAACGCACTCAGCTGTCTGCAGGCGGCTGTCCACGCGGTCGTCGGCACGACCGGATTCGATCTGCAACCGCTGCGCCAAGCCGCACAGGCCACGCGCGAGGGCGACGGGCCGCACGCCAACGTGCTCGTCGTGCCCAACTTCGCAATCGGCGCCGTGCTGATGATGCGCTTCGCCGCCGAAGCCGCAAAGCACATGCGCAAGGCAGAGATCATCGAGCTGCACCACGACGCAAAGCTCGACGCGCCCAGCGGCACCGCCGCGCTGACCGCCAAGCTGATGGCCGAGGCCACCGGCGCAGAGCAGCCGCCGATCCACTCGGTGCGCCTGCCGGGCATGGTCGCCAATCAGGAGGTGCTGCTCGGCGACGTCGGTCAGACGCTCAGCATCCGCCACGACACGATCAGCCGCGAGTCGTTCATGCCGGGCGTGCTGCTCGGCGTGCGGCGGGTGGGGGAGCTGCCTGAGCCGCTCGTCGTCGGGCTCGACCGGCTGCTCTTCGCGCGGTGAGCGGGCGCCAAGCGGCACCGCTCGGCGTGAGATACTGACGCCATGCCAGACCTCGGCACGATCCTCACCGCGATGGTCACCCCGTTCGACGAGGAGTCCCGCGTCGACGAGCAGGCGTTCGTCGCGCTGATGCACCACCTCGCCGAGAACGGCTCGGATGGCTTCGTCGTCGCGGGCACGACCGGCGAGGCGTCGACGATGACCGACGAGGAGCATCTGCGCCTGATCGAGCTGGCCGTCGCCGAGCGTCCGCCCGGCACGACGGTCGTCGCCGGCACCGGCACCAACGACACGCGCGAGGCCGTGTTCCTCACAGAACGCGCTACGCAGCTCGGCGTCGATGCGACGCTCGTCGTCACGCCCTACTACAACAAGCCCAGCCGCCTGGGCCTCACGCGCCACTACGAAGCAGTCGCGCGCGCCACCGACAAACCGCTCCTGCTCTACAACATCCCGGGCCGCACGGCCACCAACATGCCGCTCGACCTGCTGCGCGAGCTGGCGCAGATCGAACACATCGACGGCGTCAAGCAGGCCAACCCCGAGGAACTGCAGCCGATCGACGGGATGACGCTGTACGCAGGCGACGACGCGACGCTTGCACGCACGCTGGATCTGGGCGGCGCGGGCGGCATCTGCGTGGCCAGCCACATCGTCGGCAACGAGATGCGTCGCATGGTCGACGAACCCGCCAACCGCGCCGAGATCGACGCGTCGCTGAGCGACGTCTACGCAACCTTGTTCATGACCTCCAGCCCGACCTGCACGAAGGCCGCGCTGAACCTGCTCGGCCATCGCGCCGGCGGCCTGCGCCTGCCGCTCGTGCCGGCCACCGAGCAGGAGCTCGCGGAGGTCCGCGCGATGCTCGTCCGCCACGGGCTGCTCGCCGACGAGGACGACGAGCGGGCCGCACCGGCTGGCGCGTCTTCCGCCCGGGCCAACAGCGCGTGAGCTCCGTTCGCGTCCTGCCGCTCGGCGGCCTGGGGGAGATTGGCAAGAACATGACCGTCGTCGAGCACGACGGTCGCATCGTGGTCGTCGACGTCGGTCTGCGCTTTCCCACGCCGGAGATGGTCGGAATCGACCTCGTGCTGCCGGACTTCTCCTACCTGCTCGATCGCGCCTCGGACATCGAGGCGATCGTCATCACACACGGCCACGAGGACCACCTCGGCGCGCTGCCGTGGGTGCTGCGCGAGCTCGGAAAGGAGCTGCCGCCCGTGTATGGCGGAGCGCTGACGATGGCGATGGCTCGCTCCAAGCTCGACGAGCACAAACTGAAGAACGTCGAGCTCAACGAGGTCGAGCCCGGCGAAACGCTCGAGCTCGGGCCGTTCTCGCTGGAGATGGTCCACATGACGCACTCGATTCCCGACGCCAGCGCCGTCGCCCTGGGCACCGAGCTGGGCACGATCCTGATCACCGGCGACTACAAGTTCGACCAGACGCCCGTCGACGGGCCACCCGCCGACGTCTCGCGCCTGGCAGAGCTGGGCCGCGAGGGCGTGCTGCTGTTGTGCGGCGACTCGACCAACGTCGACCGCGAGGGCTTCTCGATGTCCGAGTCGGTCGTCGGCCCGCATCTGGAGGAGGTGTTCGCGCGCTGCGAGGGGCGCATCGTCGTCACGAGCTTCGCCTCGAACATCCACCGCGTGCAGCAGGTTGTCGATGCGGCCGCCGCACTGGACCGCAAGGTCGCCCTGGTCGGGCGCTCGATGCGTAAGAACGTCGGCATCGGCCGCCAGCTCGGCCACATCGAGGTGCCCAACGGACTGCTGGTGGGGCCGCGCGAGATCAACGACTTCCCCGACGAGCGCGTGGTGATCATCTCCACGGGATCACAGGGCGAGCCGCTGTCGGCGCTGCGGCGCATGGCCTACCGCGACCACCGCCAGGTCGAGCTGCGCGAGGGCGACACGGTCGTCTTCTCGGCGACGCCGATCCCTGGCAACGAGCGCGCCGTCAACGAGACGATCGACCGCCTGTACAGCATCGGCTGCGACGTCGTCACCCCGAAAGACGCGCCCGTGCACGCGTCGGGCCACGGCTACGCCGAGGAGATCAAGCTGATGCTCAACCTCGTCAAGCCGCGTTACGTGATGCCCTTCCACGGCGACTTCAAGCGCCTGCGCATGCACGCGCAGCTCGCCGAGGCGGTTGGCATCCCGCCCGAGGACACCTTCCAGGGCGAGAACGGGCTGCCGCTGGAGATCGACGAGCGCGGTGCGCGTTTCGGCAAGCCCGAGCAGGCCGGCATGATCTTCGTCGACGGCGTGGAGATCGGCGAGATGGCCGACGTGGCGCTGCGCGACAGGCGCATGCTGTCGGCTGACGGCATCTTCATCGTGGTCGTCACGATCGCCGAGCAGGACGGCAGCTCGATGGCAGATCCCGAGGTGATCTTCCGCGGAGTTCCCTTCCTCGATCAGGCCGACGAGCTCGTCGAGGAGATTCGCAGCACCGTCGAGGACACCGTCGAGCGCGCGGCCAAGGACAAGATCCGCGAGGTCGACGTCGTGCAGGAGATGCTGCACGACGACATGGCGAAGCTAGTCTATGACCGCCTCAAGCGACGTCCGATGGTGCTGCCCGTCGTCGTCGAGGTCTGAGGCGGCCGGCAGCCTGACGACGAAGCGCGCGCCGCTGCCGCTCGCGGGCGTCTGCAGCGTGACACTGCCGCCATGGGTCTCGGCGACAGCCTTGACGATCGCCAGGCCCAGGCCGAAGGAGCCACCGCGATCGCCGGCGCCACGCACGAAGCGCTCGAACAGCGTCGGCGCGAGCTCGCTTGGAACGCCGGGGCCGTCATCCTCGACGACCAGCGTCGCCTCGTCGCCCGAGCTGGAGCTGCTGACGCGAATCTGCGTCCCCGCAGGCGTGTAGCGCAGCGCGTTCTCGATCAGGTTGATCGTCAGCCGGTGTATCTCGTCGCGCGCGGCCTCGACCACCGCAGGCTGGGCGTCGAGCACGATCTCGTGATCCTCGGAGACCGGTCCCAGCTCGCCAGCGGCCTCCACGACGATCTGCGCGAGATCGCATGGCTCACGTGTGACCACGCGTCCGACGTCGGTGCGCGCGAGCAGCAGCAGGTCTGCGACCAGCCGGCGCATGCGCCGTGAGGAGCGCAGCGCCGAGCGCGCCGCTTCGCCCTCGTCGCCGTCGAGCGATTCGGCCAGCAGCTCGAGGTTGGCCAGCACGCTCGTCAGCGGCGTGCGCAGCTCGTGCGAGGCGTCGGCGACGAAGCGCCGCTGGCGCGCGAGCATCGACTCGGTCTCGCCACGCGCAGCGTCGAGCTCGCGAAGCATTCCCCGCAGCGTGCGCGCCAGCTCGGCGACCTCGTCTTCGGCCTGCGGCTGGGGGACTTCCAGCGAGGGATCGCGCGTGCGCGCGATCGCCTCGGCGGTGGACGTCAGCTCGGCGATCGGCACCATCGCGCGGCGCGCGATCATCATCCCGGCGAAGCCCGCCAGGCCGGTGCCCAGCAGCACGCCGACGAGCAGGAACAGCTCGATGCGCGCGACCGTCGCCTCGGTGTCGGAGATCTTGCGCGCGTACTGGATGATCACCTGGCCGATCGGCTCGTCGCCGCCGGCCACGCGCACGATTCCCGCGCGGCTGATCACGCGATAGCCATGCTTGGTTTTCGGCTGCACGCTCGGCGCGCCCAGCGATGGCGCTTTGGCGGGTTCCTGCGCGACGACCGTGCCACCAAGCGTGAAGATGCGCACGACGGCGTGGTCGGCCGGCGCCGCGTAGGCGGCCAGCGGCGGTTCGATCGTCACCGCGCGGTGCAGGCTCGTAGCGGCGACTTTGATGTTCAGCTGCGTGGCCAGCTGGTTGGCCGTCTCGGTGACCTGGCGGTTGAAGTCCGAGCGAACGCGATGCACCGTGAAGGACCCGATGCCAACGGCAAAGGCGCACAGGATCACGAACGTCAGCAGCGCCGAGACGCCCGCCAGACGCACGCGAATCGGCAGCCGATCGAAGCTGGCAGAGACGTTCGCCAGCGCCCTGGCCAGGACGCGCGGCGGCTTAGGCGCGAAGGACGTAGCCGGCTCCCCTGATCGTGTGCAGCAGGCGCGGCTCCCCGTCGGCCTCCAGCTTGCGACGCAGGTTGGAGACGAACACCTCGATCGTGTTGGTCGTCGAGAAGGGGTCATAGCCCCACACCTCGTCCAGCAGGCGCTGGCGCGAGATCACAATTCGCTCGTTGCGCATCAGGTACTCCAGCAGCTCGAACTCGCGCTGGGTCAGATCGACCGCGCGCTCGCCGCGCACCACCTCGTGCGTGTCCACGTTCAGCGACAGATCGCCGACGCGAAGCGGCGCCGAACCGCGCGGCGGGCGCCGACGCAGCAGCGCGCGCATGCGCGCCAGCAGCTCCTGGCGCTCGAACGGCTTGACCAGGTAGTCGTCCGCGCCGGCATCCAGGCCCTCGACGCGCGACTCCAGTGCGTCGCGCGCGGTGAGAATCAGGATCGGCACGTCGTCGTCGGCGCGCAGGCTCTTGGCCACGTCGACGCCGTCGATGCCCGGCAGGCCGAGGTCGAGAATCACCAGGTCGGGCGCGAAGGAGCGCCCGCTCTCCAGCGCCGCCGGCCCATCGGCCGCGGCGCGCACCTCATAGCCCTCCATGCGCAGCGAGCGCTGGAGCGCTTGGGCGATGTCCTCGTCGTCCTCGACGACCAGAACGCGTGGTGCTCGAGAGAAGTCGTTCATCGTCTTTATGTATCGGCGGGCACTAAAGCGATGGTAAGGCCCAACGGGGAGGTTACGGCGCCTCGGCGTCGAAGTTGCGCGAGATGGCCAGCACACGCAAGCGCGCCCCTGCACGCTCTCAGACCCGCCGATCGACAGCATCGTCAAAGGCGCGCGGGCGAGGGCGTGCCAGCAGCCGCGGGCGCGGCAAATCCTCGCGCGGACTGCTCGGTTCGGCGCCGCTGATCGGCGGCGGTGTTCCGCGCCTGCCCGTGCTCGACCAGCGCGGGCGCGACGTGCTCGGCCTGGCACTCGTGGCGCTCGGCGTGTTCATGGGCTTCGTTCTCTACGGCGGCTGGGACGGCGGCCGCGTGGGGCACGGCCTCGCCGTTGCGCTCGGCTGGGTGCTCGGCAAAGCGCGCGTGCTGGCGCCGCTGGCGCTGATCGGAGCGGGCGGCATCCTGCTGCTCGACCAGGGACTGGCGGCCAGGCGCGCATTGCTTGGAGACCCACGCGCAATCGGCGGCGCCTGCCTGTTCGCCGCCGCCACGCTCGCGCTGGCTGCCGGAACGCTCGGCGTCAGCTCTGGCGCCGCCCACGGCGACGCGGCGTGGACCTCGGCCTATCTGCAGGCGCACGGCGGCGTGGTCGGCGAGGGCATCTACCAAGTCGCGCACAAGCTCGTACAGGACGTCGGCGTGGGCATCCTCGTCGTGTTCCTGCTGTTCGTCGGCGCCACGCTGATCACCGGCGGATCGCTCGGCGGTGCGCTGCGCGCCACGGGCAGCGGCGTGGCCGAAACCACGCGCATGATGCGCTCGCTTGGCGCGCGCCCGCAGGAGGAGGACGACGACGCGCAGGGCGCCGAGGACGCCTTCGGCCTGCATCCGCCAGAGCCCGACACCGCCGAGCTGATCGTGCGTGCGACGCACGTCGAGGGCCCGGCGCAGGAGCGCGACCCGCTGGCTCTGCTGGACGCTGGCCAGCCACCCGATGCGCCCGAGCTCGACTCTGTCGAGCCCTCTGCCGAGGAGCCGACGAGTGGATCGCAGCTCGGCGAGGAGGGTGCAGAGGACGAGGACATCACCGGCGTGGCGCGAACCGACGTGGCCGACCTGACGCCTCAGGGGCGCCTGCGCGACTCGGTTACCGAAGACCCGAGCTTCGTCTGGGAGATGCCCGACGCGAGCCAGCTGCTGACGCGCTCGACCGGCGAGCAGACGCGTCCGGACACCGCCGGGCAGGCGCAGACGGCGACGAGCCTGGTCGAGGCGCTGGGACACTTCGGCGTACAGGCGAAGGTCATCGGGACGGTCGCAGGCCCGCACATCACGCGCTATGAGCTGCGTCTGGCGCCGGGCACGAAGGTCGCCAAGGTCGCGCAGCTGAAGGACGACCTCGCCTACGCGCTGGCTGCCACGGACATCCGCATCCTCGCGCCGATCCCCGGCAAGCAGGCCGTTGGTGTGGAGGTGCCCAACCTGCACCGGCGCATGGTGCGTCTGGGCGACGTCTTCCAGCAGCCGCCCAAGGACTGGTCGCCGCTGACCGTCTGGCTGGGCAAGGACGTGGCGGGCAAGGCGATCGGCGCCGACCTGGCCAAGATGCCGCACCTGCTGGTAGCCGGCACCACCGGAGCCGGCAAGTCCGGCGCGATCAACGCGATGCTCTGCAGTGTGCTGCTGCGCGCAAGCCCGCACGAGGTGCGCCTGATGCTCGTCGACCCCAAGCAGGTCGAGCTCAACCATTACGAGTCGATCCCGCACCTGTTGACGCCGGTCATCACCAGCCCGCGCATGGCAGCCAACGCGCTGCAGAACCTGGTCAAGGAGATGGAGCTGCGCTACGGCATCATGTCGCTCGCGCGCACGCGCGGGCTGATCGAGCTCAACAAGGCGCGCGAGAGGCGCGGAGAAGCGCCGCTGCCCTACATCCTCTGCGTGATCGACGAGCTCGCAGACCTGATGATGGTCGCGCCGGCCGACGTAGAGGACTCGATCATCCGCCTCGCGCAGAAGGCGCGCGCCGTGGGCATCCACCTGGTGCTGGCCACGCAGAGCCCGCGCGTCGACGTGATCACCGGGATGATCAAGGCCAATGTTCCCTCGCGCATCGCCTTCTCGGTCTCCTCGCAGACCGACTCGCGCGTGATCCTCGACCAGAACGGCGCAGAGTCGCTGCTGGGCCAGGGCGACATGCTGTTCAGCCCAGTCGGCACGTCGCGCCTCCAGCGCATCCAGGGCGCCTACATCGACGAGCGCCAGATCGCCAAGCTGACCGCAGGATGGCGTCGCCAGGGTGAGCCCGAGCTGCGCGAGGAGCTTCTGGAGGAGGTCGTTCCCGAGACGCCGGAGTCCTCGCCCGACGAGTTCGACCCCGACGAGGACCCGCTGCTGGGCGACGCGATCCGGCTGGTCGCGGAAATGCAGACGGCCTCCACATCGATGCTCCAGCGGCGTCTGCGCCTGGGCTACACGCGCGCCGGACGGGTGATCGACATGCTCGAGCGCCGCGGCGTGATCTCCGGCTATGAAGGCTCAAAGCCCCGCCAGGTGCTCGTGACCGAGGCCGACCTGCCGCGCGTGCTCGCTGCGCTGGACAAGACCGTCGAGCCTGCCGCCAATACGAGCGACTAGCCTCTAATCCAGATGCCCGAGATCGGTGAAACGCTACGCGACGCGCGTATGCGCGCTCGCATCGACGTCTCGGAGATCGAGGCCAAGACGAAGATCCGCGCCAAGTACCTGCGCGCGCTGGAGAACGAGGAGTGGGGCCTGCTGCCCGGGCCGACGTTCGTCAAGAGCTTTCTGCGCACCTACGCGCAGGCTCTGGGGCTCGACGGCAAGGCGCTGGTCGAGGAGTACCGCCTCAGCCACGAGCACCCCAGCGAGGCCGCGCTGGAGCCGATCGTGTCCAGCCCGCAACGCAGCCGCGGCCGTCCGTCCGGAGGTCGGCCGCCCGGTGGCCCCTCGCGCGGCTACATGGCCGCTGTGGGCGCGATCGTTGTAGTGATCGTGCTGCTGATCGTCGCGCTGATCAGCAACGGCGGCGGATCGAAATCCAACTCGGCAAGCAGCGCGTCCAGCAAAACGCCGAAAGCGGCGGCGAAGAAGACCAAGCACCGCAGCGCGCCCTCGGGTGCGTCGTCGATCGTGGCGCTGTCGCTGCGCGCCTCCGCGCCGGTCTACGTGTGCCTGATCGGCGACCACGGGCGCCGGGCGATCAACGGCAAGGAACTGCAGGCCGGCGAATCGACCGCGACCTACCATGCCAAACGTTTTGAAATCACGCTCGGCAACAGCTCGGTGACGATGTTCGTCGACGGTCATGCGCGCAGCGTGCCGGCGTCGAGCAAGGCGATCGGCTATTCGATCGTCAGGGGCGTCGGGCGCACGCGGCTGCACTCCGGCCAGCTGCCGACCTGCACGTGAGCGCGCGCGCCGGCATCGTCGTCACCGGCACCGAGGTGCTCACCGGGCGCGTCAGCGACCGCAACGGTCCCTGGCTGTCGGACCGCCTGCGCGAGCTCGGCGTCGATCTGGCGCATGTCTCGATCGTCGGCGACCGCCCCCAGGACATGCGCGCGGCGCTGGAGTTCATGTCCGCGCAGGGATTGGACCTGGTGCTGACCAGCGGCGGCCTGGGGCCCACCGCCGACGATCTGACGGCAGAGGTCGTCGGTGCCTTTCAAGGCCGCGAGATGGAGCTCGACGGGGCTCTGGAGCAACGCATCGCAGAGATCGTGCGGCCGCTGATGACGCGCTGGCCGAACCTCGACGTCGCAGCGATCGAAACCGGCACGCGCAAGCAGGCGACGATTCCCGCCGGAGCGACCGTGCTGGAGCCCGTGGGCACGGCGCCCGGCCTGGTCGTCGGTCCCGCAGACGGCGCACAGGGCCCGACGGTCATCGTGCTTCCCGGCCCGCCGCGCGAGCTGCAGCCGATGTTCACGCAGGCCGTGGAGTCCGGCGCGTTGCGCGCGGCGCTCGCCGGCGCCACGACATACACACAGCAGACGCTGCGGCTGTTCGGCATGCCCGAGTCGGAGATCGCAGAGACGCTGCGCCTGGCCGAGCGCGAGGGCATCGAGCTCGATCGGCTGGAGATAACCACCTGTCTGAAACGCGGCGAGGTGGAGGTGGTCACGCGCTACGAGCCCGAGGCGCAGAGCAGCTACGACGCATTTGCCGCGCTCGTCGCCGCCCGTCACGCCGACACGCTGTTCTCAGACGACGGCAGCACGGTTGACGACCAGGTCAGCAAGCTGCTGCAGGGGCACTCGATCGCCACAGCCGAGTCCTGCACCGGCGGCCTGCTCGCGGCGCGCCTGACAGACCGTGCCGGCTCCTCCGACTACGTCCACGGCGCGATCGTTGCCTACAGCGACGACGTGAAGGTCTCCCAAGTGGGCGTGGACCGCGCGTTGATCGAGCGCCACGGCGCCGTCTCGGCAGAGGTCGCCGAGGCGCTGGCCGATGGCGCGCGCGAGCGCCTCTCGGCCGACGTCGGTGTCGGCGTTACGGGCATAGCCGGTCCTGGCGGCGGAAGTGCAGAGAAGCCGGTTGGGCTGGTGTGGCTGACCGTCGCCGGACCGCAGAGCGCGCGCATGACGCGTTCGGTCAATCTTCCCGGCGGGCGTGCCGACGTGCGCGACCGCGCGACGACGGTGGCCATGCACATGATCCGCCGCGCGTTGCTGGGCGCGTGAGCACGACGCGCGCCGGCGCCGCCTCGGCGAGGCGCTGACGCCGCTCGGTCGATGTCGCACGCGGCCACAGCGCGCCTGTTCGTGGCAATCGACCCGCCGCGGGCCGTCCGCGAGCAGCTGGCGGCATGGGCGCGTCTGGCGATCGCCGGCGACGAGCGGCGTGAGGCCCGGCGGCATGCGGGGAAGGTCCGCCTGCTGGAGCCCGAGACGCTGCATCTGACGCTCTGCTTTCTCGGCGCACGGCCGGTCCAGGAGCTGGCGCAGATCGCCGCCGCGGTGCAGGGCATCGGTGCTTTTGAGCTGCAGCTCTCGCTCGGAGCGCCGCTGTGGCTGCCGCCGCGACGGCCGCGCACGCTCGCGCTCGCGGTGCACGATCGCGACGGCGAGCTGGCACGGCTGCACGGATCGGTCGTCGACGCGCTGGCCGAAGCGATCGACTGGCGTCCCGAGCGGCGCCGCTTCAGGGCTCACATCACCGTCGCGCGCCTCGGGCGCGAGCATTCTCGCGAGCGGCGCTCGGAGAGCGACGACGAGCCGTCACTCACAGCGACGCCACAGCTGTCCTTCGCGGCGCGCCAGGTGGTGCTGTATCGCTCGTGGCTGGCGCCGGCCGGTGCGAGCTACGAGCCGCTGGGCGCGAGCGCGACGGACGAGTCTTCTTCTGAGGACTGACCCGGAGCCGGGGCGGGAGCCGGGGCGCCGTAGGCGACGCACGAAAGCGTTGAGCCATCGTCGCCGACCGGCGTAGAGCCGTCTTCGCAGGTGGGCTGCGAGCCGTCTTCGCAGACATAGCCGCCGCCGAGCGCCATAGTCGGCGCGCTGCCGTCCGTGCATTCGGCTTCGTTCCAGCTCACGGTTCCGCCGGGCGTAGTCGGGCATACGGCCCTCGAGCCATTTTCAGCTCGCACAGGTTCCGCGCCGTTGGCGCAGGTCGGTTCTGAGCCATCGGCGCAGGAGAAGCCTTCGCTGCTCAGCGCCGGGCTGCTGCCGTCTTCGCAGACAGCCGGTATCTGGCTGGCGATCGCCGGCGCCTGCACGGTCACGCCGTGGCGTGAGCGCTTGTGCTTGGCGATGTGCCGGTGGTGACGCTTGGCGTGTGTGCTCCGACGACGCTGAGCGCAGGCGCCGAGTTGCGACGAGGAGTGCGCGGGGTGGGAGGCGCAGCGGGCGGCCGAGGCACGCGCGAGCGTGGGCGCAGCGCGCAGAGCCAGGCACACGAGCGCGGCGATCAGCAGCGCCGCGCCGAGCAGTGCGAGCGAGCGCCTTGCAGGGCGCGCTGCGATGGAGCTGTGGACTGTCGTCGGACCGGTCGTCACGGAGGTCTTCGATACTGCGAGGAGGGCGATGCCACTTCATCGTCGGCGGACGCCACACCGCTGAGCGTGCGCCGGGCTCGGTGGACGAACGGGCAGGCCTGCGCGCCCGGCCTTCCGGGCCGAAAACGCGCATATACGAACAAACGTTCCGTCCGATGCGCCCTCTAACTTGCTCGATCCATTCCCAACCGAGGAGTAAGACCATGCCCGTGACCGACCAGGAGAAGGCAGCCAAGGCGCGCGACGCCGCACTTCAGGGCGCGCTCACACAGATCGAGCGCGAGTTCGGCAAGGGCACGGTCATGCGCATGGGCGACGAGGGCGCGCAGGTGCGCTGCGAGGCGATACCCACGGGCGCGCTTTCGCTCGACCTCGCGCTGGGCATCGGCGGCGTGCCGCGCGGGCGCATCGTCGAGGTGTTCGGCCCGGAGTCCTCGGGAAAGACGACGATGATCTACCACGTGCTCGCCCAGGCGCAGAAACTGGGCGGCGTGTGCGCGTTCATCGACGCCGAGCACGCGATGGATCCGCTCTACGCCAAGGAGATCGGCGTCGACATCGACGAGCTGCTGGTCTCCCAGCCCGACTACGGCGAGCAGGCGCTGGAGATCGCCGACATGCTCGTGCGCTCGGGCGCCGTCGACGTGGTGGCGATCGACTCGGTCGCCGCGCTGACGCCGCGCGTCGAGCTCGAGGGGGCGATGGGCGACCAGACGGTCGGCGCGCAGGCGCGCATGATGTCCCAGGCGATGCGCAAGCTCGCGGGCAACCTGAACCGCACGCAGACGCTGTGCATCCTGACCAACCAGATTCGCGAAAAGGTCGGCGTGATGTTCGGCTCGCCGGAGACACAGCCGGGCGGGCGGGCGCTGAAGTTCTACGCCTCCCAGCGCCTGGACATCCGCCGTATCGAGACGCTCAAGGACGGCACCGAGGCGGTCGGCAACCGGGTGCGTGTGAAGGTCGTCAAGAACAAGGTCGCGGCGCCCTTCCGCCAGGCAGAGTTCGACATCGAGTACGGCAAGGGCATCTCCACGTCGGGCTGCCTGATCGACCTCGGCCTGGAGCACAACATCGTGTCCAAGTCCGGCTCGTTCTTCTCCTACGGCAACGACCGTTTGGGCCAGGGTCGCGGCAACGCCAAGGCGCACCTCGACCAGAACCCGGAGATGGCCAAAGAGATCGAAGACAAGATCTACTCGGCACTTGGCCTGGGCAAAGATCTCGTCACACCGATCGACCGCGACAAGGACGCCCCCGCGCCGATCGCCAGTGAACCGGCTGTAGCGGCAGTCGCATAGAGGAGCCTGGGTACCAGGCTCCTCTCAGCTCAAATGGCCGGCCCGGCCGGCGGTCAAGAGTTTGTGCAGCTGCGAACTCCATCAAAGACTAGGATCCTCGAGTAATGGATCTTTACGTCTGCTACGGCACGCTGGGCCCGGCTAAGCATCATCCGTGCGCGAAGGCCCACCGAGCACTCGTCGCCGCAGGTCACCAGCCGCGAGTGATCAGAACCTATGGGTGTTATGGCACCGACAGGTTCTTTCCCGGGCGCCGGGCGATCAAGGACCTGACGGGCAACTACAAGGTGCCAACGCTCGTGCTCGACGACGGGACCGTGATCGACGAATCGCAGACGATCGCCGAGTGGGCCGCACAGCACGCCGCGCCCGACGTGGCCTCTTCCGCTCACGCCTGACGCCGGTCGGATCGAGGCGGGCCGGGGCGGATACCCTGCGGTCATGAAGCGCTACCACGTGACGACGTTCGGCTGTCAGATGAACGAGCACGACTCCGAGCGCATGAAGGGGATGCTCGAGTCGCTGGGCTACGCCGAGGCGTCCGAGCGCGCCGCGGCCGACCTGATCCTGTTCAACACGTGCTCGATCCGCGAGACGGCCGACAGCCGCTTCATCGCGCATCTGGGCGAAGCAAAACGGCTGAAGCTGGAGAGCCCGGACAAGCTGATCGGCGTGGGCGGCTGCTGGGCGCAGTCGCTGAAGGAGGAGGTGTTCGAGCGCTTTCCGTTCGTGGACGTGGCCTTCGGCCCGGGACAGGTGCACAAGCTGGCCGAGTTTCTGACGAGCGACTCGCTGACGGCGCAGGGCTTTTTTGAGTTCGAGGGATTCACGGGTCATCTGCCGGCGCACCGCGCGCGGCCGTTTCAGGGCTGGATGCAGATCAGCGTGGGCTGCAACTGCGCGTGCTCGTATTGCATCGTGCCCTCCACGCGCGGTCGGGAGGTCAGCCGCCCGCTGGGAGAGCTGGTCGCCGAGGCGCAGGCGATGGCAGAGGACGGCGTGCGCGAGTTGACGCTGCTCGGCCAGAACGTGAACTCCTACGGACGCGACCTGGCGCCGCTGCGCGGGTCTGGGCCCGCAGCAGGCGCGGGGCGTGCCGAGCGCCCAACGTTCGCACGGCTGCTCGAAGCGGTCGACGCGATCGAGGGAATCGAGCGCATCCGCTACACGAGCCCGCATCACAAGGACATGCGTGAGGACGTGATTCGCGCGCACGCAGAGCTGGCGAGCGTCTGCGAGCACATTCACCTGCCTTTGCAATCGGGCTCGTCGCGGATCCTCAAGGCGATGCGGCGCACGTATGACCGACGCCGCTACATGGAGCGCGTGGCGATGATCCGCGAGCACGTGCCCGACGTGGCGCTGACGACGGACATCATCGTCGGCTTCCCGGGGGAGACCGAGGAGGACTTCGCGCAGACGCTGGAAGTGGCCGCGGAGGTCCGCTACGACGCCGCGTTCACGTTCATCTTCTCGCCGCGCCGGGGCACCGAGGCGGCGGAGATCACGGATGGAGTGGTGCCGCATCCTGTGAAGGTCGAGCGTATGCAGCGTCTGCTCGAGGTCGTTCAGGCCTCCGCGCGCGAGCGTGCACAGCGCTTTGTCGGACGCGAGCTGGATGTGCTGGTCGAAGGCAGCTCGCGTACCGACGCACAGCGTCTGCGCGGGCGCACACGCCACAACAAAGTCGTCAACTTCTCCGGCCTGGCCGCTCCGGGGGAGATCACGCGCGTGCGCATCGACTCGGCGACCAGCCAGACGCTGGCGGGCGAGGAGCAGTTGCTCGCTCGCGTGGGCGCCTGAGGGATCTAGGCGAAGACCGGGACGCCGACGCCGACGCTCGCCGGCTCGTCGTCTGACAGGCACACGCGGTCGCGCCCATTGCGCTTGGCGCGATAGAGCGCGGCATCGGCGGCCTTGAAGACCTCAGCGTAGTCAAAGGCCTCACCGCGTTCGGAAGCACCGACGCCAAAGCTCATGGTGATGTCCAGACCGCCTGCCACGACGTTGCCGGCGACGCCCTGGCGCAGTTGCTCTGCAAGATGGGCCGACTGCTCGAGATCAGAGCCTGGCAGCAGGATCAAGAACTCCTCGCCTCCGAGACGGTAGGCCAGATCGAAGGCGCGCAGCTGCTTGCGCAGCTGGTAGGCGACCTCCTTGAGCACGACGTCGCCAACGGTGTGCCCGCGCGTGTCGTTGATCGCCTTGAAGTGGTCGAGGTCGCCGACGATGATGCCGATCGACTCTCCGGTCAGTTGCGACTGCTGGGCGAGCTCGGCGACGCGGGTGCTCAGCGCCTTTCGGTTGAGCATGCCGGTCAGCTGGTCGATCACGGCGTCGCTGCGGTGCTGGATGTCTGAGCGCAT
>DATARK010000006.1:0-2687 GCA_036264175.1 Solirubrobacteraceae bacterium
CACTCGCGCTCGCGCTCGCAGCGCCGTGCGCGCTGGCGCCCGTCGCGAGCGCACGATCGGCGCGCCCGGCCGACGCCTTGCCCCCCTCCCCGCCGGCGGCGACGACGCATTCCGCCGCCTGGTCAGACACCGCCACGTTGGGAGCGTGCGCCGCCGCCGACACGCCGCGCGCGACGTTTCCGCGTGACAAGCCCACGCACGCCACCGGCAAGGGCGCGGTCGTCTGGGCAACGAGCGGCTCCTGCGGCAGCGGCGGCACGCTGATCTCGACGATCGCCGCCAACGACGTGCCCCGTCGCGCGACGGCGCTGCGCGCGCCCGGCGGCGGGGCGCTCACGCTGCGACCGCCACTCGCGCTCGCGCCGGCCCCACATGGGCGTCTGGCGATCGCCGGCTCGGCGCCGGCGACGGGCGGCAGCGGACAGCTCGTGCAGGGCAGCGCCGGCGGTCCCTTCTCAACCCTCGGCACGGTCGCCGGCGCGGCGTCGCAGAACGCGCTCGCGACGGGCTATCTGGGCGACGTCGCCGCGGCCTCGCCGACCGGCGGCGGCAGCGGGCGCGCCGGCGTGCGCGTCGACGTCGAGCGCTACTTCGCCACCACGCTGTCGCCGTCGCGCATCGTCGCTGCGCAGTCCGGCTCGCTGTCGGCGCTCACGGTCAGCCTCGACTTCCGCACCGACGCGATCGTCGCCTGGCGGCAGAAAGGCGCGCTGTATGCGCACGACCTGCCGGGCTCCGAACGCGCGCAGCCGACGCAGCGACTGGCTGCGGTCGGACCCACGCCGCACATCGCCGTGCTGATCTCCGACGACAATCGAGCGATCGTCGGCTGGGCAGACCAGCGCGGCACGGCGACGAGCATCTACCTCGACGCCTCGGCGGCCGGCGTGCGCTTCGGCGCGCCGCGCCTGCTCGAACGCTTCCATGACCCGGCAGGTCTCCCCTACCCGGCGACCTCGCCGCGCCTGGTGCGGCTCAGCTCGGAGAGCGTGATGATTGCCTGGACCGGCGCGCAGCATGGACACTGGGTCGTGCACACCGCGGCCATCGACCTCAACGGGCTGGGCAGCATCGCCACCGTCAGCGACCCTTCGGCGGATTCGCTGCTCAGCGATCTGCAGCCGGGGCCAAACGGCGAGGCGCTCGTGCTGTGGACAGAACCGCAGCCAAAGGCCGGCGGCGGCCTGGACACGCACGACCAGGCGCTGCTGGCCGCGCGCGGCATCGACGCCTTTCCCGACCACACCATCTTCGGCGCGCCCGAACAGATCGCCCCGCCGGGCGCCAACGACGACGCGACGCTGGCCTTCGATCCGAACAGCGACCGCGCGCTGGCGCTGTGGCGCGGCGAAGGCGGGCTGGTGCAGTACGCCGTGCGCGAAAGCTCGCGCCGGTAGCACCGGGCGGCGCGTCGCGTGGGCGCGTCGCGCAGCCAGCGGCACGCACTAAGTACATGCTCCCTCACTCGCGCTTGGACCAGTCTCGCCGACTAGACGCGACGTATAACCAGCGCTTTCCAGGCATTTTGAGGCCGATCCAAGCTAATCCAATTTTGTCCAAACGCTTGGAAGATATGCTATGCTCCAAATCGTTGGACTAATTTGGAGCAATTTGGACTATGTACGTGGCCACAGCCCCATCCCTGACGGATCTCTTTGTCGAGCTTAAGGGCGAACGTCTATTTGAGCTGGTGCAGCTGGGCATCAAGGACGACGGGCGCGACTACGTCCATTGGGACAAGCTCCGCCACCTCGATCCACCGGCAAGTCTCACGCACCGAGAGTGGTGGATGCTCATCAAGTTTGCCCGGCAGCAACTCCTGCGCCCCTTTCCGCTGACCGACGCCGAGGGGGAGCACTTCTCGTATGGGGTGCCGGATCTCGTTGCACGCGGGCTGCACTACATAGATCAGCGTTGCAGCGGCGAGATCGCGATGCCCGAGGTGGTCACGGCCGACGATCAGGCGCGCAGCCACTATCTCGTCAACTCCTTGATGGAGGAGGCAATTAGATCCAGCCAGCTTGAGGGCGCCACGACGACAAGACGCGTTGCGAAGGAGTTGCTTAAGACGGGGCGCGAGCCAAAAGATCGCAGCGAGCGAATGATTCTCAACAACTATCGCGCGCTGCAGTACATGCGGGATGAGATGGACGACATATTGACGCCAGGATCTGTGCTCGAGTTGCAACGCATTCTCACCGAGGGGACTCTCGACCATCCAGACGCAGCAGGGAGACTTCAGCGCCCCAACGAGATTCGGGTTTCCGTCGTTGACCCCAAAACGGACAAAGTCGTCCACACTCCCCCTCCTGCCGAGCAGCTTCCAGCACGTTTGCAGGCCATGTGCGACTTTGCGAACGAAGGCGAGACTCCCGATCTGTTCATCCACCCGGTCGTCAGAGCCATCCTCCTCCATCTGTGGCTCGCCTTCGATCATCCGTTTGAAGACGGAAACGGTCGAACGGCAAGGGCGCTGTTCTACTGGTACATGAGGACCCGCAAATACTGGCTCGTCGAGTACTTGTCGATCTCACGCATCCTTCGCGATGCGCCAGCTCAGTACAGCCGGTCATTCATGTTCACCGAGCGTGATGAGCTTGATGCGACCTATTTCATCGTTTATCAGCTTCGGGTCATCCAGCGGGCTATCGACCAGCTTCACGCGTACCTTCGAAAGAAGGTCAAAG
>DATARK010000033.1:0-9428 GCA_036264175.1 Solirubrobacteraceae bacterium
GCCCGCGATGGTGAGCTCACGCGCGCGGTCCAAGTCGGCCGCGCGCGTGGCGTTCGCTCGAGCAGCGGGCGCGCCTCCGAGGCGCGCCCGCGTGGGGGCGCGCTCAGCCGTTCCAGGTCGGCGCAAACCCGCCGCGTATGAGCGTCGTCGGCGGGCCGCCTGCGAACGGCACGGTGACGATCGCGCTGGCGGAGCTTGGCTCGAGGCCGCCGGTCGTTGCCAGCACGGTCGAGCCGTCGCGTGAGATACCCGCTGCCTCCAGCTGCAGGGCGATCGACGTCTTGGCCGTGAGCCTGTGCACGGCGCCGGTCAGCGGGTTGACACCCTCGCCATAGGCCGTGTCCTGTCCGCCGAACTGCGCGAGCAGCTGCGCGCCGCTGGCCGACCACGCGACCGGCGCCGGGCCCGACAGCAGGAACGGAGCTCTCTGGCGCGTCAGCTGGCGCGCCTGCGAGCTATCGGCGTTCATCAGCCAGACGTTGCTCTTGGGCGCATCTTCGCGACGTCCGCGAGCCTTGAAAGTGCGCGCGAAGGCGATCTTCGTCGGCCCCCACACCGGCACCGTGCTGCGGTGGTTGGCCGTGATGCGCTTTGGCACACCGCCGGCTACGGCCACCGTGTAGATGTCGCTGGACGCGGGAAAGTGCTTGAAGTTGGGCGCGCGCGCGTAGGCCAACTGGCTGGAGTCCGGCGAGAAGCTCGCGCCCTGGAAGCTCCCACTGGCGATCGTGCGCATGCTGCGCGTGGCCACGTCGATCAGCACCAGCCGTTCGCGTTCCGGCGAGATTCCAAGCGTCGTTGCGATCGTCTTCGAGTCCGGCGACCAGACCGTCGAGAAACTGCCGGCCGCGGACACCGCGAGCCGCACCGGCGATCCGCCGGTCGTGGCGACCAGTTCCAGCGCCGGCGGGCCGTGCGCCGGCAGCGACTGGAAGAGCACCGCGCTGCCGTCGGGAGCGATCAGCGGCTGCAGACCACCGCTGCCGCCGACCAGCATGCGCGGCGAGGCGCCGCTGTTTTCGCTGACCCAGATCGACGGGCTGCCGCCGGCCGCGTTTCGCTCGTAGGCGATCGTCGCCGAGGCGGGCCCTGCGCCGCCGAGCAGTGCAAGCCCGCACGCGGCCGTCGCGGCGCTCGCGAGCTTTAGGCGCCGCGGCCACCCGCGCTTGCGACGAAGTCCCCCGGTCATGCGGCGCAGCATAATCGAGCGCGCGGCGCGCTCAGCGATCGGACTCCAGCCGGTGCAACGCGCTCTGATCCAGCGACACACCGTGCGCCGGCGCCTGCACGGCGCCGGGCAGCTCCACGTGCATTGTCGTCGCGCCGTCGAGTCGAGCCGTCGCCTCCAGCAGCGTGTAGCGGAGCACGTGCCCACCGCGCGTGCGGTCGTCTGTGACGAAGTGCAGGTGCGCGCCGAGCATCTCGATGCCGTCCAGCGCATCGGGAAAGCAGAAGCCCATCATCGTGCCCGCGACATCGCGCAGCGCGCTGACGTGCTGCTGCGCGACGACCTCCGCAAGCGGTCGGTAGGGCCGCTGCTGGCGTGGCACCGAGCGCACGTGCACCTCTGCGAAGCGTCCGTCGATGCGCACGGCCGTCGGGCGAGTCGCCGCCGACGGGCCGGCGTCCAGCTGCGCTTCCAGCTCGGCCTCGCCGAACGGCCCGCTCAGCTCGATCGGCTCGCCTGGCGCGAAGGGCACGACGACTGCGTACGGCGACTTCGACGACAGCGCTGGGCGCACCAGCGTGCAGTCGAGCTCGGCCTTCCAGACCTGTCCGTCGAGCACGATCAGCTCGCCGTCGAGCCCGTTGAGCGTGCCCAGCCCGAGATCGCCGTGCTCGAGGATCTCCGCGAGCGTCACGTCGCCGTCGTATTCGCCCGCGAGCAGCGCCTGCACGGTCGACGTCTGAAACAGCTCGTGCTCGGGATGCTCAGCATGCAGCTCTGAGTGACGCAGCAGCTCGACGTTCAGCGCGCCGAGAAACTCGATCTCGCTCATCCTGCGACGGCAGGCGACTTCAGCGCACGGAAGCGAAACGAGCTCGCGTTCTCAGACACCGCCGCGTCGGCCAGGCCGGCGGCCTGCAGCCGGTCTGCGAGCTCCTCGGGAGAGACCGGCACGAGCGTGTCGCCGATGTGCAGCAGGCGAAACAGCAGTCCCGTTCCGAGACTGTCCGTGCCCGCGAACAGACCGCCTGGGCGCAGCACGCGCGCGACCTCGGCCAGCAGCTGGTCCTGCGCCTGCGGCGACGGCAGATGATGCAGCATCGTGAAGCAGACAACAGCCGAGAAACGAGCGTCCGCGAACGGCATCGCAGTCGCGTCGCCCTGCACGACCGTGACCGTCTCTGCAAGCTCCCGTCGCAGACGCCGGCAGTAGCCCTCGTCGAGCTCCAGCACGGTCAGCTCGCCGGCGCGTTTGGCGAGCACGCGCGTCGTCGCGCCGAAGCCCGGGCCGATCTCCAGCACGTCATCGCCGAGCTCCGCGCCGCGCAAACCCCACGGCAGCAGCTCGCGCTCGACGACCTGCCGCCAGCGACCCGACGAGCAGATGACGGAGTGCATGCGGTTCATCCTTTGCGACTCTAGCTACGGGCCAGCGCCGTCGTAGCGCGCGAGCCCGTCGTCGGGAATCGTCTCCCATGCGACGGCCGAGCTGACCCACTGGCGGTACTGCGGGCGGATGCCCGGGTCGCCGTCCAGCGCGCCCAAGCGCACGAACACGTGCTCAGCTTCGGGCGGGCGGCTGAACACGTGCCCGCCGCAATCGACGCAGTACCACTTAGCCTGCCCACCATCTGGCACCCAGAAGCGCAGCAGCTGCTCGCCGCTGTCGACTCGAAAGGCCGTGGCGAGCACGCGCGCGTTGGCCGAGCTGGACGTGCCGGTGCGGCGCTGGCAGTTGTGGCAGTGGCAGTAGCGCGCCGATTCGAACGGCGCCATGACCGAGAAGCGCACCCCACCGCAGGCGCAGCCGCCGGTCAGCGGGTGCTCCGGCGAGGATGCAGCCATCCGCGCAGACTAGCTCGCGGTCAGCGAGGCTCCTGCGGCGGGTCCTCGCCGGCGTCGAGCGCGCGCTGACACCAGGCCACGTCGTGCCAGGCGCCGAGCTTGAAGCCGATGCGCCGGTATGTGCCGACCGGCTGGAAGCCCAGCGCTCGATGCAGCGCCACGCTCGCCTCGTTGGGCAGCGTCATGCCGGCGACGGCCATGCGATAGCCGCGCTGCGACAGTGCCGCGAACAGCGCCTCGTACAGCGCCCGGCCGGCGCCGGTTCGCCGTCGTCCCTGCTCCAGATAGACGCTCACCTCGCTCGCCCAGCGATACGCCGGACGCGCGGCAAAGCGCCCGCCGTAGGCGTAGCCGACGACCCGCCCCGCGTCTTCGAGCACCAGCCATGCATGCCTCTCAGAGCATGCCGCGATGCGCCGCGCCATCTCCGCCTGCGACGGCGGGTCTGTCTCGAAGGTGATCGCCGTGTCGCGCACGTACGGCGCGTAGATCTCCGCGCAGGCCTGCGCATCCTGCGCCGAGGCGGGCCGCACGATCGCCTGTGGCTCGATCATGCGCGTGCACTCTAGGCTAGGCGTCGAGCACCACGCCGCGCAGCGCGGCGAAGCCCTCGTCGAGCTGCGCCAGCAGGTGGCCGCTGCCGCCGGACTCCGCCCAGCTCTGCACCGTCGCCGAGAACACAGCGAAGCCGACCGTCACGACCAGGCGCGGCATCGGGTCGCGCAGCGGGTCGACGCCGGCGCGGCGCGCGACGCCGTCGGTGAGCACCGCGTCCCACGCCGGGTAGTCGGCGCCGGCGCGCAGGTCCGGGCCCGACTCGAACACGCGCATCAGCCCGAGCGCGAGCTCGGGCTGCTCGCCGTAGCCGGCCGCCACGGTCGCCAGTGCGCGGTGCACGGCCTCCAGCGGCGCCTCGCCGGGCGGGCGCGCGTCGAGCGCGTCGCGCAGCTCATCGGCCGTGCGGCGCTTCCAATCGACGATCACGTCCTCCTTGCGCGCGAAGTAGCGAAAGAAGGTGCGCCGCGAGACGTCCGCCGCGGCCGCGATCTCGTCGATCGTCGTTCCCTCGAAGCCGCGCTCGGCGAACAGTCGCAAGGCGGCCTCGGTGATCTGCTCGTGCCGTCGAAGCTTGTTGCGCTCGCGGAGGCCGGCAGGCATCATAAAAGTATATCCATAGTGCCAGTTGGCACTGATCTTGCCAAATGGCATCGTAGGTGTCAGAATACATTCCACGCCCACTCAGCTGACGCAAAGGAACCCTCACGATGAACGACATTCCAGACCAGAGCGGCCGCATCGCCGTGATCACCGGAGCCAACAGCGGCGTCGGCCTCGAGGCCGCGGCCGTGCTCGCGCGTGCCGGCGCGCACGTCGTCATGGCCTGCCGCGACACGAGCAAGGGCGACGCAGCCGCGGCGAGCATTCGTGCCGACGTCGCCGGCGCGCAGCTCGACGTCGAGGCGCTCGATCTGGCTTCGCTGGACTCCGTGCGCGCATTCGCCGAGCGCTATCCGCACGAGCAGCTCGACCTGCTGATCAACAACGCCGGCGTGATGGTGCCGCCCTATACCAAGACCGCCGACGGCTTCGAGCTGCAGCTCGGCACCAACCACCTCGGCCACTTCGCGCTGACCGGCCAGCTGCTCGACCGGCTGCTGCACACGCCGCACGCGCGCGTGGTGACGGTAAGCAGCACCGCACACAAGTTCGGCCGCATCAACTTCGACGACCTGCAGAGCGAGCGCTCGTATGTCCGCTGGCGCGCGTATGGCCAGTCGAAGATCGCCAACCTGCTGTTCACGCTCGAGCTCGATCGCCGCCTGCGCGAGGTCGACGCCGACGTGCTCGCCGTCGCCGCGCACCCCGGCTACTCGGCGACCAACCTGCAGTTCGCCGCCACGCCCTCGCGCATCGAGCGGCTCGGCTCGGCCGTGCTCAACCGTGTCATCGCGCAGAGCGCCGACCGCGGCGCGCTGCCGACGCTCTACGCCGCCACCGCCGACATACCCGGCAACTCCTTCGTCGGTCCCGATGGCATCCAGGAAATGCGCGGCGAGCCCAAGGTCGTAAGGCCGGTGCGCGCCGCGCGCGACGAGCAGACCGCGCGTCGCCTGTGGGACGTCTCCGAAGAGCTCACCGGCGTGCACTACGTCTTCTCGCCAGACGCCCAGCCTGCGGCCATCTGATCGCAGCTGCCGGCGCAAGCCAGATCGGCAGACGTTCATGCGCGCAGACGGTCCCACGCTGCCCGATCCTGTGGCTACACTCAGCCTGAGGCGTCTAAAGGGCCGGCTTGGGAGGTTCGGTGAAGCGCACACTGACAGCGATTCTTGCGGTGGTGTTGGCTCTGTTCGCCGCCAACATGCTCGGCGTCGCCGTCGCCGAAGCGCCGACCGTCACCGCGCTGCGCACGATCAGCGTGCAGGGTGTGGCCAAGCTGCCGATCGGGCAGTTCGACAACGCCGCCGAAGCGACCGCCGTCTACCGCGAAGCAGCCGGCAACGCTGTCGCCGACGGGCAGAGCAAGGCGAGCTTCCTCGCCGGCAAGGTCGGCGCCAGCGTCGCGACCGTGCAGAGCGTCGTCGAAGACGGCGGCTACATCAACTGCACGAGCAGCGGCGAATCGGAATACGCCGAATACGAAGGCGAAGAACCGGACTTCGGCTCGGCGCCGCAGACCAACGTCGGGGCGACCGTGCCAACCAACGCCGCCGCAGCGCCCGCGGCGCCGACCTCAGCGACGAGCCATCGCGCCAAACTGCAGCACAAGCGGCGCAAGCGTCCGACCGCCAAGAAGACTGCCGCCGGCAGCTGCAAGCTGACCGCGCAGGTTTCGCTGATCTACGCGCTGGGCTAGTGAGACGCGCGGGGTGCGCAGGCTGATTTACTCGATGACGGTCTCGCTGGACGGGTTCATCACAGACCCCGACGGCGAGATCGACTGGTCGGCTCCCGATGACGAGCTGCATCAATTTCACAATGACCAGGTGCGCGAGCTGGGCGTGCACCTGTGCGGCCGCCGGCTGTACGAGACGATGGTCTACTGGGAGACCGCCGAGGAGGATCCCGCGCTCTCGGCGGTCGCGCGGGAGTTCGCCGCGATCTGGAAGCCGCTGGAGAAGATCGTCTTCTCAAACACCCTCACGGTGGTCGAGGGCAACAACACCCGGCTGGCGACCGACAGCCTCCTCGACGAGGTCCGCGCGCTCAAGCAAGAGCCTGGAAAGGACCTCGCCGTCGGCGGCGCCGGCTTGGCCTCGAGCCTGATCGAGCAGGGACTGATCGACGACTTCCGCCTGTTCGTCAGCCCGCTCGTGCTCGGCGGCGGCACGCCGTACTTCCCGGCGTCGGCACCACGCACGAACCTGCGTCTCGTCGAGACGCGCACGTTCGGCTCGCGCGTGGTGTACCTGCGCTACCTGACCGACTCGGCCTAGATCTGGACGGCGCCGTGCGCTAAGCCTGCGGCGGACTCGCGGGAAGCGTGGGCGCGCCGCGCCAGCTCCCCTCGGCGGCGTATGGGCGAAAGCGCATGAACGTCGACTCGTGGTGATACGGACGTCGCGCGTGCGCCAAGCTGGCTGCGCGATGCGCGGGCTCTGTCGCGCCCGAGGCGTACTCGCGCATCGCAGCGGTGCTCTGCCACAGCGAGAAGGTCGCGACGATCGCCGGCGGTCGCGCCAAGCCCGTCGAGAAGAGCAGCGCCGGATCGCGCACCGCGAGCGCCTCGGCCGATGCGCTGGCGCGCAGGAAGCGCACCGTCTGTGAGAATCGGAGTCGGCCCAGCGTGATGACCGCCGCGGGCTCGTCGTCTGACATCGCGAGCTTGCGCTGCACGAGGTCGTCGAGCCTCGGCCAGGCGCCGAATACGTGCGTCGGCTGAAGACGCACGCGCCAACCGCTTGCGAAGACCTCGGCCAACGGGTCGCCGGCGAGAAAGCCCTCGAGCGCCGGCTCGCTGTCCCACATCGCGATCAGACCGACGCGCCCCAGGCTCGGCCGCGGCAGATAGTGGCCGCTGAGCGGAGCGGTCGTGGTGACCACGCCGTAGCGCAGGCCCGGCGCGCGAGGGCCCTGGCGTGTCTTGCGAAGCAGCCTGAGCGCCGCACGAGGACCGACGTTGGCGAGGTGGACCGAGGCGATCAAGGTCCCGTGCGATGTCGTCGCCGGCTCATGTTACCCTTTAGTATACCATATGGTAACTAAGCAGGACAGCCGTCCCGACGCGACCAAAGCCAGACGCCCGGCGGCCGAGCGCCGCGCACTGATCGAAGAGGCGGCCGCGCGGCTGTTCGCGCGCAATGGCTACGAGTCGACGACGGTCGAGGACATCGTCAAAGCGGCCGGCGTGAGCAAGCCGATGCTCTACAGGCACTTCGAGTCAAAGCGCGAGCTTCACATACGTCTGATGGAGCGCCGCCGAGACGCGCTGGCCGCCGAGCCGCTCGGCAGCTTCCTGGAGGCAGCTGGCTCGCTGCAGCAGCGTCTGGCGGTCATGATCGACGCCTGGTTCGCGCATGTCGAGCGCCACCCCGACAGCTCGCGGCTGCTGTTCGTCGACGTGACCGGCGACAGCGAGATCCGCGAGCTGCAGCTGGAGCTGCGCCGCCGTCAGCGCGCCGCCGACGTGGCGATGCTGCGCGAGTTCGGCCCACCACTGCCGGAGGCCGAGCTGGAGCCGCTGGGCGAGATCATTCGCAGCTCACTCACCGGCCTGGCGCTGTGGCGGCTCGATCGCGACGACGTGCCGCGGGCGGTCGTCGTCGCGGCAATGCTGCGCACGATCCGCGGGCTGCTGTGGGTCGGATGAGCAGTCTTGTCGGCGGCTTCTCTCCGTCAGGCCGCCGTCGGCGCCAGCGGCTCTGCGGGAAAGCGCAGGCCGAAGCGCTCGACGAGCCCGGGCACGCTGTCTGGATCCATCTCCAGCGCGTAGCGCTGGAGCAGCTCGCCGAGCAGCTCAGGACTAGCCTGTGCGACGCCGCCCAGGTCTACGAGCTCGGAGAAGAAGCCCTCGAACCCCGCCGGCGCGATGATCTCGAGGATGCGGCAGGGCTCGTCTGAGGCATTCCAGAACGTGTGCCACTGGCCACGCGGCTTGAGCACGAGATCGCCCGTGCCCGCCTCGAGCACATCGTCGCCGAGCAGCGCGCCCATGTGACCTTCGAGCACGTAGCTGTACTCGTCCTCGCGCGTGTGCCGGTGCAGCGGCGCCGCCAGCGCTCGCGCGGACATCGGGTGTTCGACGAGCGAGAAGCCGCCCTCGCTGACCTTGCCGTCGAGCATGAAGCGCACGCCGATGCTGCCAAGAAACCCAGCCTTTCCGTCCTGCGGCCCAACGACCTTCGCTGACGTGGCCTGCATTGCTCCTCTTTTCATAGGACATGTTTGTCTGGCGAAACCTACACGATCGCCGTCGCGCGTGTCAGACTTGATCGGACAGCCATGCCCGACCAACCTCGCCCCTATCGGATGCAACGCCGTGCGGAGTCCCAGCAGCAGACGCGCCGACGGCTGACAGAAAGCGCCGTCGCCCTGCACGGCTCCGTGGGACCCTCACGCACGACCATGAGCGCCGTCGCCGAGCACGCCGGCGTGCGCCGCTCGACGCTCTATCGACACTTCCCCGACGAGGCGGCGCTGTTCGACGCCTGTACGGCGCACTGGGCAAGCGAAAACCCGCTTCCCCACCTCAGCGCCTGGCTGGCGATCAGCGACGCCGACGAGCGGCTGGGGGTCGCGCTCGGCGAGCTCTACCCGCTCTACGGACGCACCGAGCGCATGTTCGCGAACCTGCTGCGCGACGAGCAGACCATGCCATTGGTCGCCGAGCGCTTCGCCGCGGTTCGCGCCTACTTCGACGCCGCGCAGAACACGCTCATGGTCGGCCGCAGGGTTCGCGGCGCAGCAAAGCGCCGAACGAGCGGCGCCCTCGGCCACGCGATCTCATTCTCGACCTGGAAGTCACTCGTCAAAGAGCAGGCGCTGAGCCCGGCAGAGGCCGTCGAGCTGATGCGCTCGCTCGTAACCGACGCCGGGCTCACTCGCTAGGGCGCGAACGGCAGCAGCACGTTGGACTGGTGCTGGCCGTCGTGCAGCAGCGTGATCGTCCCGCCGAGCTCCTGGCCGAGATCGGGAAGCGGCGTCAGCGTCGTGAACGTGTTGGCCGTGCCAAGCGTCAGTCGCAGCCTGTCGCCGGCCTTGATGATCGCCGAGGTCGGGTAGATCTCGATCTTGTACTCGGTCGCTTCGTTTGGCGTGACCGCCTGCTGGCTTTCTTTGGTGAAGGGGTGCCAGGGACGGATCATCAGTTTCCTGGGCCCGTAGGTCGACCGCGACGGATCGACCGCGCGCTGGCTGGCCAGCAGATAGCCGCCGGTGATCTGGTTGGACGCGCCCGACGGTTCGACCTCGCTGA
>DATARK010000052.1:0-25618 GCA_036264175.1 Solirubrobacteraceae bacterium
GAGCTCCAGGCGCTGGAGCGCTCGAGCGTGGTGGGCTCCTACGCGCGCATGCCGGTGGAGTTCGTGCGCGGCGAGGGGTCGCGGCTGTGGGACGACGAGGGCAACGAGTACCTGGACTTCCTCTGCGGCATCTCGGTGACGAGCCTCGGTCATTGCCACCCGCGCGTGGTGGCGGCGGTGCGCGAGCAGGTGGGCACGCTGATGCACACCAGCAACCTGTTCTACACCGAGCCGGCGATGCGCCTGGCGGCGGAGCTGTCGCGGTCGAGCCTCGGCGGCAAGGTTTTCTTCTGCAACTCCGGTGCGGAGGCCAACGAGGCGGCGATCAAGCTCGTGCGCAAGGCGCGCCCGGGCGGCGACGTGGTGGTCGTGCTGGGCGCCTTTCACGGTCGCACCTACGGCTCGTTGTCGGCGACGCCGCAGGAGGCAAAGCAGGCGCCCTTCGCGCCGCTAGTGCCGGGGTTTCGCGCCGTCGAGCCGACGCCCGAGGCGATCGTCGCCGCGGTCGACGGCCAGACGGCCGCGGTGATGCTCGAGCCGATCCAGGGGGAGAGCGGCGTGCATGTGCTGTCCGAGCAGACCCTGAAAGCCGCGCGCGCGGCCTGCGACGAGCACGGCGCGGCGCTGGTGTTCGATGAGATCCAGTGCGGCATGGGCCGCACGGGAACGCTGTGGGCCTATGAGCAGACCGGTGTCCGTCCGGATGCGCTGACCACCGCCAAGGCGCTGGGCGGCGGCCTGCCGATCGGCGCACTGCTCACCGGTGAGCGCCTGGCCGACGTGCTCTCGGCGGGCGACCACGGCTCGACGTTCGCCGGCGGGCCGGTCGTCGCCGCGGCGGCACTGGCGGCGCTGGAGCTGACCGAGCAGCCGCAGCTGCTGGAGAACGTGCGCGAGCGCGGAAGCCAGCTGGCCGAGGGATTGGAGCGTCTGCCGCACGTGGTCGCCGTGCGTGGGCGCGGGCTGATGCTGGCATGCGAGCTCGACGTGGCTGCGCCCGAGGCGATGCGCCGCGCGCTGGTCGAGCAGCGTCTGGTGACCAACGCCACCGGCCCGACGTCGCTGCGGCTGCTGCCGGCGCTGACCGTCTCGGCCGCCGAGGTCGAGGATGCGCTGGGCCGTCTGGCGGCGGTCCTGGAGGGCTGACGCGTGCGTCGCCTGCTCGCCGACGGTTTTGAGCTTGACGACGATCGCGCGCGCATCGACGTCGATGCGGTGCACTCCTTCATCAGCACGCAGTCCTACTGGGGGCTCGGGCGCGAACGCGCGCTGGTCGTGCAGGCGATCGAGGGCTCGACGCGCGTCGTCGGGCTGTACCTCGAAGACGATTCGCACGACAGCCGGCAGGTCGGCTTCGCGCGGGCGGTCTCCGACGGCACGAGCGTGGCCTACCTGGCCGACGTCTACGTGCTGCCGGTCCACCGCGGGCGCGGCCTCGGCTTGGAGCTCGTGCGCGAGATGGTCGAGCGCTCCTTTGAAGGCGTGCGCTGGCTGCTGCACACGGCCGACGCGCAGCCGCTGTATGCCAAGCTCGGCTTCGTCGAAGGCGACCCGCCGTATCCGCTGATGGAACGGCCACCGACGCGCGGCACCGCGCCCGCCACCGCGCGCCGCTAGATTTGCCGCCCGTGAGCAGCAGCCCGATCAGCGCGTCGCCGACCGCCTCCTACGAGGCCGACCCCGCGTCGGTTCACCGCGTGCTGCTGTTGTACTCCGGCGGCCTGGACACGAGCGTGATGCTCAAGTGGATCCAGGACGAGTACGAAGCGCAGGTCGTCTGCCTGACGGTCAACCTCGGCCAGCCCGGCGAGGACTACGCGGTGATCGAAGGCAAGGCTCTGAAGCTCGGCGCGCTGGAGTGCCACGTGGTCGACGCGCGCGAGCAGTTCGCCGGCGAGTACGTCGTGCCGGCGATCAAGGCCAACGCGCTGTATGGCGGCGGCTACCCGCTGTTCACCGCGCTCGGGCGCCCGCTGATCGCCAAGCTCGCCGTCGAGCAGGCGCGCGCCTCCGGCTGCGACACGATCGCCCACGGCTGCACCGGCAAGGGCAATGACCAGGTGCGCATCGAGGCGACGATCGCCACCTTGGCGCCTGAGCTGAAGGTGATCGCGCCGGTGCGCTCTTGGCAGATGGGCCGTGAGGAGGAGATCGCCTACGCGCGCGAGCACGGCATTCCGGTCAAGGGCGGCACCGAGGCGGCGCCCTACTCGATCGACGACAACCTGTGGGGTCGCTCATCTGAGGGGCGCTGGATCGAGGACCTCGAGCATGCGCCGGAGGACGACGTCTTCCAGCTGGTCACACCGCCCGAGCAGGCGCCCGACGAGCCCGAGACGGTGACCCTCGATTTCGTCGCAGGCGTGCCGGTGGCGCTCAACGGCGAGCGCCGGGAGCTGGTCGACCTGCTCGAAGCCGTCGCGGAGATCGGCGCGCGCCACGGCGTCGGCATCGTCGACCACATCGAGGATCGCATCGTCGGCCTGAAGGTGCGCGACATCTACGAGGTTCCGGCGGCCGCGATTCTGCTGCCCGCCCACCACGAGCTCGAGCGTCTGGTCTGCACGATCCACCAGAACCAGTTCAAGGCCCAGCTCGACCAGCAGTGGGCCTTTCTGGTCTACGCCGGGCTGTGGTGGGAGCCGCTGCGCGGCGACCTCGACGCCTACATGCAGGCCGTCAACGAGCGCGTCACCGGGACGATCGGCATCAAGCTCTACAAGGGTCACGCGCGCGTGGTCACGCGCTCCTCGCCCAATGCCGTCTACGACGCCGCGTTGGCCTCGTTCTCGCAGTCGGGCGGCCTGTTCTCCCAGAGCGCCTCGCCGGGCTTCATCGAGCTGTGGTCGTTGCAGTCGCGCATGGCCTGGCGACTGCGCAACGAGTAGCCGCAAGGTGCGGCCGCACGCTCGCCGCTGCGCCCGCATCGGCTGGTTGGCCGGGCACCCTCCCGGGTAGCATGTGCGCGTGAACGGAAACGGCTACAAGCTGCTCGGCTTTGCGGTCTGGCGCGGCGGCAAGTGGTACGTCCGGCGCAAGTTGCCCTTGCGCCGGCGGACGGCCGCCGGCACCCTCGGCATGGTTGCCGCGGCCGGCGCAGTCGCGCTCGTAGTACGCCGTGTCGCGGGCTGATCGCGACCGATCCACGCGCCGCCAGCCGTCCGGCTGCGCGCGTAGCTTGCCGCCATCGTGATCGCCGAAGGAAACGAGACGCCGGGCGGCGAGTCCGGAGGCATGGGTGGCCGGCGCAGCGAGGGCGATCTGCTGGCCGAACGACGCGCGCGCCGCGCGGCCGAATCGGGCGAGCACGCATTGACGATGCGCGCCGAGGCCGCCGAGGCCACGGTGCGCACGCTGGAGACGCACGTCGCCAGTCTGCAGCAGCGGTTGGGTGACGCCGAGCAGGAGAGTCGACGGATCGCCGACCTGCTCGACGCAGAACGTGCGCCGCGGCTTGGCGAGCGAGCCGCGGCCGCGTCACCGGCGCAGGAATCGGCGCGGGAGCGAGAGCTGCAGCGGGCCTCCCAGCGCGAGTACGCCGAGCAGCGCCTGCGCGTGGAGGCCGAAGATCGCAGCTTCGAGCTCGAACGCGAGTCGCGCTCGGAGGTCGACCGGCTGAGTCGCCGCCTCAGCGCCAGTGAGCGCGAGACGCAGGCGCTGGGCGCGCGTCTGGAGGTTCTCCAGCGCGAGCTCGCCGAGGCCGAGCAGGCCGCGGCCACCGAGCGCAGCGCGATGCTGCGCTCAGAACGCGCGCTGCGCGCGCGCCTGGGCGAGCTGGACGGCGCTGCGCTGGAGTTGCATGCCGCGCTTGAAAGCGAGCGCGCGGCGCGCCGGCGCGCGGAGCACCTGCTCGACGCGCTGCGCGAGGCCCAGCGCGGCGCGCTGGCGCTGCTCGGCGGCCTGGTCGACACGATCGCGCGCCTGCGCAGCCATTTCGAGACACCACAACCGCCGCCAGCGTCGGTACCGCCGGCCGCCGTGGCTCCGATCGAGCCGGCGCCGGCGCCGATGCCGCACGCCGCTTCGCAAGCAGAGCCCGCGGGCCGGGCGCTTTCGCCGCCGTCCGCACCGGCGCCGCAGTCGCGTCTTTCGGTGCCCCAGCTGAGAGCCGCCGAGGTGCCCGACGAGGTGCGCAGTGCCGAGATGGCCGAGGCGCTTGCGGCGGCGGTGGAGCGGCTGCGCGCACGCGTGGAGCAGCAGGAGCAGCCGGCTGCGGAGGTGCCCGCGCCGGTCGCTGCGCGCCCGCCGCACAAGCACAGCATGTCGCTGATCCGGCGCACCAGATTGGCTCTGCGGCGCCGGCGAGAAGCTCGCAAACAGCGGCGCGCAGACTGATCTGACCCTCCCGCGTCCGCCGCTGCGCCACATACCATCCAGCGACGTTGACCGAGCAAGCCTGCGCCCATCTGCACGTCCACTCCGAGTACTCGCTGCTCGACGGTGCATGCAAGATCGAAGCGCTGGCCAAGCGCGCCGCGGAGTTCGGCCAGCCGGCGCTCGGGCTGACCGATCACGGCGTGATGAACGGCGCCGTGGAGCTGCATCAGGCCTGCGCCAAGCACGGCGTCAAGCCGATCGTCGGCTGTGAGATCTACCTCGTCGACGACCATAGGGCGCGCGGCCCTGGCAGGACCGAGCGCAACCACCTGACGCTGCTGGCGTCCAACGACGCGGGCTACCGCAACCTCGTCAAGCTGTCCTCGGCGGGCTTCCTCGACGGTCTTCAGCGCGGCAAGCCGTCGGTCGACATGGGCCTGATCGAGCGCTACTCAGATGGCGTGATCGCACTGACCGGCTGCCTTGCCTCGCGCTTTTGCCAGCGCCTGCTCGACGACCGCGTCGACGACGCTCGCACGCACGCCGACGAGCTGCGCAACGTGTTCGGGCCCGACAACGTCTACTTCGAGGTGCAGAAGAACGGCTTGGCGCCGCAGGACAAGTGCAACGAGGGAATCGTCAAGATCGCGCGCGAGTTCGGCGGCACGCTGGTCGGCACCGGCGACGTGCACTACCTGCGCCGCGAGGACTACGACCACCACACGGCGCTGCTGTGCGTGCAGACCAAGAGCACGATCGCCGCGCCGAAGCTGACCTTCGACACGAACGAGTTCTACCTGCGCGACAGCGGCGAAATGGTCGCGGCGTTCGCCGAGTGGCCCGAGGCGATCGCCAGCACGCTGGAGATCGCCGAGCGCTGCAACGTCGAGCTGGAGCTGGGCAAGCAGCTGATTCCCAGCTACAAGACGCCCGACCAGACCAGCGAGCGCGAGTACCTGCGCGCTCGCGTGCAGGAGGGCATGCGACTGCGCTACGGCGACCCTGCGCCCGCCGAGGCGGTCGAGCGGATGGAGATGGAGCTCGGCGTGATCGACCGCATGGGCTTCAACGCCTACTTCCTGATCGTCTGGGACTTCGTCAAGTACGCCAAGGAGAACGGCATCGCCGTGGGCCCCGGACGCGGCTCGGCCGCCGGCTCGATCGTCTCCTACTGCCTGGCGATCACCGACGTGGACCCATTGCGCTACGACCTGCTGTTCGAGCGCTTCTTGAACCCCGAGCGCGTATCGATGCCCGACATCGACATCGATTTCTCGGTGCGCGGGCGCGAGCGAGTGATGCGCTACGTGACCGAGAAGTACGGGCGTGAGTCGGTCGCGCAGATCGTCACCTTCGGCAAGATGTTCCCGCGCGCGGCCACGCGCGACGCTGCGCGCGTGCTGGGCTTCGACTACGGCATGGGTGACCGTCTGGCAAAGCTGATTCCCGACCCGATCATGGGCCGCTCGCCGTCCTTCGAGGACTGCCTGAAGGGTGGCCAGCCGCTGCGCAAGGCCGTCGACGAGGACCCGCAGGCCAAGCAGATCGTCGACGTCGCCCAGGGGCTGGAGGGGATCGTGCGCAACTCCTCGATCCACGCGGCTGCGGTCGTCATCGCCGACCGCCCGCTGACCGACATCGTGCCGCTGCAGCTGGCCGACGCCGGCACCGACGAGAACGGCGACAAAGTCTTCCGCACGGTCACGCAGTTCTCGATGAAGCCGATCGAGGCGATCGGCATCTTGAAGATGGACTTCCTCGGCCTGCGCAACCTCGACGTGATCGAGGACGCGCTGGACATCATCGAGCGCTCCTCCGGCCAGCGCCCGGACATGACGACGCTGCCGCTGGACGACGCGCGGACCTACGAGATGCTCGCGGGCGGCGACTCCACCGGGGTCTTCCAGTTCGAGTCCGAGGGCATGCGCGAGGCCCTGAAGAAGGTCAAACCGGACGAGTTCAACGACCTGGTCGCGCTCGGCGCGCTGTATCGCCCGGGTGCGATGGATCAGATCCCCGTGTATGCCAAGGGCAAGCGCAGCCCCGATGCGATCTCCTACGCCGACGAGCGCCTGCGCTCGATCCTCGAGTCTTCCAAGGGAGTGATCCTCTACCAAGAGCAGGCGATGCAGATCTCGAGGGAGCTGGCCGGCTTCTCCGGGGCCAAGGCAGACGACCTGCGCAAGGCGATCGGCAAGAAGAACCGCGCGGCGATGGCGGCGCTGAAGCCGGAGTTCGTCGAGGGCTGCCGCGCGTCGAACACCAGCTCGGAGGTGATCGAGTTCCTCTGGCAGGCCAACGAAAAGTCAGCCGACTACTCCTTCAACAAGAGCCACGCCGCCTGCTACGCGCTGATCTCCTATCGCACCGCGTGGCTGAAGGCGAACTTCCCCGCGGAGTACATGGCGGCGCTGATCTCCTCGGTGATGTCCACGAAGGACAAGGTGCCGTTCTTCGTGGCGCGCTGCGAGGAGATGGGCATCGAGATCCTGCCGCCCGACGTGAATCTGTCAGACCACGAGTTCACGGTCGTCGAGGGCAACATCCGCTTCGGCCTGGACGCCGTCAAGGGCGTCGGCTACCAGGCGGTCGAGGCGATCAAGCGCGCGCGTGAGGAGGGCGGCGAGTTCACCTCGTTGTGGGACTTCTGTGAGCGCGTGGACAACCGCACGGTCAACAAGAAGGCGATCGAGGCGCTGATCAAGTGCGGCGCGCTGGGCTCGACGGGCGCGAGTCGCAAGGGCATGATCGACGTCCTCGAGAGCGCGCAGGCCAATGGCCAGAAGATCCAACAGGACGCGCAGATCGGCCAGGGCTCGATCTTCGACCTGGGCGAACCGAGCGACGCAGCGCAGTCGAGCGCGACTCCGGGCGCTGGCCTGACGAAACCAGCCCACCCACCGATCTCCGGCGTGGAGTACGACCAGGCTGAGCTGCTGAAAGTCGAGAAGGAGTCGATCGGCCTGTTCATCTCGGCGCATCCGCTCAAGCCGCTGCGCGAGGCGCTGCGCGTGCGCGCCGACTGCTCGCTGGCGGCGCTGGCCGACCGCCGCGACAAGGACTGGGTGACCGTCGGCGGGATCATCGTCGAGGCCAAGCGCATCCGCACGCGCAACGGCGACCCGATGATGTTCGCCACGCTCGACGATCTCGCGGGCAGTGTGGAGATGCTCGTGTTCGGCAAGGCGCTGGCCGAATACGAGTCGGCGCTGGCAGTCGACGAGGTCGTGCTGGTCAAGGGTCGCGTCGATCACAAGGAAGCCGGCAAGACCTGTCTGATCGTGCAGAGCGTCGAACGCTTCGCGCCCACGCCCGAGGAGCTCGAGCAGGCTCGCGAGAAGTCCGAGGCGGCCGCCCAGCGAAACCGCGCCGCGGCCGCGATGGCCGAGCCGCTGCACCTGCGCGTACAGGCCAGTGCGCTGTGCGCCAGTCTGATCGAGGACCTGCGCCACGCGATCGAGGACTTCCCGGGCGCCGCGGAGGTCGTGCTGGATATCGACACGGCCACTGGCACGCGCCGTCTGAAGCTCGGTGAGGCGTTTCGCGTGCAGCACACGCCGACGCTGCGCGCCGAGCTGGAACACGCGCTTGCGCCGGCGCCGATGCAGGCCGCCGCCACGGCCTAGACGCCCCGCCTCGCGCCCGCGCTCAGCTGCGCGCAGCGATGCCCTGCCCGCGCAGTCGCCGAGCCAGCGCGACTTCCTTGCGCGACGGACCTTCGCGGTTCTCGCCGGGCGTCTCCAGGATGCACGGCAGCGTCTGAAGTGAAGGTGCCGAGAGGAAAGCGCCACAGCCCTTACGCCCAAGCTCGCCCGCGCCGATGTTGGCATGGCGGTCACGGTTCGATCCCAGCGGCGTCTGCGAGTCGTTGAGGTGCAGCGAGCGAACCGTCTTGCGCCCGAGCTTGCTCGAGCACTCGCGCAGCACGGAGGCCATGCTCTGCGGCGTTCGCACGTCATAGCCGGAGGCGAGCAGGTGGCAGGAGTCCAGGCACACGCCGAGGCGCCTGCTGGACCCGGCGGCGTCAATCAGCGCCGCCAGCTCGTCGAAGGAGCGCCCGAGCGTTCCGCCGGTGCCGGCGGTGTTCTCCAGGTGCAGCTCGCAGCCCTCGCTGTCGGCCAGCGCCGCGGCGATCGTCTTGCCGGCGCGCGCGATCGCCTCGCCGACGTGACCCTGCTTGGCCGAGCCGGGGTGCAGCACGACGCCGGCGGCGCCGATCGCCTGGCCGACGCGCAGTGAGTGCGTCAGCGACGCCAGTGATTTCGCCCGGATCTGCTTGTCGTCTGAGGCGCAGTTGAGCAGGTAGACGGCGTGGATCAGTACTGCGTCGATCGCGCTGTCGGCCATCGCCTCGCGGAACGCAGCGACATCCTCGTCGCGGTAGGTCGTCGGCTTCCACATGCGCGGCGACTGGTTGAAGATCTGGATCGCCTCACAGCCGCGCTGGACGCCGCGCTCGATCGCTTTCGGCAGGCCGCCTGCGGGGGACACGTGGGCGCCGATCAGCATGCGCGGATTATGAGGGTTGCGATCGGGTTGGTCCGTATAGTGGCGCCCGCCATGTCCACGTTGATCGCGAGCGGACTGACGAAGCGTTTCGATACGACGTGTGCGGTCGACGGAGTCGACGTGGATGTGGGCGAAGGCGAAGTGCGCGGCCTGCTGGGGCCCAACGGCGCCGGCAAGACGACGCTGCTGCGAATGCTGCTCGGTCTGGTCAAGCCCGACGCAGGCACGATCGAGCTTTTCGGCCGCGAGCGCGATCCGTCGCAACAGTTGAGCTTGGACGGCGTAGCGGGGTTCGTCGAGGACCCGACGTTCTATCCGTACCTGTCCGGACGCGCGAACCTGGAACTTCTGGCGGAGCTGGACGGCGGCAGCTCGCGCGAGCGCATCGACGGCGTGCTCGAGCAGCTCGAGCTGGCCCGGCGAAGCGGCGATCGGGTGAGCGGCTACTCGTCAGGAATGCGACAGCGGCTGAGCATTGCCGCGGCGCTGATGCGTGCGCCACGTCTGCTGCTTCTGGACGAGCCGACAACCGGGCTTGACCCTGCGGGCGTCCGCTTCGTGCGCGGCTTGGTGCGCTCTCTGGCGGAGGATGGAGCGGCGGTGTTGCTGAGCAGCCACCAGATCGCTGAGATCGAGGGAGTCTGCGACAGCTTCGTCGTGCTGAGCGAAGGCCACGTCGTGTGGAGGGGCAGCGCCGCGCAGATGCAGGCACAGGCGCCTCCGTCGGCGCACCGGTTGACGACGAGCGATGATGCTCGCGCCCTGTCGCTGGCCCGGGAGATTGTCGGGGTCAGCGCAGAGGCGTCGTCGGAGGGTGGCCTTTCGATCCGCGTCGACGAGGGAGCGCTCGATCAGCTGGTGCTCGCTCTGGGACGCTCCGGAGTGGCCGTCCGACGACTCGAGCTGATCGCGAGCCCGCTGGAGTCGATGTTCTTCGCGCTCACCGCCTCGCGGGAAGCCGATCGGTCAGAGCCCGCCGCGCCCCCGCCGGACGCCGGCGCCGCAAGGTGAGCGTTTCAGCCGGCGACGCGAGGTCTCGGGCGCGAGGACGCGATGCGCGCAGGGTGCTCAGCGTCTACCGGGCCGAGCGTCGCAAGCTTCTCGCGCAGCTCTCGACGCGCGTTCTGGCGCTCGTCTGCCTGCTCGGTCCGTTCGCGTTCGCAGCGGTGCTCAGCCAGCAGAGCGGCGTCCCGGCGGACACGTTGCTCGGCGTCTGGGTCCACAGCTCCGGCTATGCGCTCTCGTTCGTGGTGCTGGGGTTTGCCGGATACCTCGGCTTCCCGGTGCTGGCGGGCGTGCTCGCCGGGGATCTGTTCTCCTCCGAGGATCGCTACGGAACCTGGAAGGCGGTGCTGACGCGCTCCTGCACGCTGCAGGATGTGTTCCTGGGCAAGCTCGTCGCTGCCGGCACGTTCGCGCTCGGGCTGGGTGCGCTCACGGCGCTTTCGAGCCTCGTCGCCGGGCTGCTGTTCACCGGCAGCCAGCCGCTGGTCGGCTTGGGCGGCACCGTGATCGGCTCCGGTGAATGCTTGGCGCTGGTGCTCGCAAGTTGGCTTCTGAGCATGCTTCCACTGCTTGCGTTCACGAGCCTCGCGGTGCTCTTCTCGGTGGCCGCGCGCAACGGAATCGTCGGCGTGCTCGGCCCGGTGCTCGTGGCCGTGGTGATGCAGCTGCTGGCGCTGATCGGCAGCGGAGCTTGGGTTCACGCTCTGCTGCTCGCCTCGGCGTTTGACATCTGGCACGGCCTGCTCGCCACGCCCAAGTTCTACGGGCCGCTGATCATCGCTGCCGTCGTGTGCGTGCTCTGGGGCGGCGCCTGTGCGTGGGCCTCGTGGCGCATTCTTCGCCGGCGCGACTTCGCCGGAACGCCGGTGGCCAAACGCCCTGGCTGGTCGCTTCCTCTGCGCGCCGTGCTGGGTGCGGCCGCGTTGATCGTGCTGCTCGGCGTGGCCGGCAACTGGGGGCCCACCGCAGTGACGCGCGCACGCCTGGAAGCCTCGATCGCGCCGGCCTTCAACAGCCTCACGCTGCTCCAGCAGCGCGAGCTCGGCCGGTCGGTCCCGCGCGGCGCCAAACTCGACGCGCGCACGAGCTGCGCGCGTCGCTCAGGCAAGAGCGAAGGCGCCGGCGACGATTGGAGCTGCACGATCAGCACGATCGCGCCTAAAGCCGGGGCATATCCGCTCCAGCTCACGCCGGTCGTTTACGACGTCAGCGTCAAATCCGACGGTTGCTACAAGGCCCAGTCGCCGCCCTCTTTCGTCGGACAGCAGACGATGTCCGACGCTCGCGGGCGCAACGTCGTCAACCCGCTGTTCACGATCTACGGCTGCTTCGACACGACGGCCGCGGCACATTGCCAGGAAGGCGAGCGCTGCGCGCCTGCGCCCGCTGTGCCATCGAGCAATTCCAACCCGCGCGGGAGTGGCGGCGGCGCGGCGGCGACGAACGCCAGGCCGTCCGCCGCACAACGCAAGGTCGAACTCGAAGCGCTTCGCAAAGCCGAACACGCGGCGGGACCACGCGTGATGCGGGAAATCCTCGAATCCGAAAAGACCGTGCAGCGAGAAGCAGAAAAACCGGAAGGCGAATAGACGGCTCGGTAGAGGCTAACGAGCCGGCGCTAGGGTCAGACCATGAGGGTTCGCTTCGCACCATCGCCCACCGGGGCGCTGCACATCGGCGGCGCGCGCACGGCGCTGTTCAACTGGCTGCTGGCGCGGCATTTCGACGGCACGATGGTCTTGCGCATCGAGGACACCGACCGCGAGCGCTCGACGCCGGAGAACGTGCAGCAGATCCTCGACTCGCTCGCGTGGTTGGAGCTCGACTGGGACGAGGGGCCGATCATGCAGACCGATCGCGGCGAGCGCCACGGCGAAGCCCTGCGGGCGCTGATCGAGGCAGACCTCGCATATCGCTCCAACGCCACGTCTGAGGACGTCAAGGCCTTCAAGCAGCTGTACGGCGCAGAGCGCGGCTTTCGCGGCGAGGCCGAGCCGAGTGGTGCGGTGCGACTGCGCGTTCCCGACGGTGCGACGGTCGTGCACGACGCGATTCGCGGCGACACGACGTTCGAGCACGTGCACCTGGACGACCCGGTGATCGCTCGCGCGGACGGGTCGGTTCTTTACAACTTCGCGGTCGCGATCGACGACCTGGATGCGCGCATCACGCACGTGGTGCGCGGCGAGGATCACCTGTCGAACACGCCCAAGCAGCTGCTCGTGCTGGAGGCCGCCAAAGCGGTCGGGCTGGGGGAGGGGGCGGCGCTGCCGAGCTACGCGCACCTGCCGCTGCTGCATGGCGCGGACGGCAAGAAGCTGTCAAAGCGCCACGGCGCCGCCTCGGTCGGTGAGCTGCGCGAGGCTGGCCTGCTGCCCGCTGCCGTGCGCAACTACCTGGCGCTGCTGGGCTGGGGCGCGGGCGACGACCAGACGGTTCTCTCCACGCCGGAGCTGATCGAGCGCTTCACGCTGGAGTCGGTCAGCCGAAATCCGGCGCGCTTTGACGAGGTCAAGCTGAAATGGCTGAACGGCGTGTACGTGCGCGCGCTGCCGACAGAAGAGCTGGTCGGGCTCGTCGGCGACTACCTCGATGCCAATGGCCATGCCGGATCGCGGGATGACCCCAGGTTCGCGCGAGCCGTTGCGATCAGCCAGGAGAAGATCCATACGCTGGCGGACTTCTGGGGGCTCAGCGGTCCTTTGCTCGCCGGTCCGGTCAACGACGCCAAGGCGCGCGAGCGCTGGCTGGGCGAGGACGGTCGGGCGATGCTCGGGCGCGTGCGTGAGGCTTTGGCGAAGGCGCCAGGCTTCGAGCAGTCGGTTGTCGCGCAGACGCTCGAAGAGCTTGTCGCGAGCGCCGCGGTCAAGCCACGCGAGGTCTATCAGCCGCTGCGCGTGGCGCTCACTGGCACGACTGTCTCGCCGGGCATCTTCGAGTGCGTGGCGCTGCTCGGGCGCGAGGAGACGCTGCGTCGCATCGACGCCGCTCTCGCGCACCGCTGAGCGCTGGCTGCTTAAGGCCCTGCGCCGCACCGCTCAACCGTTTGCACTCTGCTGCCGATAGGGGTTCTACGAGAGCGGCCGACACGGATGGTCGATCTACCAAAGCCCCCACGCAAGCATGCAGGCAACCGCTTCCAAGACAAAAGCCAAAACCCAGTCAAAGCCGAAGTCCACGCCGAAAGCCAGGAAGGCCAGTCCCGCCAGGAAGGCAAGCGCCTCCGAGCAGGCTCGTCGCCAGGCGTCGGCCGTGCCTGCGGCGACTGGCGAGCGTCATCAGAACGAGGGCCACGGCCGTCGTCTGACGATGGCCTTCGAAGCGCTGGAGGCATTCCCTGCGCTGGCCGAGTCGCGTGACCGCCTGCTGACGGTGGTCACCAAAGACCACGTCGCCACGGCCGACGTCGTCACGGCGGTCGAGTCCGACGTGGCGCTGATCACTGCCGTGCTGCGCCTGGCCAACCAGGTGCAGGGCAAGCGAGGACGCGTCGACACGGTCGTCGCCGCCGTCGAGCTGTTGACGCCACAGACCGTGCAGGCGCTGGGAGCGCGCGTGCGCACCTTCGACTTCTTCGAGCGCTCGAGCGTGTGGGAGGCCGCCCCCGAGCGCTTCCGCCTGCACGCGCTGAGCACACAGCACGCGGCCGACCGCATCGCCGCCGAGGTGGGCTTCGAGAGCCGCGACCGTTTGACCGTGACCAGCCTGCTGCACGACATCGGCAAGCTCGTGCTGCTGCACGCCTATCCCGGGTACCCCTCGCAGGTGCACCGCGGCGCGCGCACGCCCGAGGACCGCATCCACCAGGAGCGCCGTGAGCTGGGCGTCGACCACGCGCTGGTCGGCGGCGTGCTCGCGCGGCGCTGGGGTCTGCCCGCGACGATCGCCTCGACGATCGAGCGCCATCACAGTCCCGACGTCGAGGGTGAAGCCGCGTGCGTGCGCCTCGCCGACATGCTCGCGCACTACGAGCAGGGATCGCCGGTCTCGCCCGCTGAGATGCTGCGCACCGCGCGCGCCGTCGGGCTCGGCCCCGACGAACTGCGACGCGTGATGTACGAACTTCCCAGCGCGCCCACGCAGCGCCGTCGCCACGTCGACCCGTGTCCGCTGTCCGGACGCGAGCTTGGAGTGTTGCAGCGCCTGGCCGAGGGCAAGGTCTACAAGCAGATCGCCCACGAGCTGACGCTGTCCACGAGCACGGTGCGTACGCACCTGCACAACATCTACGGCAAGCTCGGCGCCGTTGACCGCGCTCAAGCAGTGCTCATCGCCACCGAGCGCGGTTGGCTCTAGCCGGCCCTCGGGCGGGCGCCCGCGCCGTCGCGTAGCATCGCCGCAGTGATCTCGATCACGAGCAAGTCGCCATACGCCGTGCTCGCGCTGGCCGAGCTGGGACGCAGCGCGGGGTCCGATCCCGTGCCAATCGGCGAGCTTGCGCGCCGGCGCGATGTACCGGTGCAGTTTCTCGAGCAGCTGTTCGCAGTGCTGCGCCGCGCCGGCGTGATCAGCTCTCAACGCGGCGTCAAGGGTGGCTATCGCTTCGCGCGCGAGCCGGCCAGCGTGACCGTGCTGGAGATCGTCGAGCTGCTTGACGGACCGATCGGTCGCGACGCGCAGGGTGCGTTCGCTGATGCCGCCGCGGCTGCGCGCAAGGTGCTCGGCGAGACGACGATCGCCGACGTGATCGAGCGTGAGTCCCAAGAGGCCGGCGCGAGTATGTACCACATCTGATCTATCTGGCTCTCCAGAGCGGTTCAAGGCCAGCTTGCCCCCGGATTCGCGCGGTCGGAGCTTTGCGGAGACCCAACGGGCTCACTGGAACTCCTGGACGTGCTCGCCCACGCTTGTGGTCCAGCAGCCAAGGTCTGCGATCGACCTCGCCTCAGCCTGCGGGCTGCGACGGCTTGGGACGCGACTGCCAGGGCCAACGCCCGGTTAGCTCGAGATCCAGAGCGAAGCTCAGGAACGTGCGGACGGCGACGACTACGGCCAGGACCCCGACACCTGCGAAGGTCGGAGCCACAGCCACAGTGCGGATGATGTCGGCAGCGACGAGAAACTCCAGTCCGAGCAAGATGGCTTTGCCCACCTGCTGGCGAAAAACCCGGTACGCGGTCGGGCGCTCGTCAGACTCGCGCTGAGCGAGGGCGTAGACGCCGACGGCTATGCAGAGGCCTACTACGACAACCACGACGCCCGCACCGTCGATCACCTTGGAGATCACGTCGACCGTGCTCTTAAAGTCGGCGTCGCTCACGTTGGGAACGCTAGACGCCGATCAGGTCGGACTAGTCACGGCACCCGGCTCTGAACGGAACCGCTCCCTCTCAGACGACGGCCTACCCAGCCCCACGGTTTGAGGGCATCCCCGCCTACGCCGTCGGCCCCACGGCTTCGAGGGCTTCCTCCGGGCTGTTGAAGGTCTCGATGGTCTGGATGCGTCCATTGTGGATTGTCCAGATCAGTGCAGCTCGCGCCTCAACCTCGACCTTGCTCGCACGGCCCCGCCCACCGATCGTATGGAGAAGGACCACTCGGTCGCCTGCATCGATCAGCTGCTGATCCGTTTCAGAGAAGTCGTCCCACGCATCATGGACCTCGCGAATCGCCTGCCGCACGCCCGCGAGGCCGACGAAGACCGCGGGGTTGAAAACACGCCGAGAGGCATCGACTCGTACGTCTGGAGCGGTGAGATCGAGCAAACCGGCGATTGGCTCGCCACACCTGTAGGACTCGCGAAGGTATTGCCCGGCCAAGCGCACGATCTCCACGTTCTCCTCCGACATCGCCTACTCCTCCAGCCCCACGGCTTTGAGGGCCTCGTCTCGGCCGGTGTGGAACTCGGCGCGTGCGATCTTCCCCTCGCGGACCGTCCAGACCGCTGCGTTGTTTCCGCGGATCTCCTCGGCGCTGCCCTCGCGCCGGCCGAAGTCGTGAACGAGCAGCAGTACACGATCTCCACAGTCGATCGCCTCGATGATCTCCGCTCGATATGTAGCCCATGGTGCTAGCCACGCCAACCAGCCAGCTCGCAGGCCGTCGAGGCCGGGATAGGTTTTCTCATCGTCCAGCAGGCCGGGAAAGGTACTCACGAAGTTGGAGTGAAAGAGCGAGGCAGAGGCTCGGGCGAGCTCGGCCCACGCTGCGTCATCGCGGAAGGCTTCGGCGAGATCTACGTCTGGGTCGAACTGCAAGGCGCGCACGAGCTTTACGTTCTCACGCGACATCGACTAAGCCTTCAGGTCGAGATCAGCGAGAGCGCGGTCGCGGTCCCAGTTGGAGTTGATCGGGCGCACAGTGCATGTTCTCCGACATGCCGCAGTATCCCGCCAGAGCCACACGGGAGTAGTGTCGCTGGAAACATCCAACGGGAGGGGTCGCATGCCAGTGGGTATCAGGCTCAAGTTCGAGGGCGGCACGCAGGAGAACTACGACACGGCACACGGGGTTATGGAGATCGACACAAGCCCTCCCGCGGGAATGCTCGTACATTCGGCGGGGCCCGTCGAGGGCGGTTGGGGCGTGATCGACTTCTGGGAGTCTCGGGAGGCGTTCGACAGTTTCGTCCAAGAGCGGCTGATGCCACGTCTGCACGGCCTGGGCGACCGCGGCTTTCCGAGCCCGCCCGACGTAAAGGAGTTCCCGGTCCACAATCTCCAGGTCCAGGAGGCGTAGCCCGTTGCGCTAGCCCTAATCTACGGGGCATCCCGGCGATGTACCACATCTGAAGATGCCCGGGGAATCCACGACCCCAGACTTGGTCGAGCTCGTGCGCGATGGGATCGATGCGGTGAATCGCCGCGATCTCGACGCGCTGATGAGCAACTGGTCCCCCGATGTCGTCTACGACACGTCGCCAAGCGGAATGGGGACCTACCAGGGGCACGCGGCGGTGCGTGCGTTCATGAAGGGCTACTGGGACCTGTTCGATGAGCTGAGGTTCGAGCTCGAGTCGGTCGAGAACCTCGGCCATGGCGTGATCCTGTCGGTCAATCGCCAGGACGGTCGCCCAGCTGGCAGCGGCGCGCGAGTTCGAGTGCGAGAAGCCCACGTCATAACGTTGGTCGCCGACGTCGTCTTGAGCGTGACGGTGTACACGACCGACATCGGCGCGGCCCGTGCTGCCGCCGAACGGCTCGCCGAGGAGCGGTCTAGGCAGAGCGCGGCTAGTCCTGCTGATCCGCTGCAGCGCTGTTGCGGCGATCCTGCCACCGCAGCACGCTCGCAGTGAGTCCAGCGACGAAGCTCGCGGTGGCGACGACCACGACCGTGACTTCGACCCACTCGGTGCGGATGTAGACGGCGGCGATGAAGCCTATGCCGGCAACGGCATAGAGCGGCCCACGCCCGGCGATGAATCGTCCGCGCAGGCTCACGGCCAGGAAGCTACCCCAACCCCGGGTTTTCGGAACGGGCGGCCTGTAAGTCGCCACGTCGCTGTGAGGCGTAGGCTCGGTTGGCAGGCCATTCTCGTTCGACAAGGGAGGTCAAGATGGCAGAGCTCGCTGGTAAGCGGTTTGAGAACCCCGATGAGACGCGCAAGTTCGTCGGAGGAGACATGGGTCAGGTGGAGTTGGTCGACCTCAACGGCCACGCGGTTGGTCGCGGAACGTTCAAGCCCGGTTGGCGCTGGTCGGAGCACGTGAAGCCGATTGCCGGCACCGACTCCTGCCAGGTTGACCACATTGGCTACATCATCGACGGGCGAATGGCTTTGAGAATGGATGACGGAACCGAGCGCGAGTTCGGCCCGGGCGATGCCTTCCACATGCCCCCGGGCCATGACGCCTGGATCGTCGGCGACGAGACGTGTGTGATGCTCGACTTCGGTGGGCTGAAGGGCTACGCCCAGGCGAGCTGATGGCGCGACGCGCCTAACGCCGTAGGCCTATGTCGCAGGAGAACGTGGAGATCGTCCGGCGCGCCCTGACTGCGAAAAGAAGCCAGTTCGCCGAGCTGCTCGATCCGGAGGTGCGATTGGATCTCACCGAGCGCGTCTTCAATCCCGCGGTGTACGAGGGCTATGCCGGCATCCTGCAGTGGCGCGCGGAGGTCAAGGACGTCTGGGAGTCCTATGTGAGCGAGCCGCAGGACTTCTTCGACGGCGGGCGGGTGGTTGTGGTGATCACCCATGAGCGCGGCAAGGGCCGGGGCAGCGGTGTGGAGGTTGATCGGCAGACGGCATTGCTCTACAGGCTGCGTGATAGGCGTGTGAGCGAAATCCGCCTCTACCACGACATTGAGCAGGCGATACGCGAAGCGGGTGTCGCCGAGTAGCGGCGTTCGGCCCTGCACTATTGTCGTGGGGCCTATGGCCCAAATCCCGATCAACATTGCAGAGCTTGTCGGAGACTCGCCGCTGGTCGAGCTCGCGCGCATGCTCGAGGGCCGGCCGGCGGCCGACGCCGGGGCGCAACTGTTCGCCAAGCTCGAGTCGTTCAACACCGGCGGCAGCGTCAAGGACCGCATCGGCGTGGCGATGATCGAGGCGGCCGAGGCCGAAGGCCGGATCGAGCCAGGCCGCACGACGATCGTCGAGGCGACCAGCGGCAACACAGGCATCGCGCTCGCGTTCGTGTGCGCCGCCAAGGGCCATGAGCTGATCCTGACGTTGCCGCAGGGCATGAGCCGCGAGCGCGAGAGCCTGCTGCGCCTGTACGGGGCGCGCGTCGAGGTGACCGAGTCGCTCGGCGGCATGAGCGAGGCGGTCGCGGCGGCACGCGCGCTGGCCAGCGACGACGACGTGTTTCTGCCCGACCAGTTCACCAACCCGGCCAACCCCGAGGCCCACCGCAACCGCACAGGGCCGGAGATCGAGCGTGCGCTGGACGGGCGCGTCGACGTGCTCGTCGCCGGCGTCGGCACCGGCGGCACGATCACCGGCGTCGGCGAGTACCTGCGCGAGCGCAATCCGCAGCTTCGTGTCGTGGCGGTCGAGCCCGCCGGCTCGGCGGTGCTGTCCGGCGGGTCGCCTGGCCCGCATCGCATCCAGGGCATCGGCGCGGGCTTCGTGCCGCCGGTGCTCAACCGCGAGCTGCTCGACGAGGTGATCGCCGTGTCGGACGACGACGCCATCCAGACCGCATGGACGTGTGCCAAACGCATGGGTCTGCTCGCCGGCATCTCCTGCGGCGCCGCGCTGTGGGCAGCGCTGGAGGTCGCCGACCGGCCGGAATCGGCGGGTAAGAGAATTGTCGTAGTCATGCCGGACTCCGGCGAGCGCTACGTCTCTCAAGCTTTCTTCGCACCCTGACGGCACCCGGCGCTTGCCGACGTGCCACCAGCACGCCGACAATCACCGTGCACCGTCAGACGCGAATTGGTAGGGCCGATTTTAAAGCGCCCCTTCCGGGGCGCGCTCGGCGTGCGTGGTGCGCAAAAGTCGCTGCGCGGGCAACTATCTCGGCTACGCTTTGGACATGGCCGGCTTCGAGCTCGCGCGGGTCGTCAAGGAGGTTCGCCGCGACGTGCAGGCTGCGCGCACGCGTGACCCTGCGGCGCGCGACGTCGGGCAGCTGGAGATCCTCGCGACCTGGCCCGGCATTCAGGCCGTGCTGGCCCACCGTGTGGCGCACGCGCTGGACGGCGCCGGCGTGGCGTTGCTGCCGCGGCTGATCTCGATGCTCACGCGCATGCTCACGGGCATCGAGATTCACCCGGCCGCGCGCATCGGCAGCGGGCTGTTCATCGACCACGGCACCGGCGTGGTGATCGGCGAGACGGCCGACATCGGCGACGACGTGACGCTGTATCAGGGCGTGACGCTCGGCGGCACGGGATTTGCCACCGGCAAGCGCCACCCGACGGTGCAGGACAACGTGACGATCGGCTCGGGCGCGAAGCTGCTCGGCCCGATCACGATCGGCCACGGAGCGAAGATCGGCGCCAACAGCGTGGTCATCACAGACGTGCCGCCGAACTCGACGGTTGTCGGCAACCCCGGCCACCCGGTGCGCGTCGAAGGACGCCGCGCCGAGGGCCCGGACGCGGACTGGATACATCTGCCTGACCCGATTGCCGAGGCGATCCAGGGGCTGGCAAGCCGCATCGGCTCACTGGAAAGAACAGTCGCTGAGATGTCCGAGGACAGCCCCGAGCCGGTCGCCGAGGTGCGTCCGCTGCGCACCGTCAAGGGACCGAATCCGGCCGGAGGCTGAGCCTGGCCGGGATCGTCTCCGGCAGGGCGGATCGGCCGGGCGCGCACCTATGCTGATGCAATGGCCGCAAATCCTCACGCCGAGCACCTGCAGGAGCTGCTGGAGGGCCTGAACGAGCCCCAGCGCGAGGCGGTCACGCACGGCGAGGGTCCGCTGCTGATCCTTGCGGGCGCGGGCAGCGGCAAGACCCGCGTGCTGACGCACCGCATCGCTTACCTGATCTATACAGACCAGGCCCAGTCAAACGAGATCCTCGCGATCACGTTCACCAACAAGGCCGCCAAGGAGATGGCCGGCCGCGTCGGGCAACTGCTCGGGCGCGCCACGCGCGGCATGTGGCTGATGACCTTCCACGCCGCGTGTGCGCGCATCCTGCGCTCAGAGGCCGAGCGCCTTGGCTACACGCGCCAGTTCACGATCTACGACCAGGCCGACGCGCGGCGCCTGACCAAGCGCTGCGCGGATGCGGTCGGCGTCGATCCCAAGCGCTACACGCCGGCGGCGCTGCACAACCAGATCTCCGCGGCCAAGAATCGCCTGCGCGCGGCCTCGGACCTGCGCGACGCCGTCGGCTCGCCGTTCGACGAGATGCTTGCCGAGGTCTATGAGCTCTACGAGCGCGACCTGCACCGCGCCAACGCGATGGATTTCGACGACCTGCTGTTTCGCACGGTGAACCTGCTGGAGCTGTTCCCGGAAGTCCGTGAACGCTACGGACGAGCTTTTCGTCACGTACTCGTCGACGAGTACCAGGACACCAACTACGCCCAATACCGCATGCTGCAGCTGCTCGTAGGCGGCGGGCGGATGGACCCCGCCCGCGGAGACCGCACGAGCATCCCTGGGCATCGCAACCTCGCAGTGGTCGGCGACGATTCGCAGAGCATTTACAGCTTCCGCTCTGCGGACATCAAAAATATTTTGGATTTTCAAGACGACTTCCCCGATGCGCGCGTGGTCAAGCTCGAGCAGAACTACCGCTCGACCGAGACGATCCTGCGTGCGGCCAACGCGGTGATCGCCAACAACCGCGGCGGCATCGCCAAGCGCTTGTGGAGCGAACTCGGCCAGGGCGAGCAGATTCATCTGCGCGCGCTGGGCGACGAGCACGCCGAGGCGCGCATGGTCGTGGGCGAGATCGAGCGGTTGGTGGACGAGGGTGCGTCGCGCTCGGAGATCGCGGTGCTCTACCGCACCAACGCCATGTCGCGCGTGATCGAGGACACGCTGGTGCGCCGAGAGATTGCCTACCAGGTGATCGGCGGCACGAAGTTCTACGAGCGCGCGGAGATCAAGGACGCGATCGCCTACCTGCAGTTCCTGGCAAATCCATTCGACGTGGTCAGCTTCGGGCGCATCGCCAACTCGCCGCGTCGCGGCCTGGGCCAGACGTCGCTGGCGCGCGTGCTCGCGTACGCCGACTCGGCCGACATCTCGGTCTGGCAGGCGGCGGCGCAGCCAGAGCAGGTGCCCGGCCTGGGCACCGCGGCGATCAAGGCGCTCGGACGCTTCATGGACACGATGGGCGAGCTGCGCGTGCTCGCCGGCACGGCCGCGGACGACGGCACGGTGCAGGGCGAGGAGGCGCCGACGACGGCGAGCGACGCGGTGCCGGTCGGTGATCTGCTGGAGGCCGTGCTCGCGCAGACGGGCTATGTCGAGGCGCTGGAGGCCGAGCGCTCGATCGAGGCGCAAGGACGCATCGAGAACCTCGAGCAGCTGGTCGAGGTGGGACGCGAGTTCGATGCGGCGGCCGACGCGGACAACGACACGCTGGACGTGTTCCTGCAGGAGATCTCGCTGGTCGCCGATGCCGACTCGCGCAGCGACGACGAGGGCCTGGTGACGCTGATGACGGTGCACAACGCCAAGGGCCTGGAGTACCCGGTCGTGTTCATCGCCGGCTGCGAGGAGGGCGTGTTTCCACACTCGCGCGCGCTCGACGAGGGCGGGCTGGAGGAGGAGCGCCGTCTGTTCTACGTAGGCGTGACTCGCGCGATGCGCGAGCTGTACCTCTCCTACGCGATGCGTCGCGCGGTCTTCGGCGCACAGACGCCAGGCCTGCGCAGCCGTTTTCTCTCAGAGATTCCTGTCGACCTGCTCGACGAGGTGCAGCCGAGCGACCGCCTGCGCGCGGGGCGCCTGGGCGGCGGCATCGTCGCCGGCGTCGGGCGCGGCGCACGCTCCTTGGTGACCGGCGCCTCGGCCGGCCTGGGCGGCGCTGGTGGCTCCGGTGCGGGAGGCGAGTGGGCCAGCGCCGGTGGCTCGCAGACGGCCGTGGTCAACGCTTTCAGGCTTGGCGAGGACGTCGTGCATGCGGCCTTTGGCGACGGCGTCGTCACGGGCGTGGAGCCCGGCGGCGTGATCGTCGTGCGCTTCGCCGGCGACGGCTCCGAACGCAAGCTGATGGCCGAGTACGCGCCGGTCAGCCGACGCTGAGTCGATCCCGCGAGCTCACCCGGTCAGACCTCCAGCCCAGCACGTAGCATCCGCCGGGTGAGCGCGAAGATCATCGACGGCAAGGCGGTCGCGGCGCAGGTGCGCGCCGATGTGGCTGAGCGCGTCGCTGCGTTCACGCAGCGCACCGGGCTGGTTCCCGGGCTGGCGACGGTGCTCGTGGGCGACGATCCAGCCTCGGCGGTGTACGTCGGCGGCAAGCAGCGCGCCTGCGCGGAGGTCGGCATGAAGGGTTTTGACCGACGCCTGCCTCAGGACGCGTCGTTCGACCAGGTTGCCGAGGAGCTGGCGGTGCTCAACGCCGACGAGGCGGTCAACGGCATCCTGCTGCAGCTGCCGGTTCCCGACCACCTCGATGGGTCGGCACTGACGTCGATGGTCGACCCGGGCAAGGACGTCGACGGCCTGACGCCGGTCAACGCCGGACTGCTCGCGCTCGGTCGTCCCGGGCTGCGGTCTTGCACTCCGCTGGGCGTGATGGAGCTGCTCGCGCAGACCGGAGTGCAGCTGGAGGGAGCCGAGGCGGTGGTCGTCGGGCGCTCGAACCTGTTCGGCAAGCCGATGGCGCAGCTGCTGCTCGGCGCGAGCGCCACGGTCACTGTCTGCCATTCGCGCACACGCGATCTCGCGTCGGTGTGCGCGCGAGCCGACGTGCTGATCGCCGCGGTCGGGCGCGCGCGGATGATCGGCGCCGAGTTCGTCAAGCCGGGCGCTGTCGTGATCGATGTCGGCCTCAGCAGGCTCACGCCCGAGCAGGCTCAGAACAAGAGCGGCTTGGTCGGCGACGTGGACTTCGCGGCCGTCTCGCAGATCGCTTCGGCGATCACGCCCGTGCCCGGCGGCGTCGGGCCTACGACCGTCGCGTTCCTGCTGAGCAACACGCTGTCGGCGGCCGAAGCCGCCGCGGAGCGCACGCCGGCATGAGCCTGGGCAAGGCGCGCGGAGGCGACGTGCTCGCGCTCGCGGGCGCGCTGAGCGTGGTCATATCGCTGCTGCTGCCGTGGTATGAAGGCTCCTCCTCGGGCACGCTGGACGCCTGGAACAGCTTCGGCCCGAGCATCGTGCTGCTGATAGCCGCCGCCGCGAGCGCGCTTGCGATGTTCCTGAGCGCGCTGGTCGAGCGCAGCACCGCGCGCGCCGTGGCCGCCAGCGTTTGGGCGATCCCGCTGGGCGTCGCTGGGCTGATCGCAGCGCTCGTGCGTGTGCTCGAGCGCCCCGACCACGCCACCGGCCTGTGTGCCGGTCCGTGGCTGGCGCTCGCCGGTGCGCTGATCCTGCTCGCCGGTGCGTGGCGCTCGGTCGGCGACGAACGCCGCGGGCTCTACCCGCCCGCTGACCCCGAGCCGCGCCCGCGGCCATAGCGATGGGCGGGCAGCTGAGCCGCCTTCGCGCCGTCGATCGACTGGTGGCCGTCGCAGCGCTGGCGCTGGCGCTGTTCATGTTCGCTTTGACTTGGTTCGGCGAAAGCATCGAGGGTACGCTGCCGGGCAGCAGCGTGGGCCCCGGCAGCAGCTTCACCGGTTGGGAAGCCTTCAGGAACAGCCGCTGGGTGTGGCTGCTGACGATTCTGGTCGCGCTCGTCTCCGTGGTCGCGCGCACGGCGGCTTGGCGACTGCCGAACTGGCTTAAACCGGGCTCGGTCGTGGCGCTGCTGGGCGCCGTCTCGGCGCTGCTGGTCGGCTACCGCATCCTGCATCACCCCACCGCCAGCGCGGGCTTCGGCGGGTTTCATGCCTCGTTCGGCATCAGAATCGGCATCTGGCTCGGCTTCGCGGCGGCGCTGGCGATCGCCGCCGGCGGATATCTGCAACTGCGCGAGGAAACGACCGAGAAGCCTGCGCCGGCCGAGGCTCCGACGCCGGCGTTCACCGGGCTGACCGTCTCCGACGAGCAGGCCAAGCAAGACGCCCCGTAGGCGCGCCCTAGAATCCACGGCCGTGATCGAGCGAGACGAGGTCCTGCACGTGGCGCGCCTTGCGCGCCTGGCGCTCAGCGATGAGGAGATCGAGCCGATGGCGCGCGAGCTGTCGGCCGTGCTCGACCACGCGGCGAAGATGGGCGAGCTGTCGCTCGACGACGTGGCGCCGACGTCGCACGTCGTGGAGATGACCGGCGCGCTGCGCCCCGACCGCCCGCGCCCGTCATGGCCGCGCGAGGTCGTGCTCGACCAGGCTCCGGACGCGGGCGACGAGGGTTTCCTAGTCCCCAGCCCGCAGGCATGATCACGGGCACGCATGGCGGCGCCGGAGCGGCGTCCTCAGTCGCTCGCGTGCAAAGCACGCCACGCTCCCTGCGTCCTTGTCCGGCTTGCCCTGCGTCCCCATGATCGCGGGCTCTGAGATGCTCGAATTGTCGGCAACGCAGGCGATCGCGGAGATTGGCGCGCGGAATCTGAGTGCGCAGGAGCTGTTCGAGTTCTACCGTGCCCGCGCGGCGCAGCACGGGGGGGCGGCCGAGGACGGCGGTCTGAACTGCCTGACGTGGGTCGCCGAGGAGGGGGCGCCTGACAGCGCCGGTGCCGGCGAGGGTCCGCTGGCGGGGGTGCCGCTGGCGGTCAAGGACCTGTTCTGCACTAAGGGCGTGCCCAGCCAGTCGGGCTCGCGGATTCTCGAGGGCTATGAGCCGCCCTACACGGCGACGGCGGTCGAGCGTCTGACCGAGGCCGGCGCGACGTTGCTGGCGAAGGCCAACCAGGACGAGTTCGCGATGGGCTCCTCCAACGAGAACTCGGCTTTCGGCGCGGCGCTGAACCCGTGGGACCGCGCGCGCGTGCCGGGCGGCTCGTCGGGAGGCAGCGCGGCGGCCGTTGCCGCGGGGCTCGCGCCTTGGGCACTGGGCACGGACACCGGCGGCTCGGTGCGTCAGCCTGCGGCGCTGTGCGGCATCGTCGGTCTGAAACCGACGTACGGCTCGGTCTCGCGCTACGGCATGATCGCCTTCGCTTCGTCGCTGGATCAGGCGGGACCGCTGACGCGCGACGTGACCGACGCAGCGCTGCTGCTGGAGCACATGGTCGGCCGCGACAGGTGCGACGCGACGTCGCTGCAGCTCCCCGAGCCGATCGTCAGGCCGCGCGCCGAGCGCCTGGACGGCGTGCGCCTGGGCGTGCCGGCCGAGCTGCAGAACCCAGCCGCGCAGTTCGCCGGCGCCGATGTGGAGCCGGGCGTGGG
>DATARK010000065.1:0-6864 GCA_036264175.1 Solirubrobacteraceae bacterium
CAGTACGGCGGCAAGAGCTCGATCTCGATGGAGGGACCGACCGGGTCGGTCAACACGAGCAAGGCCTCCGGCGCCGCGGGACTCGTCGTGAGCGCCGGCCTCGACCACGGGATCACGCTGCTGCCCGACGAGACGCGCGAGCTGCTCGAGCAGACGGCCGAGCGCGTGCTGACTGGAAACACCGAAGGCGCCGGCGTGCCCGACCCGGCCGCCGACCCGACGCTGCCCAGTGACGAGCAATGGTCGCCGCACTTCGGCTGGGGCCGCGCCGATGTCGGCGCGGCAGTCGGCGCGGTGGCGGCGGGCAACATCCCGCCACAGGCCGCGATCGACTCGCCGGACTGGTACGCGCCGCTGACGGGCTCCAGCGCCGAGATCGAAGGCCTCGCGAGAGCGCGCTTCACGACCGGCAACCAGCTGCACTGGAAGCTGATGTGGGGCGCCGGCGAGACGCCGTCGAGCTGGACGACGGTGCACGAAGGCGACTCCAGCGGTTCGGTGACGGACTTCGGCTCGATCGACCTCAACGCGGTTCGCACGGCGCTGGCGAGCTATGTGGTGCCTCCGGATGCAGGTGGGCCGACGTTCGCCGCCGGCGCAGTCAATCCGTTCCAGCAGCAGTTCACGGTCCAGCTGGAGGTCAGCGGGCCGGGCGTCGCGATGACCGGCATCGACCGGCGCGTGTTCACGACGTTCACCGATCCCACGCTCAAGCCCGGCTATCCCAAACGACTCGGCTCGGGCGGAGAGGCGCCGACGCGCTACGCCGATCTGAACGGCGACAACGTGCAGGAGCTGATCGTGCCCAGTGAGGACGGTCTCGTTCACGCCTACGAGCCCGACGGCAGCGAGCTGAAAGGCTGGCCGGTGCAGACCGAAGTGCAGCAGTCCGCGCTCGGTCACTCGGGCTCGCCGGCGCTGGCGACACTGGGCCTGCCGCGAGAGGCTCCGCGCGGGCCGGTGGTCGCCGACCTCGCCGGCAACGGCAGCGAGGACGTGATCACGGCTGCCGGAACGCATGTATATGCCTGGCACGCCAACGGCAAGCCGGTCGCCCATTTCCCCGTCTCTTCCGACCCGGCGCTGTGCGCGCCCTCGTTGGAGAACGACAACAGTCACCCGAAGTGCGGTTTCCTGGCCACCCCGGCGATCGCGCATCTCGAAGGCTTCACCAAGAAACCGGACATCGTCGAGCCGAGCCTCGACGGGCACCTGTACGCGTGGAAGACGAACGGCAAACCCGTCAAGGGCTACCCGGTGGCGCTCGTCGACCCGGTCGAAGCGGCGGCCGGCAAAGCGATGGTCGCCGAGTCGATCAACGAGCCGGCGATCGCCGACCTGAACAACTCCGGCCACGACGACGTCGTTGTCGCGAGCAACGAGGTGTACGGCGCGGTGAGCAACAGCGGCGACGTCAGCTTTGCCGGAGTGACCTCGGCGGCGGCGGGCACGAGCGGTCGCCTGTACGCGATCGACGGCGCCAGCGGCAAACTGCTGCCGGGCTGGCCCGTGGCGATGCCGGGCATCATCCAGGACACGCTGCCGTTCATCGGCCCCGGCCAGGACGCCTCGATCGCGAAGATCGGCGGGCAGACGGTGATCGTCGCCTCGGTGACCGGCGGATCGCTGGAGGAGCTGAGCCCGGCCGGGACGGTCGTGCGCACGATCCAGCAGGTCGGGCCTGAGGCGTTCGGTGTCGCGTCCAACGCGACCGACCGCTCGGGCGCGATCAACCTGTTCGAGTCGGCCTCGGTCGGCGATCTGCTCGGCACCGGCACGCCGGACGTGGTCAAGTACGAGCTCTCCCTCAGCCAGGCCGCGAACCTGCTGCTGGTCGGGCAGAACTTCCCCTACAACCACCTGATCGGCGCCTTCGACGGTGCGACCGGCGTCACGCTGCCGGCCTTCCCGACGGTCACCGACGACTACCAGCTGCTGTCGTCGAACAACATCGCAAAAGTCGACCCGACGCTTCCGACCAGCCAGATCGTCGGCGGCACGGGGCTGGGGCTGCTGCACGCTTACGACGGCGCGACCGGCCAGGACGTGGCGGGCTTTCCCAAGCAGACCGGCGGTTGGCTGTACGCGCCGCCGGCGCTGGCCAGCGACGGACGCATGGCCGACCTGACGCGCGAGGGCTACCTGTTCGAGTGGCAGACCCAGGCACCGGTCTGCCAGCCGCAGTGGCCGAGCTTCCGCCACGACCAGCAGGACAGCGGCAACTACGACCACGACGGCACGCCGCCGAACGCACCGAGCAACATGACGCTGACGGCGCTCGGCGGCGGCAAATACCGCCTCACGTTCACCGCGCCCGGTGACGACGGCGCGTGCGGCACGCCGACGTCATACCTGACTCGAATCAACGGGAAAGCCGTGGCGCTCGGGCTCGGAGCGCCGGTGGCCGGCGGGAGCACGTTCAGCCGCGAAGTCACGCTGCCGGCGGGCGCGCGCAAGCTGGCGCTGCAGGCGGTCGACGAGGCCGGCAACATCGGCGCTCCGGCGACGCTGAAGATCCCCTGAGCCGATCGTCCAGGCACAACGCGATCAAGCGCTGAGGCGCCGCCCTCGCTACGTTTCTGCCCGGCCGATGCCGATGAGCTCGAGGTGAACACTTTCAACCAGCGCGTGCGGCGCCCGATGCCGCGGCTGCGGCTCGGCGGCGCGCTGCATGAACGCATGGCCGCGCCCGACAGGAGCTCGCCGCACGCGCTGTCGCTTCGCATCGATCCAGCGATCGCCGCGCTGACGGCGATCGCCTTCGCGGCAGCGTTCTACCGACTCGGCGCGAAGGGCCTGTGGGTCGACGAAGCGTTCAGCGCGAACTACGCGCGTCTGGATCTCAGCGGCCTTTGGCACGTGGTCAGCGGGCGCGACCCGAACATGGGCCTGTACTACGTGCTGCTGCACTTCTGGGTTGGCATCTTTGGCTCCAGCGAGCCGGCGCTGCGCAGCCTCAGCGCTATCGTCGGCGCGCTGGCGATCCCCTTCGCCGTGCTGCTCGGCACGCACCTGTTCGGACGCCCCGCCGGCCTCGTCGCCGGCCTGCTGCTGGCGCTCAACCCGTTCTTTGTGCAGTACGAGCAGATCGCGCGCTCCTACGCGCTTGTCGTGCTGCTGGTGCTCGCTTCCTGCTGGGCCTTCGTGCTGGCGCTCGAGCGCCCCACGCGAACGCGGCTGCTCGCCTGGGTGCTGACGAGCGCGCTGTCGGTCTACGCGCACTACTTCGCGGCGCTCGTCCTGCTCGCGCAGCTCGCAACGCTTGTCGCGTTTGCGCCGCGACAGACCGTGCGCGGGCGCTGGCTGGTGCCCGTGGCGGCGGTGATCGCGCTGTGCATGCCGGCTGCGGTGTTCGCCAGTCACGAGCAGGGCAGCGGGGTGGAATGGATCGTCACGCCTTCGTTCGCTGACCTGCTGCGTGTTCCTTCGGGCATCACCGGCGGGACCGGTCTGGCAATCGTCTTGAGCGCGCTGGCCTGCTTCGGCTTCATCCACGCGATGCGCACGGGGCAACGCTGGCAGGCGGAGTTCGTCGGCGCCTGGCTGTTTGTGCCCGTGGCGCTCGACTTCATCGAGTCGCGCGTGGGCAACCCGCTGTTCGTGACCCACTACCTGATCGTCGTGCTGCCCGCGCTGCTGCTGCTCGCGGCGGCGGGTGTGGCGGCGCTTCCGCGCAGGATCGCCGCCGTCGGCGCCTGCTGTCTGCTCGTTGCCGTCGGGCTGGTCTATGCCAGGTCCTGGTATGACGAACCCAGCCTCGAGGGCTACCGGGGGGCGACGGCCTACGTGCTCGGCGCGGCTCAGCGCGGCGACGACATCGTCTACTACCCCGAGCTGGCGCTCGGAGGCCCCTCGCAGGGGTTTGCCTACTACGAGTTCCGCTCGCACACGGCCGGCCCGCGCCCGATACCGCTGGCGCTCACCGCCGCTTCATCCTCCGCGCGACCGCGCCGTTTCTGGCTGGTGATCAGAAACTCAGACGTGCCGCGTCAGCGTCGCGACACGATCGAGGCCGGCGTGGCGGCGCACTACGTCGCCGTCGCGCGACAAACAGGATTTCGCAACCTCACGGTGATCCTCTACCGACGCCGCAGCTCGCCACGCGCCGGGTGACGATGCTTCAGACGTTCGACGCAGCCGCATCGCCGCGGTTCGGCCCAGCCGCATCCTCGCCGGAGGCCGCCATGTGAAGCGGGTTGTCGCGCATGCCACGCGCCAGCAGCTCAACCGCCGACTGGGTCTCCTCTGGGCGCAGGGCGCGGATCTCGAGCATCGCCGATTCTTATCAGCGCGGCGGGGCTACCCGCCGGCGCGCCCTGCGCGCGTCGCGCAACTGCCAGCGTCTGTCAGCTCGCGCAGGTGTGCGATCGCCGCCAGCGGGTAGACGGGATACGGCCCCAACTTAGTTAGGAGCGAACGTGTCCAAGGTCAAGCGAATCGTCGGTATCAAGGCAACGAAGGCCGCCGCCGGTCATAGCACCCGTGGGTTGTCGGCCAAGGTTCATCGCAGGCCTTTGCGCGCCGTCAGCCTGCTGAGCGCGGGCATCGCTCTCGGGCTGGCCGGCGGCTGGGCACTTGGACGTGCGACCGCCGGCCGGAGCTAGAGTTCTCGTGTCGACAGGGCAGAAGGCGCAACAGGCGGACTTGGGCGAAGCTCCCGACTCGCCGGCAGACCTGAGCGGGCGCGGCTGGCGCGGTGTCGCAAAACGCGGCATCAGCGAGTTTCGCGAGGACAACGTCACCGACCTCGCGGCGGCACTGACCTACTACGGCGTGCTCGCAATATTCCCCGCGATCATCGCGCTCGTGGCGATCGTCGGGCTGATCGGGCACTCCGCGACGCAGCCCTTGATCGAAAACATCGGCAAGCTCGCCCCAGGCACAGCGAGGACCGTCTTCACCAGCGCGATCCAGAACCTGCAGAAGAGCCAAGGCACCGCGGGTATCGCCTTCGTCATCGGCGTCGCGCTAGCCCTGTGGTCGGCGTCCGGCTATGTCGCCGCCTTCATGCGTGCGTCCAACGCGATCTACGACATCGAAGAGGGCCGGCCGATCTGGGAGACGCTCCCGGTCCGGGTCGGCGTGACGGTAGTGATGGTGGTGCTGCTGGCCGTCAGCGCGCTGGCGGTGGTGCTGACAGGAGGGCTTGCCAAACAGGTCGGCAACCTGCTCGGGGTGGGTTCCAGCGCCGTCACGGTCTGGGACATCGCGAAGTGGCCGGTGCTGCTGCTGGTCGTGAGCTTGATGTTCTCGATCCTCTACTGGGCAGCGCCCAACGTCAAGCAGCCCGGCTTTCGCTGGATCACGCCTGGAGGGGGATTCGCGGTCGCCGTGTGGGTGATCGCCTCGGGCCTGTTTGCGCTCTACGTCGCCGAGTTCTCCTCCTACAACAAGACCTACGGCGCGCTCGCCTCCGTAGTCGTCTTCCTCGTGTGGCTGTGGATCTCGAACATCGCAGTACTGCTGGGCGCGGAGTTCAACGCCGAGCTCGAGCGCGGACGGCGCATCGAAGCCGGGCAGCCCGCCGAGCGCGAGCCGTTCGTCGAGCCGCGCGATACGCGCAAGATGAAGGGCTAGCACGCGTCTGGTATTGCACGACCCGGACTCGAACCCGATGATTTCCTGTCCACGCCAGAGTCCCTACCCACATGACCACCAGAAAGGTAGTTCTCAAGATGGTGCTGTCTCTCGACGGCTTCGCGACGAGCCTCGACGGGACGCATGACTGGATGTTCGAGTTCTTCGGCGATGACAGCCGCGATTGGAACCTGCGCGCTCTTGACGAGGCCGGGACCCACGCGATGGGCCGGCGAAGCTACGAGATCATGGGTCCGCACTGGCTCGCCTCGGAGGGTCCGATAGCGAACTCCATGAACAACAAGCCCAAGGCGGTCTTCTCCAACACCCTGGCGAGCGCGGAGTGGGGCCCGGCCGAGATCTTCGGCGGCGACCTCGCCGTCGCGATCGCCGACCTGAAGGCTCGCGACGACGACGGCACGATTCTCGTCCACGGCGGCCCGAACTTCGCCATGTCGATGACCAAGCTCCGCCTCGTCGACGAGTACCAGCTCACATATGTGCCCCTCGCGATCGGCGCCGGCCACAGTCCCTTCGCGGATCTCGACGAACACCTGAAGCTGGACCTGGTGCGAGAGCAGCGGTTCGCCAGCGGCGCCCTCGGGCAGATTCTCATCCCGAGGCCATAATGGCGAGACCCGGACTCGAACCGGGGACACCACGATCTTCAGGGACGCAGGGAAAGCGGGATGTAGTGCCCTGCTCAGGCGCCGTCTAGCGCGTCGCCTTGGTTCTTCGCGGCCTCGCCCTGCTCGACCGGCTCGTCCGCGTTCCGCTCCGCATGGGGCACCTCAGGGCTCCCTAGGCTCCCTTCGAGCACCAACAGGAGCTCGATTGCATCGTGGAGCGCGCTGAGTTGAGCGGCCAGCGTATTCTCCCACGGACCACGAGCCGGCCTGCGCGTAGATGTTGTCCGAAGGAACTCGAGGACCGTCTCCGATGAGAATCTCCCGGTCAGTGTCTGTGCGCAGACACTCCTCCATCGGTAGTGAGACTGACGCCAGCGCGTGAACACGGTCGGATCAACGATCTGTTCGCCAGAGCGAAGCAGCTCTCTGGCGGTTTCGACGTGCCGCCGAAGCGCTGCAGGAAGTGCACCATGAGGATTGGCTCGCACGGGTCGTTGTCGTGGCATCGATCGTTGCGCGGCACGCCCGCCAACGGCTACTTGATGTGCATCCCGGAGATCGCCCGCGAGATGACCAGCTGCTGGATCTCGGCGGTGCCCTCGAAGATGTCGTAGATCTTCGCGTCGCGGTGCCAGCGCTCGACGGGGAACTCGCGCGT
>DATARK010000066.1:0-35191 GCA_036264175.1 Solirubrobacteraceae bacterium
CCCCTACATCCCCGCTCCGGAGCGCCCCCGGCCTGCCGCTGGAGCTGCGGGCACCCCTCTGGCCAACCTCAGAATTTGATTCCGACCGGCAGCGGCTCCGCTCCGGCCAGGAAGAAGAACCACACCACGAAGGCCACCAGCGCGAAGCCGGCGCTGATGACGAGCACCATCTCCAGCACCACGTGGCCGGGATCAGCCTGTCCCCGAGCCACCTGATTGGACCGGTAGAAGTTGCTCAGCTTGGCCAGCAGGGCGGCCACGAGCACGATCGTCATCACGGCTCCCAGAAACGTCGCGCCGACCGCGGCTCCGACCGACGTGTCGGCCTGGATCTGCGAGCCGATCCACAGCCACAGCAGCGGCGTGCCGATCCACAGCACGAGGCTGCCGATGAACATGATCAGCACGACGAGAACCGCCGCGCGTCCGGCGCGGAGGCGCTCGCGCATGTCAGCGGTCGCTCAGGTCGAGGGCGGGGCGGGTCGCGGAGGGCCTCCGCGACCCCTGGCTAACGGACAGCCGGAGGAGAGCTTGACGTGCCACCAGCCGGCGAGCATGCCGATCAGGCCGAGCCGCGGACGCACCTCCCAGACACCGCAGCCGCCCTGGCCGAGATCGCGCACCGGCAGGCGCACGAACCTGTAGCGCCCCGGTTCCAGCTTCATCCGTTCCAGCAGCTCGTGCGCGCGGCGCTCGTGCTCGACGCGAGCGCCCGCGAGCGCTCGCGCGTCCTGCAGGCGGCCGGCCAGCGTGTCGCGCTGGCGCTCCAGCTGAGCGAGGCTGAGCAGGCGCGGCGCGGCGAACGTCTCCCGTGCAGCGCCGCGCGCGACGCTGACCGGGATGTGGGGAAAGCCTGCGGCGACGATCTGTGCCAGCTCGCGCTCCAGTCGCGCGATCTGCAGACGCAGCGCCTGTCGCGCCGCACGCTCGTCGACGCGCTCGACGCCAGATGCGCCGCGCTCGATCGTCAGCTGCTCGGACTGGCTCACGCCTCCGACTCCTCCTCGTGTGGCCGGACGCGCCGATTCTACCAGTGGCGGCACCGCGCATGTGACGCTTGACGCGAGTCCGCGAGCCGCTCAGGGCGCCTGCAGCGATGACTCGCAGATCCACAGCGCCTCTTCGGCATACAGCTCGGGCACGCCGTCGACCTGCACCGCGAACAGCTCCAGGCGTCGCGTTCGCGCGCCCGGCGCGTGCCCGGAGGCGAGCTCGCCGAAGAGAATCCCCAGCGGCGCCGCGGCGTCGGCGATCACCAGCTGCCCGGCGGCGAGCGCGCGCGCTCGCGGCGCGCTGCCCAGGCGCTCGCCCTCGGCACTCGCACGAATGCCCAAAGGCCCGTCGACGGACTCGGCGTCCAGTGCCCACACCGGCACGCCGGTGTCGATCAGCGCGATGCGCAGCACGTCCTCCAAAAGGCCGCCGCTGAGAAAGCCTCCGCGCATCATCCGCTCCAGCACGGCGGCCTCGATCGGCGTACGCACGACCTCGGGATCGAGCCCGATCTGGCGGAAGAACACGCGATAGGCCGACGTGACGGGTTCGCGCCGCGCGGCCACCGCCGTGGCGCCGCGAAAGCGGTTTGACATCTCGCGCAGGCGCGCGCGGATGTCCTGCGGCGCGTCGCCCGTCAGCGAGCCCCGGCGCGTGCACTGGACCTGCGCCGTCATCAGCCGCAGGCCCGGCAGCTCCTGTTCTACCTCGTGCGCGCACCAGCCCGGCGTCGGCGCGAAGCCGGACTGCGCGTCCTGCGACGACGACCCTTCGCGCCACGACGGCGGCTGCGCGCTCATCCGGCACCGCCCTGCCTGGCGCCTGCTCCTGCTCCTGCCCCCGCCGCCGCGCCGCCGCCGCCCTGCGCCGGCGGCTTCCAGCCTCTGGCGCGTGCCGCGGCGACCAGCTGACTGACGCGCGTGCGCAGCAGCGCGGGCGACGGCGTCGACAGCAGCGCTTTGCTCTGCACCTCGCCGCCTGGATAGGCGAACGTGAGCTGCGGACATGTCGCAACCTTGTACAGCGCCGCCAGCGCTCCGTCTTTGTCCAGTCCGACGGGCAGGCTGAGCCCGCGCGAGCGGATCAGCTTGCGAATCTGTGAGCGGCCGTTCTTGATCGCCACGGCGGCGAAGCGCACGCCCGGAAACGTGCCCGACAGCGATTGCATCTGATCGAGCACCGCAGCGCACGAGCCGCCGTCGACGAACAGCGCCAGCACGACGGGCGCGCCTTCGTAGAGCTGACACACGTTGAGGATCTGCGCGCCGCGCTCCTGGCACGCCGGCACGCGCCCGGCGGACCCTTCGTGGGCAAAGCGCGCGGTGTCGGCGTCGCCTTCCAGGCTGCCCAGCGCCAGCGGCACGGCGAACGGCGGCATGCGTTCGCCGGGCGACAGGCCCTTCACGCCGTTGGGCTTGGTGACGATCGTGTTGATCGTGATCAGCACGAGAATCAGCACGACGAGCAGCCCGAAGTAGCCGCCGTAGCGCGGCGTGCGGCGGGTCTGCTCAGGCTGGCTCATGGACGGGCTCGCGGGCGTCGCCGCGCAGCCGCAGCGGCTTGTGCGCGCCGCTGTCCGGCACCGCCTTGCCGAAGATCGCGATCGCCGCGGGCAGCGCCACGAGCACGCCGAGCAGCGAGACGCTCAGATCGATCAGCGTGACCAGGCCGAAGTCACGCAGCATCGTGATGTCCGACAGCGCGAGCACGGCGAACCCGGCGATCGCCGTGACGCCCGAAGCTGCCACCGCGGCGCCCGTGCGCCTGTAGGCGCGGCGCAGCGCCTCGGTGGAGTCATAGCCCGCCAGGCGCTCCTGGCGATGGCGCTCGGACAGCAGCACGCTGAACTCGGTGGAGATCGCGATCACCAGCGCGCCCAGCGTGACCGACATGGGGTTCAGCGGCACGCGCACCGCGAACAGGATCAGCGCCGACCAGCCGCTGGCCAGCGCGATCGGCACGAGCGGAACGAGCGCGCGGCGGATGTCGCCGCGGAAGGCCGCCAGCAGCACCAGCGCGACCACGGCGAGGCTGGCCAGCAGCGTCTCCACGCGCCGCAGCGGCGAGGCGACCTGCGCGGCGGACTTGGCCGCCAGCACCGGCAGACCGACCAGCTGCGCGCTGACGCCCGGCGGCGGATGCAGGCTCGAACGCATCTGGTCGATCAGCTGCTGCTGCTGGCCGAGGCTCATCAGGCGAATGCCGAAGGCCAACGTGGCCACGCGACGATCTGACGTGATCACGTCCTGGGAGAAGTACGGCGGGATCGCTTCGAGCAGGCCGCTGACCTGCGCTTGGGTGAGCTTGGGTGTTTTCGCGGCGCCTTTGCCTTTGGGTTTGGCGACCGCCGCGACCGCCGGCTGCTGCTGGGAGAACAGGTCGGGCAGCGAGAAGGCCGGGCACAGGCGTGCCCGGCCGCAGCCGCGCGCGGCTGTGTAGCCGAAGCGCTTGAGCACGGCGCTCTCATAGGAGCTCATCCATTCGATCGTCGCCGGCCTGGTCAGCGCCTTGGAGCTGACCATCAGGTCGATCTCGCCGCCCACGCCGGTCGTGCGCTCGACCGCGTTGAGCCCTTGCAGCGAGCTGAGGTTCTGCGGCACGAGCTTGGTGATGTCGGTCTCCACGCTGGTCTGCGTGTCCAGCCCCCAACCGAGCGCCGCGAGCGCCAAGCCGGCGCACAGCACGCGCTCGGGGCGCCGCAGCGAGCCGACCAGCGCCGCGTGCGAGATCGCGCGCGTGAGCGCGTTGTCGCGCAGCAGCTCGCCGGCGCCGCGCCACGCTGCCGCTACGCCGCCCAAGCCGACGCTCGCGGCCGACCTTGCCGGACGAGCCAGCGAGAGCACCGCCGCGCCGGCGGTGAGCGCGCAGAGGAACGCGACGACCACGCCGAGCACCAGCAGCAGGCCGAAGCCGCGAACCATCGGCACAGGCGACAGCGCGAGCACGAGCATCGCCGCCGCGCTGGCCGCGCCGGCCGTGGCGATCGTCGGCGCGCCGAGCGCCGCCGCGCGACGCACGTGCGCCTCGCGCTCGCCGCCGTGCTCGGCCTCCTCGCTCACGCGCGACTGAAACTGGATCGCGTAGTCGACGGACAGGCCGACGAGCACAGGCAGCACGGCGATCGTCGCCATCGTCAGCGAGGCGCCGGCGAGCGACAGCGCGCCGAACGTGAGCGCCGCCGCCAGCAGCGCGATCGCCAGCGGCAGCAGCCGCGGGCGACCGGTGAAGACGAGGCCGAGCGTCGCGGCCATGACCAGCAGCACCGCGATCAACAGCAGCTCCAGCGAGTCGGTGATCGAGTGCGTCAGGTCGGCGACGATCACCGGCTCGCCGGTGACCAGGTAGGACTCGCCGTGCCGCAGGCGCCATTGGGGCATCGCCACTGCTTTGCGGATCAGACCGATCGTGTGCGTGCGCTGCGACTCGCTCAGGCCGGCGCGCATGCGCACCGACACGAGCGCCGCGTCGCGGCTGGGGAACAGATAGGCAAAGCGCTGCTTGGGCGTGCCGGCTGGCTTGGTCGAGTCGAACACCAGCGACGTGGCGAAGTCGTGGTTGTCCAGGCTCGGCCGCGAGGTCAGGCCGTATTGCAGCGCGAGCGTCACCAGGCTCTCCTGAAAGCGCGCGGTGATGATCTTCGCCGCCTGGCGGCCGAGCGTCTGGGCTTCTGATTCGCCCAGGCCGCGGTGCAGCGCCTGGCGCGCGACGACGCGTTCTGCCTGCTTGGCCTGCGTCTGGGCCTGCTTGGTCTGCAGCGCCAGCTGTTCGTCGATCTGGTTGGCCGCCTCGTTGATGAACGTGCCCGGGCCGAACACCACCTTCACGCTGTGCGCGCGCGCGAGCTGGCCGCAGGGGCCGTTGGCTCCTCCCTCCTTGCCGAGCGCGCTGGCGGGCACGTTGCCCGACAGGCAGCCCTCCAGCCCGACCAGCCGGTCGATGTCTTCGCTGAGCACCAGCTGCTGCAGGTCGCCTTTGACGAGCACCTCGATCGGCTCTTCGCCGAAGCTGCGATAGAAGCGCTGCGTGTCGCGGTACTGCGAGCTCGAGCTCGATACGAACGTGCTCGTCGCCGCGGTCGGTTTCAAGCGCAGCGCCAGCCCGGCGCCGGCCAGCCCCAGCACGATCGCCGCGGCGATCACCAGCCGCGGCCTGCGCGCGGCGCCACCGGCCAGCGCGGCGAAGATGCGTGGGGCGTTCACAGATGAAGGCTAGTCGGGGTTGATAAGGCGACGCGCAAGCGCGCGTGCCGCCGCGTGCTACTCCATGCCCAGTGGGCCGGCCGACTCGCCCGCGAGGAACTGCCGCACGAACGGGTTTTCCGAGGCGAACAGATCCTCCGCGGGGCCGGATTCGACGATGCGGCCCTTCCACAGAACGGAGATGTGCTCGGCGACGCGGCGCGCGCTCATGATGTCGTGCGTGATGACGACGTAACAGCCGCCGTTCTCGGCGTGGATTTCCTTGATCAGCTCGCACAGCAGCGCGGTGCGCACGGGGTCCAGACCGGAGTCCGGCTCGTCGAACAGCACGATCTCGGGGTCGAGCACGAGCGCGCGTGCGAAGCCGGCGCGCTTGCGCATGCCGCCCGACAGCTCGTTGGGCATCTTCGCGCCCTCGCCGCCAAGACCGACCTCGCCCATGCGCCGGTTGACGATCTCGGCGATCTCCTCGTCGCCCTTCTCGGTGTGCTGGCGCAGCGGGAAGGCGACGTTGTCCCACAGGGTCAACGAGCCGAACAGCGCACCGTCCTGGAACAGAACACCGAACTTCTTGCGGATCTCGAACAACTCGGCGTCGGCCAGGCTGGGGATCGAGACGCCCTGCACGAGCACGTCGCCCTGGTCGGGATACAGCAGCCCGACGATGTGCTTGATGCACACCGACTTGCCCGTGCCCGAAGGGCCGATGATCATCGAGATCTTGTCTGCGGGCAGGCCCATGTTCAGTCCGCGCAGCACGTGGTTGCGACCGAAGGACTTGTGCACGTCGATGAACTCGATCGCATCGGGCGCCTCGGACGGGCGCACGGTGCCTGTGTGGTAGGCGAATTCCTCCTCGCCGGCGCGTTCGCGCTGGCGTTGGCGTTCGCGCGCCGCGAAGGCCGTGCCGGTCTGCTCGACGGCCGGCTCCTCGCCGGGCTCGCTCGCGCCGAAGTCCGTTTCGCCGCCCGGCTGCGACGGCGCCGGGTGGTGCTCGATCTGCTCGTAGGACTCGCCGGCGCTCTCGGCGTCGCCGTGCGGCCCGGGCACGTCCTCGCGCGCCACGTCAGCCGCCGATCGGCGCCCGGGGATTGGCGCCCCAGAAGATCTGCGTTCCGAGCATGCCGATGACGTGCACGAGCACCAGGTTTAGCACCATCGACTTGGCCGTGGCTCTGCCCACGCCCACCGGCCCTCCGCTGGCGTTATAGCCGTAGTAACAGGCCACGAGCACGATCGCGGTGGCCATGAACATGGCCTTGATCACGCTGTAGAGGAAATCCGGTGGATTCTGGAATTGCCAGAAGATCAGGAAGTACCCCCCCGAAGATACGTAGCCGATCTGCTGCACGACGGCGATGTAGGAGGCCAGGAACGCGGCGCCGATGCCCGCGAGGTACATGAAGGGCAGAACCAGCCAGGCCGCCAGCAGCCGCGTGGCGCAGAGGAAGGTCATCGAGTTGATGCCCATGACCTCGAGCGCGTCGATCTCCTCGGAGATGCGCATGGCGCCGAGCTCGGCGACGATGCCGGTGCCGACCTTGGCGGCCATCATGTAGCCGAAGGCGTAGGGCGTGATCTCGCGCAGGTCACACCAGGCGGTGAACACGCCGGAGTAGGCGGGCGCGCCCTGGGCGGCGGTGAAGTAGGCGCCCTCGATGCCGCACTGCAGCCCGAGGATGAACATCAGCGTCCAGATGATCGTGGTCGAGCCGACGATCAGGATGCCCGACTGGCGCAGCGCCTCGCCGAAGAAGCGAAACACGCGCAGGCCCCACACGTCGCGCACGATGCTGCCCGTGAACTTGCCGATTTCTCCTGTCGCCGCGAGCCATTCGCGCGGCATCGCCAGCAGCTCGCCCATCAGCGATTCGCTCCTACTTCGTGAGACGGTCGAGGGCCGAGTCCAGCAAGGACGCAGGGAGCGTGGCCTGCTCTGCAGGCGAGCGACCGAGGACGCCGCTGGGCGAAGGTCATCGGCCGTCTCACTTGATTACCAGGATCTGCGGGTGGGTGGCGAGGAGGGTCTGCGTGAACACGTAGTCGAAGGAGAAGATCGCCGTGAAGGCGAGCACGACAGCCTCGTTGACGGCGCGACCGACGCCCTCGGCGCCGCCGGAGGCGGTCATGCCCTTGTAACAGCAGACGATCGCGATGATCGCGCCGTAGATGGTCGTCTTCAGCACCGACCCCCACAGGTCGGTCGTCGAGGCGTTGGCGAACAGCGTGCCCCAGAACGGGCCGAGCGGCTGGCCGTTGACGAGCTCGGCGATGATGCCGCCGAAGATGCCGAACAGCAGCGCGTAGATGTCGAACAGGCCGGTCACGACCATCAGCGCCAAGAAGCGCGGCACGACGAGGTTCTTGACGGGGTCCACGCCGAGCACCTGCAGCGCGTCGAGCTCCTCGCGCACCTTGCGCGCGCCGAGGTCGGCGGTGATCGCGGTGCCGGCGACGCCGGCGACGACGATCGCGGTCACGCTCGGTCCGATCTCGCGCACGGCGCCGAGCACGAAGAATCCGCCGAGACGATCCAGCGCGCCGAAGATCGTCAGGAAGTTGGCGGCCTGCAGTCCCGGCGCGGCGTAGCAGATGCACACCGTGGAGACGAGCAGCGGAAACCAGCACAGGCGCAGCGCGAACAAGAACTGCGAGACGAGCTCGCCGCCGTATGGGTACGGCGGGCGCAGGGCCGACCAGATGGTCCTCCCCGTGAGGATCATCATGTCCCCGAGTTCCTCGAGCAGATTGCGAGCCGGGACAAACGCCCGCTCGGCGACGCTGCGAACCATCCCCTGCGTACCTCTCCTCGGGTTGCCGTCGGTGGTGGCGTCAACTCTACGCGATGCGGACGCCGTGCGCCACTCGCCACCGTCGATGCGATCGGGCGTTCATGGGCGCAAACCCCGTGACGATGCGCAACAGCCACTGATATCGTGCCGCCATCGTGAGGGGACGGAGAGTCTTGGGGCTGTTGACAGCCGGCGCTTGCTCGGCGCTGCTCGCGATCGGCTGCGGCGGCGGCTCCGAACAGAACCACGGCGAAGTCAAGCGCAGCTATGCGATGCGCATCTCCGCGGCGTCGTTTCCCGCCAAGCAGTCGATCTCAAAGCCCTCCGAGCTGCGCGTGAAGGTGCTCAACGAACAGAACCGCACGGTGCCGAACGTGGCGGTCACGGTCGACTCATTCTCCTACGTCGAAAAATATCCCGAGCTGGCGGCCAACAAGCGGCCGGTGTGGGTCGTCGAAGAAGGTCCGGGCACGCCGGCTCAGACCCCGGTGCAGAGCCAGGCGGTGAGTCCTGCCGGAGGCGGCCAGACGGTGTACATCAACACCTGGGCGCTCGGCCCGCTGAAGGCCAACCAGTCCAAGACGTTCACCTGGAAGGTCGTGCCCGTGAAGTCCGGCGCGCACACCGTGCACCTGACCGTGTCGGCCGGGCTTGCCGGCAACGCCAAAGCGACGCTCGCCCGTGGCGGCGCCGTGGCGCGGTCCTTTGCCGCGCAGATCGCACCGGCGCCGCCGTCGCGCCACGTGAACCCGGCCACGGGTCAGGTCGCGCCGGGTGCTTTCTCGGCGAGTCCTTAGACCGACAGAACGGGCGCGGGCGTTTGGCCCACTGTCGAAGCGGGCGGACCTGCCGTTTCGCCAAGCGGTGATGTCCCGATGAGCCGCTTGGCACTACGATTGCGTTCGGCTTTACGCCCTATCACGCCCGCATTTTTCCAGGAGGAATCGATTCCGCTCATGCCCAGGACACGTCAGCAGAACGTCACAGCCGCGCAGTGGAGCCCCAACGGAGACGCGCTGGGCTCACCGGACCTGACCGTCGCCGGCAATCAGGTGTTCGGCGAGAACGTGTTCTCGCCGACGGTTCAGCGTCATCGGCTGCCCAAGCACGTCTACAAGGCGCTGGCGCGCACGCTGGCGCGCGGCGAGGCGCTGGACACATCGCTGGCCGACCAGGTCGCACAGGCGATGCGCGAGTGGGCGATGGAGAAAGGCGCCACGCACTACACGCACTGGTTTCAGCCGCTGACCGGCTCGACGGCGGAGAAGCACGACTCCTTCTTCGGCCCCTCGGGCGACGGCACGGCGCTGGCGGAGTTCTCCGGCAAGGAGCTGATCCAGGGCGAGCCAGACGCGTCGTCGTTTCCGACCGGCGGCATTCGCGCGACGTTCGAGGCGCGCGGCTACACCGCCTGGGACCCGACGTCGCCGGCGTTCATCCTGGAGAACCCCAACGGCGCGCTGCTGTGCATCCCCACGGCGTTCACCTCGTGGACGGGCGAGGCGCTGGACAACAAGATTCCGCTGCTGCGCTCGATGGACGCGCTGTCGGGCGTGGCCGTGCGCGCGCTGGACCTGCTGGGCGTGGACGACGCCGCGCGCGTGTTCACGACGACCGGCTGCGAGCAGGAGTACTTCCTGATCGACGAGCAGTACTACTTCGAGCGTCCCGATCTGGTGACGACCGGGCGCACGCTGTTCGGCGCCAAGCCGCCGAAGGGCCACGAGCTCGACGACCACTACTTCGGCTCGATTCCCGAGCGGATACTCGCCTACATGCTCGAGGTGGAGCTGGAGCTGGCGAAGCTGGGCGTGCCGATCAAGACGCGCCACAACGAGGTCGCGCCCAACCAGTTCGAGGTGGCGCCGATCTTCGAGAACTCCAACGTCGGCTCCGACCACCAGATGATCACGATGCAGATCATGCAGAACACGGCGCGCCGCTACGGCCTGGTCTGCCTGCTGCACGAGAAGCCGTTCGCCGGCGTCAACGGCTCGGGCAAGCACAACAACTGGTCGATGGGCACCGACACCGGGCTGAACCTGCTCGAGCCCGGCGACACGCCGGCGGAGAACCTGCAGTTTCTGTTCTTCTGCGCGGCGGTGATCAAGGCCGTCAACGAGCACCAGCAGCTGCTGCGCGCTTCGATCGCCAGCGCCGGCCAGGACCACCGCCTCGGCGCCAACGAGGCGCCGCCGGCGATCATCTCGATCTTCCTCGGCGCCGAGCTGGAGCGCGTCTTCACGGCGATCGAGAAGGGCAAAACGCAGGCGTCCAAGCCGGGGTCGTTCCTCGGCCTGGGCACGCCGGTGCTGCCGCCGCTGCCGCTGCACGGCGGCGACCGTAACCGCACCAGCCCGTTCGCGTTCACGGGCAACAAGTTCGAGTTCCGCGCGCTTGGCTCCAACCAGTCGCCGGCGTTTCCCAACACGGTGCTCAACACGATCGTCGCGGAGTCGGTCGACGAGCTGACCGACAAGCTGAAAACCGCGCTCAAACGCTCCGGCGCGACGCTGGAGAAGGCCGTGACGAGCGTGGTCAAGGACGCCTGGACCGCGAACAAGCAGGTTGTGTTCGACGGCGACGGCTACTCCGAGGAGTGGCACAAGGAGGCCGAGAAGCGCGGCTTGGCCAACCTGCGCACGACGCCTGACGCGCTGCCCTGGCTGGTCGAGAAATCGACGGTGGCGGCGTTCAAGAAGTACAAGGTGCTGTCCAAGCGCGAGCTGGAGTCGCGCTATGAGGTCTACACCGAGCAGTACGCGGTGAACCTGAACATCGAGGCCGAGACCGAGGCGACGATGGCGCGCACGATGGTGCTGCCCGCGGCGGTTCGCTACCTCACTGAGCTGCGCGCCAGTGGCATGGAGGACCTGGTCGGCGAGGTCGAGCCGGCGATCAAGGAGCTGCACTTCGCGCTGAGGCAGCTCGAGGACGCCAACCTGCCGGACAACCAGCCCGACAGCTCGCCGCAAAAATGGGCCGTGTACATGCGCGACAGGGTGATTCCGGCGATGGAAGACGTGCGCGACGTGGCCGATCGTCTGGAGAAGCTCGTGGCTGACGACCTGTGGCCGCTGCCCAAGTATCAGGAGATGCTCTTTATCAAGTAGCTCGGGTCGCGATCGGTGCTAGCTAGCGAGGCGCTAACGGCCCCGCTAGCTAGCATTGCTTGATGCCTCGCGACTACATAGATGCGATCTCCCGCGGCGTCGTCGTCTACGACGGCGGCATGGGTGCGACGCTCGAGCAGTTCGAGCTGACCGCCGAGGACTACGGCGGCCTCGCGGGCAAGTGCCACGAGGCGCTTGTGCTCAACCGTCCGGACGTGATCGAGGGCGTGCACGGCTCGATGCTCGAGGCGGGCGCCGAAGTGCTGGAGACCGACACCTTTCAGGCCTCGCGCATCAAGCTCGGCGAGTGGGGCCTGGCCGAGCACACGGTGGAGATCAACACCAAGGCCGCCGAAATCGCGCGCAAGGCGGCCGGCGAGAATCGCTTCGTCGCAGGCTCGATCGGGCCGACGGGTTTCCTGCCCGCCTCCGAGGACCCGTCGCTCGGGCAGATTCGCTTCGCCGAGCTCGTGGAGGTCTTCTCCGAGCAGGCCGCCGGGTTGATCGACGGCGGCGCCGATCTTCTGATCGTGGAGACCGCGCAGGACATTCTCGAGGTCAAGGCGGCGATCTTCGGCGCGCGCGAGGCCTTCAAGAGCGGCGGGCGCACGCTGCCGATCCACGCCTCGGTGTCGCTGCTGCCAAACGGCGGCAAGATGCTGCTGGGCACGGACATCTCCTCGGTGCTGACGACGCTGGAGGCGCTGAAGGTCGACGTGATCGGCCTGAACTGCTCGACGGGCCCGGAGGACATGCGCGACGCGATTCGCTTCCTCGGCGAGTTCTGCCCGGTGCCGGTCGCCTGCATTCCCAACGCCGGGCTGCCGCTGCAGGGACCCGACGGCGAGACGATCTTTCCCGAGCAGCCCGAGCCGCTGGCCGAAGCGCTGAAGGAGTTCGTCGAGCGCTACGGCGTGGGCATCGTCGGTGGCTGCTGCGGCACGACGCCGGCGCACATCGCGGCGATCGCCGAGCGCGTCGCCGGTCGGCCGGTCGGCGAGCGCCCCGCGCCCCGCGCGCCGCAGCTCTCCTCGATGATCGCCTCGACGCCGCTGCAGCAGGAGCCCGCGCCGACGATGGTCGGCGAGCGCGTCAACTCGCAAGGCTCGCGCAAGGCCAAGGAGCTGCTGCTCGCCGACGACTACGACGGCCTCGTCCAGATCGCCGAGGACCAGGTCACCGGCGGCGCGCACGTGCTCGACCTGTGCGTGGCCTTGACCGAGCGCACCGACGAGGACGAGCAGATGCGCCTGGTAGCCAAGAAGGTCTCGCTGACACAGCCTGCGCCGATCCAGATCGACTCGACCGAGCCCGAGGTGATCGAACGCGCGCTGGAGCAGGTTCCCGGCCGCGCGATCGTCAACTCGGTCAACCTGGAGGCCGGGCGCGACAAGCTCGACCGCGTCGTACCGGTGGCGCTGGCGCACGGCGCGGCGCTGATCGCGCTGACGATCGACGAGGTCGGCATGGCCAAGACGGCCGAGCGAAAGGTGGAAATCGCCAAGCGTATTCGCGACCTGTGCTGTGAGGAGCATGAGCTGGACCCGCAGCTGTTGATCTTCGACTGCCTGACGTTCACGCTGACGACCGGCGACGAGGAGTGGCGGCCGTCGGCCGTGGAGACGATCGCCGGGATCAAAGCGATCAAGCAGCAGATTCCCGACGTCAAGACGTCGCTGGGCGTGTCCAACGTGTCCTTCGGCGTGTCGCCGGGCGCGCGCGCGGTGCTCAACTCGGTCTTCCTGCATCACTGCGTGGACGCCGGGCTGGACCTGGCGATGGTCAACCCCAACCACATCACGCCCTACTCGGAGATTCCCGACAACGAGCGCGAGCTGGCCGACGACCTGGTGTTCAACCGCCGCGAGGATGCGCTGGAGAAGTTCATCGAGCACTTCGAGTCAAAGGGCGAGGAGGAGGGTCCCGCCGGCGCGGCCGACCCGACCGAGGGCATGGAGCCGGAGGAGGCGCTGCACTTCCACATCCTGCGCCGCCGCCGCGACGGCGTGGAGGAGCAGATCGACAAAAGCGTGGAGAAGATCGGCGCGGTGCCGACGCTCAACGATGTGCTGCTGCCGGCGATGAAGGAGGTCGGCGACAAGTTCGGCGCCGGCGAACTGATTCTGCCGTTCGTGCTGCAGTCGGCCGAGGTGATGAAGCGCGCGGTGGCGCAACTGGAGAAATACCTGGACAAGATCGAGGGCTACACCAAGGGCACGGTGGTGCTCGCGACGGTGTTCGGCGACGTGCACGACATCGGCAAGTCGCTGGTCAACACGATTCTCACGAACAACGGCTACACGGTCGTGGACCTCGGCAAGCAGGTGCCTATCCAGACGATTGTCGACGCCGCCCAGGAGCACGACGCGACGGCGATCGGCCTGTCGGCGCTGCTCGTGTCGACGTCCAAGCAGATGCCCGCGTGCATTCAGGAGCTGCACGCCAAGGGCCTGTCCTACCCGGTGCTGATCGGCGGCGCGGCGATCAACCGCGCGTTCAGCTACCGCACGCTGTATCCCGGCGGCAAAGACTCCGAGGAGGTCTACGAGCCGGGCGTGTTCTACTGCAAGGACGCCTTCGAGGGCCTTTCGGTGATGGACCAGCTGGTCGACGCCGACGCGCGCGGCGCGCTCGTGGAGAAGCTGCTGGCCGGCGCGACGGAGTTCCGCGCCAAGGGCGACGCGCCCGAAGAGGAGCTGAACTTCGCCGATGACTCGGTGCGCTCGTCGGCGAGCACCGACGTGCCGATTCCCACGCCTCCCTTCTGGGGCGTGCAGGAGATCGACGTCGACCTGGACGAGGTCTACCGCCACCTCGACACGCACGTGCTGTTCAAGCTTCACTGGGGCGGGCGCGGGGTCAAAGGCGAGGCCTGGCAGACGCTGCTGGCAGACGACTTCCGCCCGCGCTTGGAGCGCATGTGGAAGGAGCAGGACTACCTGCACCCGCGCGCGCTGCTGGGCTTCTTTCCCTGCTACGCGCTGGGCAACGACATCATCGTGCTCGACCCCGAGGACCGCGAGACCGAGCTCACGCGCTTCGTCTGCCCGCGCCAGCCCAAGGGTGACCGCATCTGCCTGGCCGACTTCTTCCGTCCGGCCGTCGACGGCCAGCCGCCAGCCGAGCTCGACGTGATCGCTGTGCAGGCCGTGACGGTCGGCTCTGAGGTGACGGAGCTGATGGCCAAGCTTGAGGCCGAAGGCGAGTTCGCCGAGCAGCTGTTCGTGCACGGCCTGGGCGTGCAGACGGCCGAGGGCCTGGCGGAGTGGCTGCACTGGCGTGCGCGCCAGATGCTCGGCATCTCAGAGACGCAGGGACGACGCTACTCCTGGGGCTACCCGGCGGTGCCCGAGCAGGCCGAGCACCTGAAGGTGGAGAAGCTGCTGAACCTGAGCCAGATCGGCATGACGATCACCGACGGCTACGCGCCCGAGCCCGAGCAGTCGACGCTGGCGCTGATCGCCCACCACCCGCAGGCGATCTACTTCGGCACGCGCCAAGGCCGCCTGCTGCCCGACGGCTCGCCCGACGACGTGATCCGCGGCTCCAACCGCGACCCGTCGCTGTTCGGCGAGATCGAGGACGCCGACCCGCCCGACGGCGCGGTCGAGTCAGAGGACGAGCCCGCGATGGCGGGCGAAGCCTCCTAGTCGTCTTCGCGGGGCGGGGGGCGGAAGAGGATCCGCTTGACCTCCGAGGCGCTGCCGCCGCCGAGGCGCAAGGCGGTCTGAAAGCCCTCCTCGCCGAGCTCGCCGGCGTCCAGCGCGCGGCGCAGCGCGTTGAGCGTCGGCAGGTCGTCCTCTGAGACCTGGTCTCGCGAGGTCTCCAGCAGGATGATGTGGCGCGGGCGTTTGAGCGCGGCGGCGATACGCACGTAGGTCTCGCGTTCGGCTGCGTCCAGGCTCTCGGCCACGAGCACGACGGTGTCCTTGTTGGCCAGGCGCTTGTTCATCGCCGCGGCCAGCAGCTCCTCGGCGCGTGCGTCCAGCTGCTCGGCCTCCACGCGACCCTCGAGCAGGCCGCGCACCTTGCCCAGCGACAGCAGGCTGGCGCGATCCTCGATCAGGCGCTGCACGAAGGCCTCGCGCTCGGGCGCCGAGGCGGAGACCACTACGACGAGGCTGCCCGGCGAGTAGCGCAGGCGATCGACCGGCTCCAGGACGCGGCAGTGCACCGAGATGTTCGGCGGACGCTCGGGCGCGCCGTCGCGGCGCGGGCGGTCCGAGGACCAGCCGGTGCGCTCATCAACGCCGATTTTCACGCTGCGCGAGCCGGGCCTGCTCGCCGAGGATTGGTCTGCCATGCCCCCATCATGCCTCAAGATGCACCGCGGCCCCGGCCCGACGCCGTCGGCATGCAGCGCCTGGCCGCGATCAGCCGGGCTGCGATGCGATCAGCGCCAGCTTCGCGTGGCGCTGCAGCGCCTTGATCCTGGCCTCCTCGCGTCGCGCGGCGCTGCGATCGGACATGGCGGCCTCATACACCAGCTCGACCGGCAGGCGGCTGGCCGTGTAGCGGCTTGCCTTGCCCGTGTTGTGGCGCGCCAGGCGCCTTGCCACGTCGGTGCTCCAGCCGGTGTACAGCGAGCCGTCGGCGCAGCGCAGCATGTAGACCCAAGCATCGCTCATGCGCGTTCGATACGCCGTGCGGACGCCGATGCCTGCCGACTGCGCGTCAGCCGTCGGCGCGCGCAAGGCCGGCGCTGCCCTGCGGCAGCGGCCCGAGCCGCACCGGCGAGGCGTGCATCGAACGCAGCCGCACGTCACGCCAGGACAGCCCCTCGTTGAGCAGCGCCGGTAGGCCCATGATCAACGCGGTGGCGACCTCCACGGCCTGCAGCACGATGCCGTAGGCGATCGCGTCGGGGGTGGACACGTGGTAGGCGCCCGCCAGCACCGCGACGCAGGCGGCCTGAAAGACGCCGACATTGGCGGGTGTCGCCGGCATCACGGCGGTGACGTTGACCGCGAACAGCACGCCCGCGGCGGCGGCACCGCCGGAGCGCACTTCGAGGCCGAGCGCCATCAGAAGAAGCCAGCAGGACAGCCACTGCAGCGTCCACGCGGCCAGCTGAACGACCGTCGCGCGCGCCGCAGCGCGCGGGCGGGCGAACACACGCAGGCCGTCACGCAGGCACGAAAGCCAGCGACGCATGCTCGCCAGCAGCGCCTGCAGGCGCTGTGAGCGCGAGGTCACGCCAGGCGTCAGCAGGATCGGCCCGAGCACGCTGGCCAGCAGCGCGGCCAGCGGCGCAAGGCCGACGAGCAGCAGCGCGCGGTAGTGACTGTCCAGGGCGCTCGCGCTGGACAGCGTGACGCCGCCGAGGATCGCCAGCGCGAGCAGGTTCAGCAGCGTCTGCGAAACCATCGTGCCGAGCACCACCGGCAGCGTCTCGCGCGCGCGGCCCAGGCGCCGCGCGACGATCAGCGCGCGCGAGGGCTCGCCGAGGCGGGCCGGCAGCGTCGAGGACATCAGCACGCCGATGAACGTGCCCTGCATGGCGTCGCGTCGTTTGGCGCGGCGCCACGTCGGCGCTGCGGCGAGAATCGCGTGCCAGGCGATCGCGCGCGTGAACATCGCCGCGCACATCAACGCCAGGCCGGCCACGAGCAGGCCCGGCTTGGAGCCCAGCAGGGACGCTGCCACGCGCGTCACGCCAACACGCTGCAGCGCAAGCCCCGCCAGCGCGCCGCCGGCCAGCGAAGACGCGATCAGGCCGGCGCGACGCAGCGTGCGGATGCGCCGCTCGCGGCCGACAAGTGGCGGCGGCTCGGGCGCCAGCGAAAGCAGGCGCTGAGCTGGGATGCGCGGCTGCAGGTCGGCGGGCATCAGTCCGTGGCGCAGCGCGGCGCGCTTGAGCGTGCCGCAGGCGCTGCGGCGCGCCGGATCGGCGAGCGCCACGGCGCGCTCGTAGGTGTCGAGCACTTCGGCCGCGACGTGCGGCCAAGCAAAGCGCTCGGCACGCTCGCGCGCAGCCGCTGCCATGCGTTCACGTCGGCGCGGCTCGAGTGCCAGGCGGCGCAGCGCCTCGGCGAGCGCCAGCGGGTCGCCCGAGGCGACCAGCTGCCCGTCGACGCCGTCGCGCACCACGTCGCGGTAGCCGGGGATGTCCGAAGCCAGGACGGGCGTCGAGGCGGCGAAGGCCTCGGTGAGGATCATGCCGAAGCTCTCGCCGCCCAGCGAGGGCGCGCAGAGCACGTCGGCGCGCGCCAGCTCGGCGAGCTTTCGCTGCTCGGAGACCTTGCCCAGCGCGTGAACGCCGCGCTCGTCCAGCGTCAGGTGCGCGATCTCCTCGCGCGCGGCGCCGACAAGGGTCAGTGTGGCCGGCAGGTGATCGCGCAGCGCCTCGAAGGCGCGCAGCAGCACCGGCAGCCCCTTGCGCTCGACCGCCTGGCCGATGAACAGGATGCGCAGCCCCTCCTCCCCTGGCTCGCTGCCCCCGGCCTGCTCGGCCGCTCGCGCCAGCTCGGCCTCGGAAGCGAGGTGCACGCCGTTGGGCACGATGCGGTAGCGCCCGCCATAGAAGCGCCGCGCCGTCCACGCCGCGGCCTCGGAGACGGCGATGCGCTGATGCAGGCGGTTCATGCGCCTGCGCCCGCCGAGCCCTACGGCGATGCCGCCGTTGGTGATCGGGTTCTCCGAGTAGGTGTGGAACGTGCCGACGAGCGGCAGCTCACCGGAGGAGCACAGCGCGTCCCAGCCGATCATCGGCACGACCGGCTCGTGGATGTGCGCGACGTCGTAGCCGCCCTCGCGCAGCTCGCGGCGCAGCGTGTAGACGGCGTGCGGCGTGAGCGCCATGTTGGAGACTGCGCCGTTGGCGGGAATGCCAAACGTGCGCCCCATCGAGACGAAGCCCTCGGGCGTCGGGTGGCGCTGTGGGCGGGCGCCGCGATGCAGGCGCCGCGAGAGCTTGTCGTCGGGGTCCAGCGGAGCGAGCACGCGCGCCTCGTGGCCGGCTTGGGAGAGCTCGCGCGCCAGCGCCTCGATGTGACGAGTGACTCCACCCGGGTACGTCCACGAATACGGCGAAAGCAGCGCGACGCGCACGAGTCAACTCTATCCACCGAGCCCGTCGCCGGGGGGACTTGAGCGCCGAAGCGCACGCGTCTGCTGCGATAATCAGGCCGCGTGAGCGCCCGTCACTTCGTCAAGTACACGTTCTTGAAGGTCGACGCCGCCTGGCGGCGGTTGGACGACGAGAGCCGCGCCGAGCACAAGCGCGAGCTGATGGCCGCCTGTGAGGACTTCGCCGACGGGCACATGCTGCAGAGCTTCTCGCTCGTCGGCACGCGCGGCGACGCCGAGCTGCTGCTGCTGGCCGAGGCCGAGAACCTCGACCGCATCCACGAGTTCCACGTCGTGCTCGCGCAGAGCGGCCTGATGAAGTGGGCGCAGATCTCGCACTCCTTCCTGGGCATGCGCAAGAGCTCTGAGTACTCCGAAGACGAGCGCACGGTGCCGCGCGGCTTTCGCGGCAAGTACGTGTTCGTCTATCCGTTCGTCAAGTCGCGCGAGTGGTATGCGCTGCCGGCCGACGAGCGCTGGCGGATCATGCAGGGGCACATCGAGGTCGGCCGCGAATACCCGACGGTCGACAACCACACGACCTACTCCTTCGGCCTCGACGACCAGGAGTTCGTCGTGGCCTTCGACACCGATGACGTCGGCACTTTTCTCGATCTCGTGCAGCGCCTGCGCACGACCGAGGCCTCGCGTTACACCGTGCGCGACACGCCCAGCTTCACCTGCCTGGCGATGTCGCTGGAGCGCGCGCTGAACGCGCTCGACGGCGAGCCTGTGGCGCTCTCCGCGGCGCTGCGGACCGGCGCTTAGACGTGCCGCCGCCGAAGGCGTCCGCGGCCGGCGCGCGCGCGCCGACGCGGCGCCGGACCTCGATCGCCAAGGCCACCGAGCAGTTGCGCGCGGCGGACCCGGTGCTCGCGCGGATCATCGACGAGGTCGGCAAGCTGCCGAGCGCACGTGCCGGGCGCCCGGAGAAGGATGACCACTACGGCGCGCTCGTGCGCTCGATCGTCGGCCAGCAGCTGTCGGTGCTCGCGGCGCGGGCAATCTACGGCCGCCTGATCGAGCGCTTCGGCGGACGCCCGCCGACGCCGCAGGAGATACTCGCCGACGAGCCCGAAGAGCTGCGCGCGGCGGCCGGATTGTCGCGCGCGAAGGTCGGCTTCCTGCGTTCGCTGGCCGAGCACGTGCTCTCGGGCGAGCTCGAGCTGGACAAGCTCGACGCCATGTCCGACGAGGACGCGATCGCCGAGCTGGTCGCCGTCAAGGGGCTGGGCGAGTGGACGTCGCACATGTTCTTGATGTTCCATCTGGACCGGCCGGACGTGCTCGCGGTGGGCGACCTCGGCATCCGCCGCGCGATCGAACGCGCCTACGGCCTGGAAGGGCTGCCGGCGGCGGCGGAGATGCAAGCGATCGCCGAGCCGTGGCGTCCACATCGCACGCTGGCCTGTCGCTATCTGTGGCGCTCGCTGGACAACGAGCCGACCTGAGGCTTCTCGCTACTTCTTCTTGTGGTGCTTCTTGGCCTTATGCGGGCCGTACTTCTTGCGTGCTTGCTTTTCGCACGCCGCGCGCTTCTTCCTGCTGTGCTTGAACTTCTTCTTGCAGGCTTTCAGCGCCTTTGAGAGCTTGGAGACCTTAAAGCCCTTGACAGAGCCGCACCCGAGGACGGGAACCTTCGTTTCCTGCTGGATGACCGCGCCGTTCTGCCCCGTGATCGTCGTCGGAATCACCAGTTTGGCGCCGCACAGGCTGAAGTGCTTGCTTTCGGCCACGTTCGACGTCAGCGCCGAGTGCGGTCCCTCGGGAAGTTTGGCTTCGAAGCTCGTTACGGGCGCATCGGGAACCGCGTTGAACGTCGAGGTCGTGATGCCTTTTTTGATGTCCGTTTGCCCGTCGAGGATCAGCTCTATGCCTTCCTTGTTGGAGAGCACGAACTCGACGTCGGGGAACGCTGCATTGCCGTGTGAGACGAGGTAGGCCGGGCCCGACAGCGCTTCCTTGAGCACTGGCGTGTGCACGACCGCCGTGCCGATGTTCGAGCCTTCGGCACAACCTGCCGGGTTCGCTTCGAAGACCGCGGCGAGGCAGGCTTTCTGGATCGTGGTCAGACGCGAGGGAAGCGTGAGCGGCAGCACAAGCTTGGTTTTGGCGATGTTCGCCTGGCCCGGGGTCGAGGTCACCTTGACGACCAACTCGGCACCGTTGGCTTTGCTGGCGTTGCCTTTGGTGCTCGCTGTCAACGTCGGTTTGAATGGAAGCGCCGCGCAGTTGCCGAACTGAACGGGTGCCGACACCGCTTGGGAGGCGCCCTGCACGCCGGTCAGCGTGCCCGTGACCGACATCGGGGTGCACTTGGTGGGGTTGAACTCGAAGTTGGGTCGATCGATGATCACGTTGACCGCTTTGAGCTGCGATGGAATGCCTTTGATGAACTCGGGGAACGGATCGCTGCTGACCGTCACCGAGGCGTCGTTGCGGTCGACGTTGATCGTCGAGCGCACCGGGATTTCGCCGAGGTTGAATGGGCCGGCGATCGCAGGCGTTACGACCAACAGGCCAAATGGCGCGCCCTTGTACGGGCCGGTGAGGTAGACCTTGCCCGGCAGTGCGAAGGGGTTGCCGCCCAGACCCGACACGGCGGTCGAGTGGCCGATCAGGCTGTCTTCGCCGCATTGCATGCTGGCAGCCTGCGGTTCTGGGCACGGGGTGATCGAAGACAGCATCGCCGCCATGCCCGGAGCGAGATGCATCGTCAAGGTCTTCAGCGCTTGGTCGCCGTCGGGGTTGCCGAGCGTCAGCGTGAACGGGCTGTAGGCGCCGGCCTTGGGGTTGGTCGGGCCAGCAGTGAGCGACGGCGAGAACGGCTGTGCGCTGGGCGGGTTGGTGCAGTTGCTCGTCGTCTGGAAGGTTGATTCGCTGTTGGCGGTTTGACCCCCCCACGAGACGAACGACGCCGTCGTGGTGTGCGAGCCGCAGTACGGCGGGGTGGTCAGGTTTGCAGTAGGGCCACCGAAGAATTCGAGTTTGAAGTCTTCAAACGGCGTCTGCGGAGTGTTTTCGAACGTCGTACTGATCTGTCCGGTGTTTTCGTCGAGTGTGACCTTACCCGCCAGCTTCACCAGCACCCCGGAAACCGGGTCCTTGGCGACGATGTAGATCGCGAGCAGCGAGCCGAACGGGTTCGCTCCCGGGATCACCGTGCCGGATGCTTCTTGACCCTGCGCGGCGAGGTAGACCCCGCCTTCGAGTTCGTGATCGAGCAGCGGCGTCTGGATGCGCACGTTGCCGACCTTCGCCGCTTCGCAGAAGGGTTCGGACAGATTGGATGTGAACAGGTCCAACGAGTCTCCCGGCTCTGATTCCAGGAAGCCTTTGCCCTGGTAGCCGACCTCGCCTTTCGAGCAGGACTGCAGGCCGTGCGCCGCAGCCGGGCTCAGCAGCACGCCCTGTGGCAGCGTGACGGTCGTCGACTTGATGTCACTCTCGGGCAGGCCTTCGGTGGTTTCGTGTTCGACCTGCGGGACGTGCACGTCGAACTTCATGCCGCTCGGCGAACTACCCGCCTGGGTTTCCGGTTCGACGTTCAGGGACGGCGTGAACGGGGGCTGGTTGCAACCCTGCAGCGCGGGGAGTTCGGTCGGCGATTCCGACCAAATGCCCGGTTCAGCCCAGGAGTCGGCGCGGACGGAGGACTTCTGCGTCTGGCAGGACGTGGGAAGTCGCAGGAACGGCTTGGAAGCGGATATGTGTTGCGATGGGTGCTGTGCTTCGTATTCGCTGTATTCCGTTTTGATCAGCGATTCGCAGGGTCCGGGGTCCAGTTCGCCGGTGAGGCAGTCCCACCCCCGCGAGAGGCTGTGCTTAGGGTCTCCGGGGGTTCCCCACAGCGTCACCTGACTGGACAGCAGCGAGGCGATCTCGGTGACGTTGTAGGCACCTGTGACGACCGCATAGTCTTCACCGGTCGCGACCGAGGTGTCGAGCGTTACGAAGTTGCCGTAGGCGTCGAAGCCGAAGCGAGCGGGCTCGCCCGGAGCCGGAACGAGGTTGAACACGGGAACGCCTACCGTGGCGACCCCTCCCGGTTCGACGCCCAAGACCGTCTTGTCGAATTCGGGGCTTTCCGGTTCGATCAGCGTCGACAGCGCAACCCCGACGGCGGTCGCGGCCTTGCAGCCGTTCAGGTTCAGGCCGAGACGCTGGTCGAATTCGGCTTCGGTGCACTGCGGAAGCGATGTCGCGTTGCCGACCAGGCCCGGCGGAAGCTTGATCACCAGATCCTTGGCGAGTGCGACAGATTTGGGAATGAAGGGGATTCCAAACCTCAGCAGCGAGTTGTATTCGTCGACCACGAAGCTCTCGTTCAAGGAGAACGACGTCGTGAGCTGAAACGGGTGCGTGCCCGCCTGGTTGTCAATCGTGCCGCCCTCGTTTTCCGGTGCGAGCACGTAGTTGCGCACGCCGAATGGCGTTTTGCCGCCGCCGACGACGATCGGCTGCGCCACCGACGCCGAGGCGCCGCCCCCTGCTATCGAAACCTGGCCCGCGGTCGCGGACGACGCGGCAGCGGTGACCTTGACGCCGATCGTGATGTCGATCGGCTCGAATGGAAGCAGGGGGGTTGGGCCCGCGTAGGTGCAGCTGACTGTCGTCGCCTGGATCGGGCATTCTTGGATCTGCCCTGGCGGGTAGGCGTGGCTCGTGCCGTTCAGGACCGGGTCGACCACCGCTTTGGCTTCCGTCACTTCCAGCCCCGCGGGGATCGTGTCGGTGATGGTCACCGTTTTGGTAGCGCTCGCCGCAACCGCCGCGTCGCCGACGTTCGTCGCCGTGACGTGCAGCTGAGCCACTTCGCCCGGCTGCAAGTTGGTGGGCGCCGTCGTCGGAGTGAGCCGCCACCAGGGCGCTCCGGCAGCCTGGGCAAACGTCGGCGACGCCGCCCGCGCCCCGAGCAGCAGAAGCATGCACATGCCGATCATCGCCGGCGCGCGTCGCAGAGGGGTAGACACGGACACGCTCGTCATCGTTTGGCCGACTTATGCTTCTTGCGGGGATGCTTCGGTGCGTAGAGCTTGCGCGCCTGCTTTTCGCATGACACACGCGGCTTCTTGCGCTTCAGCTTCTTGCACTTCTTGAGCGCTTTGGCGAGCAGCTGCGCGCGGGTGGGTTTGACGTTCTTGGTCCCCAGCGGCTGCCCTTTGGGAGCGGGACCGGGGATCGTCAGCGCATTGCCGGCGTTCGTCGAGCTGGAAGGAGTGGCAAAGTTCGTTGAGGACGTCGAGTTGCCTTGGCAGGTTGTCGACGAGTTGCACGGTGCCGGCTGCGTGGCCGGCGCGATGCACGGCGATTCGCCACAGTCGTGCGCGTCGTAGACGTCGTAGGCCTGATCGAGATCCTGCGTGACCAGGTTGCTTTTGGTCAGGAAAAAGGCGTCCCCGCCGTTTTCGCTTGCGTCCAGGAACGCGGATTCGTCGGTCGATTCCCCGGAGGAGATCAGGGCCGCGCATCCAGGCGAGCTTGCGCAGCTGCCGACGCCGGTGGGCTCGTACTCATAGACGTCCTCGCCGCCGTTCTTGTCCTGCTGGGAGAGCGCGTCGGAGCTATTGAAGAACAGGCGGCCGTGTTCGGACAGATAGCGCGCCTGATACAGCGAGGAATTGACTTCCAGCGAGGTCCACCCGGGGATGTTCCCGGCGAGCCAGCGTCCCGCCCAGATGCCGGGGACGTCGACGATGTGTTCGTCGCCCGCCGGGGTCGTGTTGTCAAAGAGGCCGTGCGGGCGCGCACCGGAGGGGTTGCACGATGCGCACACCAGCTGTTTCGCCGCGGCGTTGTAGAGGAAGACCTCCTCGTCGTGCGAGCCGCCCGCGCTGGGGCTGGCGTCGGTGTTGTCATAGCCGGTGAGCCGCCGGTCGGACATGAATGCGAGGTATTGCCCATTCGGTGAGACCCGCGCGGTGAGATCTTCCAGTACGAAGGTGGCGTGTACGCGCGATTTACCGGACGACCCGACCCCCCAATCGGGACCGTCGTCGGCGGACAGCGCCGCGATGAACACGGGCTCTTCCCAGGCCGATCCGCTGTAGTGCTCGACGTACAGATTGCAGGTCGCCCCGCTCGGCGGGTTTTCGCCGCAGTTCCCGGGGGTCGCTTCTTCGCCGTGCGCATTGCTGTTGGAGCTGAGCACTCCGTTGGCGACGAAATAGACGTCCGTGCCGGACTTGCTCGCTTCGATCACCAGGTGCTGCAGCGCCGCGCTTTCGCCCGCGTTCTTCTCGGTCGCGGTCAGGTCTTCGGGTTCGCACGCGAGATGCCCTTCTGCGACTTGGACGTGGCACGCGTAGAGGTCCGGCTTGCCCAGCACGGCCGTCGACCCTGCGGTCAGCTTGTTTTCGTCGCTGAAGAAGATCGTCCTGCCGTCGGCGCTGGCCGTCTGGAACCTGGCGCCTTCTCCGGTGCCGATTTCTTCACCTTCTTTGAGCTTAGCGAGCTGGAGCGTCTGCCCGAGCGCGGTGTCCCTGAGATAGAGGTGGCCGGGGAGCGAGCCGGAGGGTTCGGTCGACCAGACGACCAGCGAGCCATCGTCAGAGATCGCATGTCTGGCGTTCTGAACGCTCCTGCGGACATCCCCGAACGAGCTCTTGAACTGAGGGGGAACCGGCAGATTGCCAGGTAGGAGGCTCACGAGCTGGAGCCTTTCCGACGCGGGCCGCGCGGTGCTCCACTCGTAGACGCCGTGCGATTCCGGGCCGAGCAGCGACACTTCCGATTGCACGATCACGTGGTTGAGGTCTGGCGCCGCCCCCACGCCCACGACAGCTCCCACGCCGGCAAGCGGCCCGGTGGACTGCCCGCCGAAGGGGTCATTGCCGCTCACGTCGGCGAATCCGTCCTTCGCCGTTACGAGCGGCGTGTAACACTTCGCTTCCGTGATCCGGCAGGCGACATCGTTGAGGTCGCGTCGATAAGGCGCTCGTTCGGAGGCCTGCGGCGAGAGCGCCGGTTCCAGGCCGAAGGGATCGACGATCGACGATGTCAGGTCTGCGGAGAAGATCCTGTTCTCGAGCCCCCTGCGGGAGAACGCGTTGGTGCTTGTCGGCTGGGTGCCCGGCGGCTTGATCTCCCGGGTCGCCCAGCCACCGCTCCCCCGCACCGACAATGCCGGTGCGTGGCCCTGGTTGGCTTCTACGTTTTCTTCCAGCGGGGCGCTCGCCGTATAAGTGATCCTGCTGCCGTCCGCACTCGCCTGAACGACTCCTCCCGCCTTCTGGGTAGCTCCGATTCCTTCGATCAGCGCGCCGTGCTTGTTGACCGGGGAGACCAGCTCCCACCCGCGCGAGTCGGGAAGCTTCACGCCGGTCCCTTCCGTATGGGTCGTGAAGGAACGCAGTTCTCCGACTTCGGCGGCGTGTCCGCTCGCCGTGACTACGGCGCGGAATTCATATGTCGTATTCGCGAGCAGGCCGCTCACTTCCAGGCTTGCCTGCTGAATGGTGGTGCCGGATCCCACTTTCGTCTCCGGCGTGCTGGAATACGGGCCGCCCTGCGGCCCGTATTCGAAGTGGAACGTCGTCGCCACGCCGGAGGGGTCGATGCTCGCCTGAAGAGTTGCGCTCGTGGCCGTCACGCCAGTCACGCCCTCGCCTTCGAGGAACGGCCCGGCGCCGACGGTCGCCGAGCCGAAGATGTCGATCACCGACGCTCCTTCGACTGTGCGGTCGGCCACGTAGACAGCTCCGCTCTGCCGGTTGACCGCGACGGCGCCTGGTTCGTTCAGTCGCGTCTGTGGCGTGTCGCCGCCCGTGATCGCCCCCTGAAAGCCTCCGGAGGAGTCGAACTGGTCGACCCTTTCCCTGGCGCTGTCGCTCACGTAGAGATTGCCCGCAGCGTCGACAGCAACGCCCGAAACTGCGCCGAAGCCGCCCGCGCCGCTGCCGTCGTTATGCGCGATGAGTTCGCCGGCGGGGTTGTACTCGTTCACGGCGTACCGTTCGCCTTCGAGGATCACGACGTAAAGCTCGCCGGACGGCCCGACGGCCATCCCCTGCGGTTCGCCCGAGGAAACGACGATCTGTTTGAGATATTCGCCCGCAGAGCTGAACTGGTCGACGACGCCCTGGAACCCGCCCACCGCGACGTAGATGTCTTCGCTGTTGGCTTGGGCGCTTTTCTGTGCGACCGCGACGTGCAACGGCGATCCCGCTTCGACTACCCCGGCGAACAGTTCGCCCTCGAACGTTTTCGCCGGGGTGTTGGAGCCGTCGAGCGTTTTTTGGGGTTCGTATTTGCCGGCGACGAGCGCATAGACGAACACTGCCTCCTTCTGCGAGGGCCGTTCCGGTTCGCCTTCGCCGGGATTGGCTACGTAGAGCGTCTGGGTCGTGTCGTTCACGGCGGTGCTGCAGGCTGCTTCGCTTTCGCCGCGTTTGCCTAGTTTGCGGAGGAACGCGTTCGTCGAATCGAAGACGTCGATCTTTCCGGCATCCGCAGCGAACAGTTCGCCGGTGCCTGGCGAGATGTTCAGGCCGCAAAGGAATGCGAAGGGTTTGGTCGCTTTTTCACCGGTGATCTGTGAGCTGAACGGGTGGACGAGCGCGGCCTGCGACGCCGCGCTGGCGCCGAACAGCGCGCAGACAGCGAGCAGGAGCACCGCCACCGGCCGCCGGAGCATGCGCGGGCAGGGCGACGTGCCGCGGCGCATGCCGCCAGGCACCTCATGAGGCGCGCTCGCGCGCGCCCGCTTCCCTGCAACCCGGCTAGATCTGACCTGCATCCCTCTCCCTGTCCTCAGAAACCCTGCTTTACAAGAGACTACTTGACCGTCTCTGGAGCGTCAAGCGGCAAGCGTAGAGCTCCGCGCCGCGGCGTGAGGCACGCCTCCCTGGTGCCGGGCCGCCGGCGCGTCGCTCTTACGTCTCCGGCCTTAACGCACGTGGGGCCGGCGCGTGCCGGCCCCACGTAGGCGTCTGCCTTTCAGTCCCGCAGCGCGGGCGCTGACTTAGGCTTTGATCTCCAACGGGAATTTCGCTGTGACTGTGTCTTCCGAGACGTTCCACGACACGCCCGCGCCCGTTTCAAGGTGCTGGCAGGAGCCACCGCCGTTGAGGAACAGGAACTGCTGCTTGCTGCAGCCGAAGCCTTCTTCTGTGGCTTTTTCACGGTTGATCGTGAAGCCAGTTTTCGAAGGCGGTGCGTTTACCGGGCCCTGTTCGGCAAAGATATGCCCGGTGACGATCACCGTGAGTTCCTTTTTCGGACCACAGGTGAATTTCGCGAACGGTTTGCCGGCGACTTCGGGGTTGAATTCGTTGACAACCGAGAGCGGCCCGCCTTTGGTTTCGCTGGCTTCCTTGAGGTCCGCCTTGAGCGATTCGGTCTTGATGACGCCCGGGACCGTGGGCGACTTCTGACAGCTCGAGGTGATCGAAGGCGCTGTACAGCCGTGGTATTCGATTTTCACTTTTTCGGTGTGCGTCGGGCCTTTGATGGTGCCTTTTGATTTGTCAGATGAGCATTCGATCACGACGCCACCCTCGAGTTTGCTGGGCACGCCTGTGGAAGTGAACGCCACTTTCCTTTCGGGCGCCAGTTTCACGACCGTTTTGGTTTTGGTTTCTTCATAGTATTCCGGGTTGGCCGCAGCAGCCGCACCGGCGAAGACTGCTGCCAGTGCGAACACGGCCGCGAGGCAGAGTCCCACAATCCTGATACGTCTCATCTAGATACTCCTTTTCCCTCTTGATAAGTCGCCGACACCCAAGCCCCGCCCGCGGCGGCGTCCCCGGCGCCAGTCCCTGCCCCTGTGCTTTACCTCAGCCAGCGGCCCTCCAAACATACCTTGACAGAAAAAGACTCTCCTGACTAGGCCAGTCAACGTTGCGTTACGACGTGCGCTTAGCGCACCAGCTTCCGTACCGAGACCGCCCACCCGACAGAACGGCGGACGTGAGCGTCACAGGAGCATCGACTCCGCGATGCTGCTCGACTCATGTTCCCCATCCCTCCCTTCGAGGCCCGAGCATTGGCCTGAAACGGCCGCCCCGGCGTCGTAGCGGTACCCGACATCATGTCGTCGCGAACGTACCACAGGGGTTGACGTAATGTCAAGTGTTTAGGCGGTCTGGCCCGGTTCCGCGGGGTCAAGCTTCCCCGCCGCTGGCGCTCCTGCCCCGCCGTTGCGACGCGCGGCGACGGTCCGGTCGGCCTCGTCAACGATCGTCCATTCCCCCGCTCCGGCCCCGCGCAGGTGGCGCGCGACAACAGCAGTCGGACCGGGCAGCCCGCGGCCTCCTGGCTGATCTTCGCGCGCGTCGTGGAAGACCACGTGCCCACCACGCGAGACCAGCGCGCTCCAGTCCAGCCAGTCGATCTCACAACCCGCTTCGGAGTGGTCGCCGTCGATGAACACGAGGTCCACCTCGCCCGACCAGCTGGCGGCGACGTCATGCGAAAGCGCGGCGTGCCAGTGCACGTCCGGGCAGGCTTCTCCGAGGCGCCGGCCGGCCCGCGACACCAGGCGGCGTGTGGCGCGCTCACTCGCGCCCCAGCCGCCAGGCAGAGCGTCTGGGTGTCGGCCGAAAGGGTCGATCAGGTGCAGTTGCGCGCCGCGACCGAGCGCTCGCTGCAGCATCAGCGCCGACGCGCCCTCATAGACGCCGATCTCCACGACCCGCTGGGCGCCACGCGCGGTATCGAGCAGCACGCGGGCGTCGTCGTGCGAGTGCATCGTGCGCGGCGGAATCAGGCCGAGCGCCACCGCGAAGGCACGCAGACGAACGTCGTCGCGCACGCGCGCGGGCGTGAGCGACCGCACCGGCTGAGGAAGGATCGCCATCGCGCCAGCCTACGCGCAGAGTGCCGCCTGCGGCGGTGGCGCCAGACCCTGCGCGCTCGCACGCGCGTAGAGCAGCCACAGCCGGTAGGCCGGATAGACGTGTGAGAGGTCGGCGCTGACCAGGCCCACCGGAAATGCCGGGTCCTCGCGAAAGCTGTACTGGAAGATCGCCTGCACGCGCGGGTCGGCCACCCAGGTCTGCAGCTGCTGTGCGAGCCTCACACACCCTTCGCGTTCGTCCGCAGCGCCTGCCGGCCGCGGCCGGCCCGGATGCGGCGCGCCGGCGCCGGCCTCGGTCACCCAGATGCTCGCATGCTGTCCACACGCGCCGCGCGCGTCGAGTGCGCGCTCCAGCTCGGTCACAGGCTCAGGCTCAGGTGCAGCCTTATATCTGGTCGCGTAGGCGTGGATCGACCACGTGTCGCTGAGGCACACGACGCTTTGCGGCAGTGCTGCGATGAAAGATGACACGCTCGTGCGATTCGGCGAGTCCGATGCGAACGCGCTGAGCTCGCCGAGCAGCAGGTGATGGACGCCGCCCGCGGCGGCCAGCTCGCCCGCCATCGCCTGCGCCAGCTCAGCGTAGACAGCGGCGGCGAGCGTCGGCGCGTTCGCGGCGCAGGAAGCGTGCTGAGGGCTGAGGAACACGGGGTCGTTCGGCTCATTCCACGGCGCCCACCAGCCGAGCGCGACGCCTTCGCGCGAGCCGAGCGCCAGCAGGGAGTCGATCAAGGCCCGGTAGCCGCTCAGGCCGATAGCGCTGATCGGGCGTGAGAACGCGCGCGTCTCGGCCAGCTCGCAGCCGCCCGCCGCCCGCGCCGCCCACGCCGGCGTGCCGAACACGTCCAGCACGACTTCCGGCTGTTCGCGACTCTGTTCGCGAGCCAGGCGCTGCTGCGCGGCGATCGCGCGCAACTCGTCACGCAGGCCGGCGTAGGCGACGCACGGCTGCACGCCGCGCGCGCAGCCATCCACGGAACTGGTCAGCGCAGGCGCGCGATCGGGCTCGGGCTGCAGCGCCGCCCAGTCGACGAGCAGGCGCACGTAGCGTGGGTGAAGCGCCGACAGCCTCGCGCGCGTGGATTCCAGCGCCGTGGCGCCAGTCGTGGAGGCGTGGGCGGCGGCCGGCCAGAGCAGGCCGGCGTTGTCCTCGGTCAGGCCGAACGCGGGGCCGCGCTGGCGCGGCGACGGCGAGGGCGAGGGCGAGGGCGACTCTGGCCTACCTGGCCTGCTCGCCGTCTTGGCGGCCGAGCCGCCGCATCCGGACAGTGCGAGTGCGACCAGCAGCGCGAGCGCCGCCGGGCGCAGCGAACGGCTCAGACTGCCGAGACCTGCTCTTCGTCGGCCACGCGGAAGGACGAGCCGCAGCCACAGGCGGCGACGACGTTGGGGTTGGTGACCTTGAAGCCGGCGCCCTGAAGGCTCTCCTCGTAGTCGATCACCGATCCGCGGACGAACGGCAGGCTCTCGTTGTCGACAAGCAGCTTCAGCCCGTGGCTCTCAAACACGACGTCGTCGTCGCGCTGCTCGTCGAAGGCCAGCTGGTACTGAAAGCCCGAGCAGCCGCCGCCGCGAACGCCAACGCGCAGTCCGGCCATGCCGATGTCCGCCTCCTGAGTGGAGAGGAACTCGTGAACCTTCTCTGCGCCCTTGTCGCTAAGCGTGATCATCGTTTCGCTCCTGTGAGAACCGCAAGACTTTCCAAAGTATAGCGCCGGCTGAGAGCCGGCGGGCGCGTCTTCGATGGCGCGCCGGAGCCGCCGTCGCGATCCTCTACGCTAGTCGTCGTGCCCTCCGCAGAGGACATCAAGCAGCGCATCGAGGCGGCCATCGACGGCTCGCAGGCAGAGGTCGAGGACTACACCGGCGGCGGCGATCACTTCCGCGCGACGGTCACGGCCGCGGCGTTCGCCGGGCGCAGCCGCATCGAGCAGCACCGCTTGGTCTACGACGTGTTCGGCGCGGAGATCGGCGGCGCGATCCACGCCCTCTCGTTGAAGACGCTCGTGCCGCAGGCCGCCGCCGCGCAGCAGCCGACCGCCACCAGATGAGCCCGCACCCCACCAGCCAGGAGCCAGCCATGTCGAGCAATCCCGTCAGAGACCTTCCGATGTCGCCCGGCCAGGCGCCCGCGCCGCAGGCCGCGCCCTCCGACGACGCCAATCCGATCCGCGAGGCGATCTCCGAGGCGATCTCCGAGCACAAGGTGATCCTGTTCATGAAGGGCACGCCCGAGGCGCCGGCCTGCGGCTTCTCCGCGCGCACGGTCGCGGCGCTGCAGTCGCTGGACACGCCGTTTGCCGCCGTGGACATCCTGCCCGACCCGCGCATCCGCCAGGAGCTGTCGGCGATCTCCAACTGGCCGACGATCCCCCAGCTGTTCGTCAACGGCGAGCTGCTCGGAGGCTGTGACATCGTGACCGAGATGTACGAGTCGGGAGAGCTCGCGCAGGCCTTGGTGTAGCGTCCCGCCGCGCATGCCCGTAGCGGTCGCCACCGACAGCACCCACTATCTGCCGCTCGATCTCGCCGACCGCGAAGGCGTCCATCAGGTCAGCCTGTACGTCGGCTGGAGCGGCGAATCGGTGCGCGAGCTGGAGATGGACGGCTTCGACGCCTTCTACGAGCGCCTGCGCACCGACTCCGAGCTGCCGACCACCTCGCAGCCGTCGATCGGCGACTTTCTCGCCGTGTGGGAGCCGCTGTTGGAGGCCGGCCGCGACGTCGTCTCGATCCACCTGGCCGGCGGCATCTCGGGGACCTATGAGGCCGCGCGCCAGGCGCACCAGCTGCTCAGCGAGCGCGGATTAGGCGAGCGCGTCGAAGTGCTCGACTCCGAAAGCGGCTGCGGCGGCACCGGGCTGCTCGTGCTGGCCGCGTGCGCGGCGGCGCGCTCGGGAGCGGACAAGGACGCCGTCGTGGCGCATGTGCGCGAGACGCGCAAGGCGCTGAAAATCTGGTTCTGCCTGGACACGCTGGAGTACCTGCGCCGCGGCGGGCGTATCGGCAAGGCCCAGGCCTGGCTCGGCGGCACGCTGAAGATCAAGCCGATCCTCTCGCTGGAGTACGAGATCATGCCGGTGGAGCGCGTGCGCACGGCCGGGCGCGCGTTCGAGCGCATGGTCGAGTACGCACAGCAGCTCAACGACGCCAGCGCTGACGGCTGGGTCGTCCAGCACATCCAGGCGCCCGAGCAGGCCGAGCGCCTGATCGAGCGCTGCCGCGACATCTTCGACACCGAGCCTGTGTTCACCTCGGAGGTCGGCCCGGTCATCGGCACCTACACCGGCCCCGGTCTTATCGGCGTCGGCGCGGTCCCGCGCGCGCAGCTGGCCTGACGGCGATCTATGCCTGTCGGCATAGATGCCTTTATGTAGGGACCCATTATCCCAAGGGACATAGGCAGCGCGATCGGCTCCCGAGCGGCGGGACGCGACCGAAGCTCAGGAGCGACGGCGTCGCCGGCGCAGCATGCGCACGCCCAGCGCGAAGCCCACCAGCGCGGCGCCAGCGGTCAACTCTGAGCGGTGGCGCTCGATGTGTCCGCGCCAGTCGGTGATGTGCGTGACCTCGCCGCGCAGGCGGTCGAGCGAGACGGCGAGCTCCATGCGGTTGCTCTCGATCGACGAGCGGATCTCCGCGGGCGAGCGCTGGGCCATCAGCTGACAGCCCCTTTGGCCGGCACGTCGCCGGGAGTAGAGACCGTCTCGCGGATCTTCTTGGCCTCCTCGATCGCCATGTTGGGCACCGGCGGCGAGCCTTTTTTGACGGCTTTGGCGGCCAGCACGCCTGCAACTGCTCCCAGCAGCAGCAGGATCACGGCCATCGCGAAGAAGCCCCAGAAGTAGGTGAAGTCGTTGCCGGGCAGGTAGTAGTACAGAAGCCAGGCGCCGCCGAACAGCGCCATCACGAGCGCCATCACCACGAACACGCCGGCGGCCACGCCGACGACGGCGCCCCTGATCAGCCGTGTCGCCTTCTCGGTGACCTCGACCTTCGCCAGCTCGATCTCCTCGCGCACGAGCACCTGCGCGCGCTCGGACACTTCGGCGATCGCCGCGGCGATGTTGTGCGGCGGCTCTCTGCCCGGGTCGGAGGGAGGCGGCGGCCCTGGAGGAACGCTCACTCGGGCGGCTCCTCGTCGAACAGGCGTCGCCAGATCAGCGCCGCGGCCCGCTGCGCGACGATCGTCGACAGCGCGCCGGCCCCTGCCAGCAGCCCCGACCAAACGAGCCTCTTGACCATCTCGTTCTCCATCAGCGCAGCAGTGTATTGCCCGTGCTGGTCTCATCGGAAACTGCGCTCGTCTCGAGGCCGCCACAGACCGTCTCGATGACGATCCACTTGGCGCGCTCGAACTCCTCCTCGCCCTGCGGGCGCAGGTCGAAGATCCAGCCGGTGAGCAGCTGCTCGATCACGCCGTAGAAGGCCATCGCGGCAAAGCGCGCTTCGATCTCCGGCTTGAAGTAGCCGTCGGCCTGCGCCTTTTCGACGATCGCGCCGATCAGCTCGTAGGCCTCGCGAATCGTGCCGATGTGCGTGTCGCCGAAGGAGTTGGCCGCACGCGTGACCTCGACGATGATCACCTTCATCAGATCGGGGTCGTGGCTGTAGCTGTCGATGATGAACGAGGCGATTGCGCCGAGCTTCTCGCGCACCGGCAGCGCTTCGGCGTCGACGTCGCGGATCAGCTGCAGCATCACCTCCCAGCGCTCGATGAACAGCGTGTCGAGCACCTCGTCCTTGGAGGCGAAGTAGTGATACACGAGCCCGTAGGCCACGCCGGCCTCGTCGGCGATGTCCGACACGCGGCAGGCGTGAAAGCCCTGGCGCGCGAACACGCGCACCGCCGCGTCGAGGATCAGCCGACGCTTGTCCGGTCCCTTCCCCGCGCCGCCGTTGCCGGCGCCGCGGCCCGCCCGCTCTGCTGGACTGCCGGCGTCCGGAGCCGGCGTTCTGCTCGCGCTCATGCGCGCACCTCCTCGGGCCAGCGGTATGCGTCGGCGCGTCGGTTGGCCAGTGCGGGCAGCTGCGCGCGAATCTGCTCGAGTCGCTGCATGTCCAGCTCGGCCACGATGTGGCACTGCTCGTCGGGCGCCTGCGCCAGCACGATGCCCCAGGGATCGACGATCATCGAGCGACCGCCCGAGCGGTTGCCGCCGGGGTGCTCGCCGATCTGATTGGCGGCGATCACGAATGCTTGGTTCTCGATTGCGCGGGCGCGCAGCAGCGTCTCCCAGTGATCGCGCGTGGTCGCCAGCGTGAACGCCGCCGGGAGCGGAAACACGCGCGCGCCGCGTATGGCGAGGATTCGATACAGCTCGGCGAAGCGCAGGTCGTAGCAGATCGACAGTCCCAGCTCGACGCCGTCGCCGGTCTGCGAAAGCACGATCTCGTCGCCCGGGTCCTCCAGGTCTTACTCGCGATAGACGCGTCCGCCGACCTGCACGTCGAACATGTGCAGCTTGCGATAGACCGCCTTCAGCTCGCCCTGGGAGTCGACGTGCACGCTCGTGTTGGCGAGCTTCTGCTGGCCCTCCACGCGCTCGACGATCGAGCCCGCGATCAGCTCCACGTCCAGCTCGCGCGCCAGCGCGCGTGCCCACTGCACCGTCGGACCGTCAAGCGGCTCGGCGGCGGCGCGCAGCTGCTCGTCAGATCCCATCGCGGTCCACTTCTCGGGGAGTACGATCAGGCGTGCGCCGTCTGCTGCGGCTGCGCGAGTGAGGCGGTCGGCGACGGCCAGGTTCGCCGCCGGGTCGGCGGTCGAGTTGAGCTGAACGGCGGCGACCCTCAAGAGCGCATTCCCTCCTACCCGCGCGCGCCGCCACGCCCATCGGGCGCCGCGGCCTGCAAATAGATTGACTGGTCAGTCAACAACGCCAAGCATAACGGCCGACGCGGCTCGGGTGAGCGAGCGCGCGCCGGCGCCCCCGCAGCGCCTCGCTCTCGTGCGCGGCGGGCGGCCGTTGAAGCGATGGCGCTACGTCGGCATCTTCAACGAGCAGCTGATGGCCTGCGCGGCGCTCGTCCAGCTCGGCCCCGCGTGGCAGTCCTTCTGGGCGTTGTACCGCCGCGAGCACGACGAGCTGCGCGAGCGCACGCGGCTGCTGCCGCGGGCCCGCGCGTTGCGACTGGACACGGCCACGCTCGACCCTGCCGGTCCTGCGCAGGAGCCGGGGCGTCTGCGCATCGACGACGGTGGTGTCGCGCTCGAGCTGACACTCG